>NZ_LDRT01000112.1 GCF_001476655.1 Microbacterium testaceum | reverse complement strand
GGCACCCACCCCGCCCACGCCGCCCACGGACGGACAGGCACCCACCCCGCCGGCGACGCCTGGCAGCTGACCACCGCGCCGCGCTGACCGCCGCGCCGTGCTGACCACCGCGCTGACCGCCACGCCACACGCCCGACGTGCAGGCCGCGGTCAGCGCGGTGAGGCACGATCGATGCATGAGCACACGGCGACCTCCGGCCCGCCGTGCGACCCCGTCGCGTCGCGCTGCACCGCGTCGCCGCCCGCGCCGTCGGGTCACCGCCGCCATGGTGCGTCGGCGCCGCCTCACGGTGGGCGCGCTCGTCGTGGTCGGCGTGCTGACGATCGTCGGCCTCCTCTGCGCCGCCGTGGTCCCGCTTCTCGGTCTCGCCTCCGCCTGGAACACCGAGGTCCGCAAGGAGCGCATGGACCTCTCCGCGTTCGACCCCGGGCACCTCATCGACGACGCGGACTTCTACGACGGCGACGCGATGACGGCCGACGAGATCCAGCGATTCCTGGACGACAAAGTGGGGCAATGCCGCACCGACACGTGCCTCAACGTGCTGCGCACGACGCTGCCCGGCCGCGACAAGATCGTCTCGGATGCCACTGGTGAGACGGTGTGCGAGGCCTACGAAGGTGGGGAGCTCACCGCGGCCGAGATCATCGACCGGATCCAGCGCGCCTGCGGGATCTCTGCGAAGGTGCTGCTGGTCACGCTCCAGAAGGAGCAGAGCCTCGTCTCCGGCCGTACCGCTCGCGACCCCGACGACGCGGCGCTGGGAGCAGCCATGGGCGCCCGCTGTCCCGACACCGCTCCGTGCGACGCCGGGCAGGCCGGGTTCGCCGCGCAGATCGCCCAGGGAGCGACCGACCTCAAGTCGTACAGCGCGTCGGACTTCATGCGGCAACCCGGCACGCACTGGATCGCCTATTCGCCGAATCCCGACTGCGGGGGCACCGACCTGACCATCGCGAACGAGGCCACGGCCGCGCTGTACAACTACACGCCGTACCAACCCAACCCGGCGGCCCTCGAGGCCACCTGGGGAACGGGTGATTCGTGCTCGTCGTACGGGAATCGCAACTTCGCGCTGTACTGGGCGCTCTGGTTCGGCTGAGCGCTCGCGAGCGGATCCCTCCGAGCAGGGTTCTTTCACGGGCGAATCACAGTGTTGTGATTTCGTTATCTTCGGGCGATAATGACCGAGACAACAGAACATCGCCGTGACTCCATCACAGGTCGTAGGGGAAGACGTACCTGACGAAGGAGAGACCATGGCGACCACGTCTTCGCGCGGAGTGATCCTGATCCACTCCGCGCCCCGCGCGTTGTGCCCCCACCTGGAATGGGCGGTGGGACGCGCCCTCGGCCGTGCCGTGAACTTCGACTGGACAGACCAGCCGGTCCTCACGGGGAGTCGGCGTGCCGAGTTCTACTGGGAGGGCCCGGTCGGCTCGGGCGCCGCTCTCGCCAGCGCAATCCGCGGGTGGGAGCACCTGCGCTTCGAGGTGAGCGAGGATCCCACCCCGCGCAGCGACGGTGGTCGCTGGATGCACACGCCGGGTCTCGGCATCCACTACGCGCAGACCGATGCGGCCGGGAACGTCGTCATCGGCGAGGATCGCGTCCGCTATGCCATGGAGGTCGCGGCGGGCGATGCCTTCGAACTGCGCCGCGAGCTCGACGTCGCCCTCGGCTCGGCGTGGGACGAAGAGCTCGAACCGTTCCGTCACGCCGGCGACGACCAGCAGATCGTCTGGCTCCACAAGGTCGGCTGACCCCCACACGTCGGGGGAGGGGAGGCGCCATTACCGGACGTCGGTGATCATTCCCGGCACCGAGACCGCGTATCCCCCTCCCGATCGCAAAGCGAACGCCCCCGCCATCCCCGAAGCAGTCGGGGGATGCCGGGGGCGTTCGGCCGTGATCAGACCGAGGCGATCGCGACGACGGCGTTGTGGCCGCCGAAGCCGAACGAGTTGCTGATGGCGAGCTGGTCGCCGGAGCCGAGCTCCACGGGCGAGCCGGAGAGAGCGAACGGAACCTCGGGGTCCTGCTCGGTGAGGTTGATCGTGGGGGGCGCGACGCGGTTCTGCAGCGCGAGGACGGTGAAGATCGCCTCGAGTGCGCCGGTACCACCGAGCAGGTGGCCGGTGGAGGCCTTCGTCGCCGAGACGGGGATCTCGTCGACGCGCTCACCGAACACGGAGCGCAACGCCGTGTACTCGTTCGGGTCGCCGACCGGGGTCGAGGTGGCGTGGGCGTTGATGTGGGTCACGTCGTCGACCGACGCACCGGCCATCTCGAGCGCCATGTGCACGGCGCGCGCGGCCCCGGTGCCCTCGGGGTCGTTGGCGGTGATGTGGTACGAGTCCGCCGTGACGCCGCCACCGACGATCGACGCGTAGATCTTCGCGCCGCGGGCCTTCGCGTGCTCCTCGGTCTCGAGGATCAGCACGCCGGCGCCCTCGCCCATGACGAAGCCGTCACGGTCGATGCTCGCGGGCCGCGAGGCGGTCTCGGGGGAGTCGTTGCGCTTGGACAGCGCCTGCATCGACGCGAACGAGGCGATCGTGATCGGGTGGATCGCCGACTCGGTGCCGCCGGCGATCACGACGTCGGCCAGGCCGTCGCGGATGTGCTGCACCGCGTTGACGATCGACTCGGTGCTGGACGCGCACGCGGAGGCGACCGTGCGGGCGAAGGCGCGCGCATTGAAGTGGAGGGAGAGGTTGCCGGCCGCCGCATTGGGCATGAGCATGGGGACCGTCATCGGCATGACGCGACGCGGGCCCTTCTCGCGGAGGGTGTCCCAGGCGTCGAGCAGCGTCCAGACGCCGCCGATCCCGGTGGCGAAGTCGACGCCGAGGCGGTCGGGGTCGATGTCGGGGCTGCCGGCGTCTTCCCAGGCCTCCTTCGCCGCGACCATCGCGAGCTGGGAGGAGGGGTCGAGGCGCTTGGCGACGGGTCGCTCGAGCACGGTCTCGGGACGCACGAGCGCCTCGGCGGCGAACGTGACGGGCAGGTTGTACTGCTCGACCCACTCGTGCTCGAGGGAACGGGCGCCGGAGGTGCCGGCGAGCAGGGCGGACCAGCTCTCGGGTGCCGTTCCGCCGATGGGCGAGGTGGCTCCGATGCCGGTGACGACGATGCGGGGTGTGCTCATGAGCGAGGAATCCTTGGTGCGGACGACAGGTCGTGACCGGTGGGGGCCGGAGCCCCCACCGGGAGGTGTCAGGACTGGTTCGACGTGATGAACGTCACGGCGTCGCCGACGGTCTTGAGGTTCTTGACCTCGTCGTCGGGGATGGTGACGCCGAACTTCTCCTCGGCGTTGACGACGATCGTCATCATCGAGATGGAGTCGATGTCGAGGTCATCGGTGAACGACTTCTCGAGGGCGACCTCGTCGGCCGAGATCCCGGTCTCGTCGGTGATGAGCTCGGCAAGGCCGGCGAGAACCTCGTCATTGGTGAATGCCATGATGTCTCCTGTTTCTTGGGGGCGGGCCTGACAGGCCCCGATCAGTCTAGGGTTCGGCGTCGCCGCGTCAGGGAAGCACGACCACCTGCGCGCCGAACACGAGCCCGGCGCCGAAGCCGATCTGCAACGCGAGTCCGCCGCTGAGCTCGGGGTGCTCCTCGAGCAGACGGTGGGTGGCGAGGGGGATGGATGCCGCGGACGTGTTGCCCGTGGTCTCGATGTCGCGGCCGATCACCACGGTCTCGGGCAGGCCGAGCTGCTTGGCGAACTCGTCGATGATGCGCATGTTGGCCTGGTGGGGCACGAAGGCCGCGAGGTCGGCGGGCTCGATGCCGGCGGCCTCGATCGCCTGACGCGCGACCTTCACCATCTCCCAGACCGCCCAGCGGAAGACGGTGGGACCCTCCTGACGGAGGGTCGGCCACGGCGCGGAACCGTCGCGGAACTCGGTCAGGGTGGCGTTCATGCCCACGGCATCTGCCTTCGACCCGTCCGAGCCCCAGATGGTGGGGCCGATGCCCGGCGTGTCGCTGGGGCCGACGACGACGGCGCCCGCGCCGTCACCGAGCAGGAACGAGATGCTGCGATCGGTCGGGTCGACGATGTCGCTGAGCTTCTCCGCCCCGACGACCACGACGTGCTTGGCGAGGCCGCCACGGATGAGGGCGTCGGCCTGGCCCACGCCGTACGCGAAACCGGCGCACGCCGCATTCACGTCGTACGCTGCGGCGGGGTTCGCGCCGATGCGGTCGGCGACGATCGCCGAGGCCGACGGCGTCTGCTTCGGGTTGCTGATGGTCGCCACGATCACGGCGTCGATGTCGGCGGGGTTCACTCCCGACTTCTCAACGGCCTCGCGCGCGGCCTCGGAGGCCAGGTCGATGGCATCCGTCTCTTTGTTCGCACGGACGCGCGTGACGATACCGGTGCGCTGACGGATCCACTCGTCGCTCGAATCGATCGGCCCCACGAGGTCGTCGTTCGGCACGAAGTTCTCGCCGCGGGCGGCACCGTACGCGTAGATCCGCGTGTGCGCCGGGCCTTGCAGCTGACGGAGGGTGGGGGTGCTCATGCCTGGATGTCTTCTTTCAGGAGTGAGACGGCCGCGTCGAGGTCGTCGGGGGTCTTGACCGCCACGGTGGGAGTGCCGCGCAGCGCGCGCTTCGCGAGCCCCGTCAGCGCTCCCGCGGGGGAGAGTTCGATGATGCCGGTCACGCCCTGCTCCGCGAAGGATGCCATGCAGCGGTCCCAGCGGACCGGGGAGGCGACCTGGGCGACGACGAGATCGAGGGCCCGGCGACCTTCGGCGACGAGGGAGCCGTCGGAATTGGTCCACAGCGACAGGATCGGGTCCGAGACCTCGACGCCCGCCGCGGCGGAGCGCAGGGTCTCGACGGCGGGCTCCATGAAGCGCGTGTGGAAGGCGCCGGCGACCTGCAGCGGGATCACCCGCGCCCCGCGCGGTGCGTCGGCGGCGAGTTCTGCGAGAGCCGGGAGCTCTCCGGCCGCCACGATCTGCCCGCCGCCGTTGTAGTTGGCCGGGGTGAGTCCGAGCGTGTCGAGACGCTCCAGGACGGCAGCCTCGTCACCGCCCACGACGGCACTCATGCCGGTCTCGGTGATGGCGGCGGCCTCGGCCATCGCGCGTCCGCGCAGACCGACCAGGCTCAGCGCGTCGCTCTCGGACAGGACACCGGATGCCGCCAGCGCGGCGATCTCGCCCACGGAATGCCCCGCAACCCCGGCCACGGCGCTACCCGAGCGCTCGGTCAACGCGGCCCACGACAGCAGGCTCGCCGCGACGATGAGCGGTTGGGCGACGCTGGTGTCGCGGATGCGGTCGGCATCCCACTCGGTGCCGGCGGCGACGAGGTCGACACCGGCCTGCTCGGAGTACGCGGTGAGACGCTCACGCGCCCCGTCGAGCTCGAGCCACGGCGTGAGGAACCCGGGGGTCTGCGACCCCTGCCCGGGGAAGACGGCGATGATCACCGTCCCATCCTGCCAAGGATCGAGCGCGGGCTTATGGAGATATCGACACAGATATACGGCGTGTCTTTGTGCGAGCCGTGCATCACCGGGCTCCGTCCGCCGCTCCGAAGATCAGCTTCGTCCATCACAGCAGGGCGCGCGGCTGGACCCACGCCTGGGTGATTTGTCTCGCGGGTGCGGGTGATTCCGACGTGGTCGGGGGGCTGCAGGACGTGTCGTGGGCGGCGAGAGTCTGATGCCGTCGGCTCCGAGACCACGCCGTGCACCGCCTGGCGAAGACACGTCATCATCACCCGCGCATCGAGTCGACATCCCCCTCTTCGATGCGGCGGCGCCCTTTCCTACGATCGACACACCGCCGAGGGCGGACCCACTTCGAGAGGACGCAGCGCATGGATCACGACCGTTCGCAACCCGACAAGAACGCAATTACCCCCCCCCCCCCCCACCCACCCCCCACACACACCTCCCACCCAACCCACACCCCAGACACCAGAGCATACCCTCCTCGACTTAGACAAAACAAAAACATCAAACACA
>NZ_LDRT01000111.1 GCF_001476655.1 Microbacterium testaceum | reverse complement strand
CGCCGACACCCCCGCTCCCACCCCGAGCGGTGCTCCCGATGCTGTACCCGACACCATCTCCGGCCACGACCGCGTCGTGACCCGCACCCTCTTGGAGGAGCCACGAACGACAACCTCGGTGCCGCCACGGCACCCGCGAACTCCGGCGCCAAGCTCGCCCGCACCCTGGGGCTCTGGTCGATCGTCGGCCTGGGCCTGGGGTACATGACCCCGACGGTGATCTTCGACACGTTCGGCAACGTCGCAGAAAAGACCGACAACGTCGTGCCCGCGGCCTACGCAGTCGCCCTCGTCGTCCTGATCTTCACCGCCATCAGCTACGGCAAGATGGTGCGCGTCATTCCCAGCGCGGGTTCCGCGTACACCTACGCCCGCGAGTCGATCCACCCCGGCGTGGGATTCGTCGTCGGATGGACCGCGCTCATCGACTACATGCTGCTGCCGATGGTGAACGCCCTCATCCTTCGCAGTTACATGGAGGCGCTGTTCCCCGACATTCCCGGCTGGATCTGGGTCGTCGTCTTCACCGCCGGCGTCACGATCGTGATCTACCTGACGATGCGCGGCACCTCGAACGTCAACATGATTCTGCTGGTGTTCTCGATCCTCGTGATGACGGTGTTCGTGGTGATGGTCGCCGTGCAGCTGGTCGGTGGAGCCGGTGCCGGAACCCCGGTGTCGATCGCCCCCTTCGTCCACCCCGAGGTGCAGTTCGGCGCGGTGCTGGCCGGCGCCACCGTCGTGTGCTTCTCGTTCATCGGATTCGACGCGGTGTCGATGTACTCCGAAGAAGCGAAGACCCCGAAGATCATGCCTCGGGCGATCCTGCTCACCCTCGTTGTGGGCGGGCTCATCTTCTTGGTCGCGTCATACTTCACCCAGCTGCGCTTCCCCGACTCGGCGGCTTTCCCGCCCGAGGCGATCGAAGACAGCACGCTGCCCGAGATCGGCGTGCAGGTCGGTGGCCCGGTGCTGCAGGCCGTCCTGACCGCTGCGGGGTTCGCGGCGACCCTCGCCTCGTGGCTCGCCTCGCACGCCTCGGTCTCGCGCATGTTGATGGTGATGGGCCGCAACAACGTGCTGCCGCGCCGCGTTTTCGGCTTCGTCAACCCGAAGACGCACACGCCCACGATCTCGATCGTCATCGTGGGTCTTGTCAGCCTGCTCGCGATCTCGTTCACGCTGCAGCAGATCTCGGCCTACATCAACTACGGCGCTCTCGTGGCCTTCTCGTTCGTGAACCTCTCGGTGATCGGCTGGTTCGCTATCCGCAAGGGGCTGCGCAAGACGCCGGGTGACATCTTCCGCTACATCGTCATGCCGACGATCGGAGTGCTGCTGACCGGCCTGCTGTGGGTGAACCTCGACGCGCACGCGCTCATCGGGGGTCTCATCTGGACCGGTCTCGGTGTCGTGTACCTCGTGATCCTCACGCGCGGTTTCCGTCGGCCGATCGCCTCGTTCGACGAGAATCAGCCGGTCACCGGCGTCAACAAGACGTTCCCCGGGCCACGTTCGGAGGTCTGAGCGGCGCCCGCCCCTTGCGCGTCGGCCGCGGCATCCCTTTTCCGGGGTGTCGCGGCCGACTCACGTCCCGCGCTCCGGTGATCCGACGTACCCGAGTCCCCATGCGTGCCGCAGCACGGTCGACAGGCGAGACGGCTCCGGAGCGCGGGACAGGAGGCGAAAGGCCAGCGACCCGATACGGACGAACGCTCGCTGTGCCTCCCGGCACGGCGGGTAGTCTGCATCGATGCGTATGATCGACGGTTCCGACCGCGCCGAGTGGACCATCGACGTCGGTGGGCTGAGCCGCGGCGACCTGATCGCGCGGCTTGACGCATGTGGCATCCATCGCAATCCCTTCGCCGAGATCCTCCTCGCGGATGCCGTCTTCGACGACGCCGCGCACGAGACCGTCGCGGTGGTGGAGAGATCCGTTTCCGACCTGGGATTTCCCGATGGCGCGACCCTGCCGGACGTCTTCGGCGCGGCCGCCCGGCACGGTCTCGGGCTCTGCCCGCCGATCACCGCACCGTACCTGCGGCTCGCCACGCTCGATCAGGCGAGCGCTCCGGACAGCATCTTGAGCACCGGCCGCGCGCCGACCGGCTCACTCCACGTCGCGTCGCCGCCGCTTCGGGCCGACCACGACTACCCCAAGGGCTTCTACCTGCGCGTCATCGACGGCGTGCCGTGGCTGCGCGGGTATCGCTGCGACGACGAGTACGTGCTGTCGCCGGGCGATCGCCTCGCGTTCCGGGTTCTCGGGAGCGGGCCGAACTCCTGAATTCCGAGGCCGACTCGCGCCGGGCTGCGCCGAAGCAGCTCTCCCCGCGCGGTTTCTCAGGAGTTTCGCACGCCCCGGCTCGGACCCCACGCGCGGCTCCGGCCCGCGCCCGGCTCGGACCCACGCCCGGCTCCGGCCCACGCCCGGCTCGGACCCACGCCCGGCTCCGGCCCACGCCCGGCTCGGACCCCACGCCCGGCTCCGGCCCGCGCCCGAGCGGCAGCCCGCGCTCACCGTTCGAACGGCGTGACGGCACCGAGGACGACCGTCTCGGCGTCGTGTCCGTTCGCCCACCAGTGCGGCTCCGAGCAGCCGTACGTGACGGTGTCGCCCGCGCGCAGCTCGACGCGGCGGTCCGCCTGACACACCACGAGCACACCCGACTCGACGGTGACCGTCTCGGTGCCGATGTGCCGGAACGGACGGGCCTCGTTCGAGAACCCCGCGGGCAGCGTCGAACGGATCAACTGGAGCATCGACTCGCCGCGAGGCGTCAGCAGTTCGCGCAGAGCCCGCTGGGACGCGGGAGCGTCGACGGCGACAGGCATGACGTGCCGCTTCGCGCGGGTCACCACGGCCAGGGGCGCCGCCGGTTCGTCCAGCAGCTGGGCGACCGGGATGCCGAGGGCCCCGGCGAGGCGCTGGAGGGACTGCAGCGACGGGTTGCCGAGCCCGCGCTCGAGCTGGCTGACCAGGCCGAAGCTCACGCCTGCCTTCTCGGACAGCGCCTGGACGCTCAGACCGAGACGCTTGCGGGCGTCGCGCACCGCGGCACCGAGGGTCTCGACGGTGCGCTGCTCATCGGCATCCGTGGCTCTGGTCATGACCGTGCCAGCGTATCGAGAACCGCGCGGTCCTTCGCCGCGCGACGATCGTTCGCGCGCGTCACGCGCGTACCCGCGGACCGTCCGGCGGCACGGCCGCGAGCAGGGCGCGGGTGTACTCCTCACGCGGGTCGGCGAACAGCTCGGCCGCGGGCCCGGCTTCCACCACGACCCCGTCCTTCAGCACGACGACATCGTGGCTCATCTGCTGCACGATGGCGAGGTCGTGCGCGATGAAGAGGTACGTCAGCCCCTGCTCGACCTGGAGGCGCCGCAGCAGCGTCAGCACGCGCGCCTGCACCGAGACGTCGAGCGATGCCGTGGCCTCGTCGAGGATCACCAGCTCGGGCTCGAGCGCCAGGGCGCGGGCGATCGACACCCGTTGACGCTGTCCGCCGGAGAGCTCGTGCGGGTAGCGCTCGGCGAAGACGGGGTCGAGGTCGACGAGCTCGAGGAGCTCCCGCACGCGCGCCGCGCGAGACGCCGCGGTCGGTCCCCCGAGCCGGTGCACGCGCAGCGGCTCGGCGATCGCGTCGGCCACGGTCCGGCGGGGATCGATCGAGGCGAACGGGTCCTGGAACACCATCGCGATGCGCCGACGGTCGCGACGTCGGGCGCGCAGCGCATCGCGGACGCCCGGGCCCTCGGCATCCACCAGCGTCGCCGTCCCCGCGTGCGGGGCGAGGAGCCCGGTCAGGGCGTTCGCGATCGTCGACTTGCCCGAGCCGGACTCGCCCACGAGCGCGAGGGTCGTGCCCCGCCGGACGGTGAACGACACGTCGTCGACCGCGTGCACCGTCCGTCGACCCGCGGGCGTGTGCACGGCGAAACGCACGTCGAGTCCCGC
Source organism: Microbacterium testaceum (assembly GCF_001476655.1). GTDB lineage: Bacteria > Actinomycetota > Actinomycetes > Actinomycetales > Microbacteriaceae > Microbacterium > Microbacterium testaceum_C. The sequence goes on along the minus strand of NZ_LDRT01000111.1, from coordinate 10,701 downwards.
GACCTCGAGCAGGGGCGCGGCGGCCGGCTCGGGTGCGGGCCCTGCGCCGGCGACCACGCGCGGGCGGGCCGCGAGCAGTTCCCTCGTGTAGGCGTGCTGCGGGTCGGCGTACACCGCCGCGAGGGGCCTCTGCTCGACGGCCTCGCCGTGACGCAGCACGAGGACGTCGTCGGCGACCTGGCCGATGACGCCGAGGTCGTGGCTGATCCAGACGACGGCGGTGCCGCGGTCGTGCTGCAGTTGCTGCACGAGCTCGATGATCTGCGCCTGCGTGGTGACGTCGAGCGCGGTGGTCGGCTCGTCGGCGACGAGCAGCGCGGGGTCGCACGCGAGCGCGATCGCGATCATGACGCGCTGACGCTGACCGCCCGAGAACTGGTGGGGGTAGGCATCGACCCGCGACGCCGGGTCCGGGATGCCGACGGCCTCGAGCAGGGCGATGGCTCGCGTGTGCGCGGCCCGCCGCGACAGACCCCGGTGGGTCTCGAGCGATTCCGCGATCTGCCGCCCGACGGTCAGGTACGGGTTGAGCGAAGTGGACGGGTCCTGGAAGACGAAGCCGACGGCGTCGCCGTGCACCGAGCGCAGCACGCGGTCGGTGGCTCCCACGAGCTCGACGGGGGCGGCATCCGGGGCCGTGCGCAGCACGCTGGACCCGACGACCCGACGGCCGGGAGCGTCGATGAGCCCCGTCGCGGCGAGAACCGTGAGCGACTTGCCCGAGCCGGACTCGCCCACGATGCCGAGGGTCTGCTCGCGCTCGACCGAGAAGTCGAGCCCTCGAACGATCGGGGTCTGGCCGATCGCGACGCGGAGGTCGCGCACATCGAGAACGGTCATCGCGAACCCGCCCTTCCTGTCGGGGTCTGGCCGATCGCGACGCGGAGGTCGCGCACATCGAGAACGGTCATCGCGGGTTCTCCTGGGTTGTCGGGGCCGGATCGACGAGGGACTTCCTTCGACGGCGCTCACCCTGCCGCGCCTCGATGAGGGTCCGCTGTCGGGGGTCGAGCCCGTCGCGCAGCCCGTCGCCGAGCAGGTTGAAGGCGAGGGCCGTGACGAAGATCGCCGCCCCGGGGAACACGCTCATCCACCAGGCCTGCGCGAGGAACCCCTGCGCGGTGAACAGCATCCCGCCCCACGACGGCGCCGGGGGCTGGATGCCGAGCCCCAGGAACGACAGCGCGGCCTCGGACAGGATCGCGAAGGCCAGCGACAGGGAGGTCTGCACGACGATCGGCCCGCCGATGTTGGGCAGCACGTGCCGCACGAGGATCACGGGAGCGGGGGTGCCCATCGTGCGCGAGACCTGCACGAACGCAGAGGTGCGCAGCGACAGCGTGCTCGCACGGGCGACGCGGGCGAAGATCGGCGTGTAGACGACGCCGATGGCGATGATGGTGGTCACCATGCCCGGCTGGAAGATCGCGATGATCGCCAGAGCCAGCAGCAGCACGGGGAAGGCGAACATCACGTCGACCACGCGCATGAGCGCCGCGTCGACCCAGCCACCCCGGTATCCGGCCACGACGCCGAGCACGAGGCCCAGGACGAGCGCGATCGCGACGGCGGTGACCGCGATCGTGAGGGAGGTCGAGCCGGCCAGCAGCACGCGGGAGAGCACGTCGCGGCCGAGTTCGTCGGTTCCGAACCAGTGCGAGGGACTCGGCGGGGTGAGGGCGTTGGCGACATCGATCTGGTTGACGCCGTAGGGAGCGATCCATGGCGCCAGGACGGCCGCGAGCACGACGACGGCGAGGGCGACGGCCGCAGCGACGGTCAGGGGGTTGGCCGCGAGGAGGCGCCAGGACTTCACGCGCCCGGACGCGGGAGGGACGGCGGACGCGGGGGTGGCGGAGGGCTCGGTGACACTCATGCGGCTCGGATCCTCGGGTCGACGACGGCGTAGAGCACGTCCACGATCAGGTTGACGACGATGAACATCACGGCGACGAGCAGCACGGCCCCCTGGATGAGCGGGTAGTCGCGTGCGGCGACGGCGTCGTAGACGAGCCGGCCCAGGCCCGGCCACGCGAAGACGACCTCGACGACGATCACGCCGCCGAGGATCGTGGCGAGCTGGATGCCGGCGATCGTCAGGACGGGGACCAGAGCGCCGCGCACGATGTGGCGCGAGACGACGACACGGCGGGGCAGGCCCTTCGACACCGCGGTGCGGATGTACCCGGCCGAGGCGACGTCGATGACGGCCGCGCGGATGTAACGCGTCATGATGGCTCCCGCGACCAGGCCCACCGTGAGACCGGGGAGCGTCACCTGGCGGAGCCACCCGGCAGGATCGTCGGCGAAGGCGACGTAGCCGCTCGCCGGGAGCAGGCCCAGCGTGACGGAGAAGAGCGAGATGAGCAGCAGCGCGAGCCAGAAGTCCGGCACCGAGACGCCGAACTGGCTGGTGAGGCGCACGATGACGTCGCTGACGCGTCCCTCCCGCAGCGCGGAGTACACCCCGGCGGGCACGGCGATGACGAGGGCGATGACAAGGCCCACCAGGGCGAGCGAGATGGTCGCGGGAAGGCGTTCCCCGAGCGTGGTCGTCACGGCCTGGCCGTTGCGGAAGCTCACCCCGAGGTCGCCGGTCACCGCGTGCCCGATGTAGGAGAGGAACTGTTCGGGCAGAGGGCGATCGAGACCGGATGCCGCCCGCAGCGCGCCGTACGCCTCCGGCGTGTAACGCGTGCCGAGCGCCAGTCGCACCGGGTCGCCGGGCACGAGGTGCACGAGGGCGAACACGACGATCAGCACGCCGAGCAGCACGATGGCTGATGAGAGCAGGCGCGCGCCGAGGAAGCGCGCCAGCTGCGCGGGGGCGACCCTCATGGAATCACTCTCCTTGTGAGAACGGACGAGACGGTCGAAACCGACCGGGCGGGTGCGACCGCGGGGGCACCGGCATCCGGCACCCCCGCGGCGGGTGTCACTTGTCGAGGCGAGCGCCGTCGAAGCGGATCGCGCGATCCGCGCGCGTCTCGTAGCCCGAGACCTTCGGTGACCAGACCTGCAGCACCGACGGGTTGTAGAGGTAGATGTAGCTGGCCTTGTCGGCGATGATCGTCGCGGCCTGCGCGTAGAGATCCTTGCGCGTGTCCTTGTCGGTCTCGACCCGGCCGGCGTCGAGCAGCTTGTCGACCTCGGCGTCCGAGAACTTCTGCGCGTTGCTGGCCCCACCGGTGTGGTGCTGCGAGTAGTAGAAGTCGTCGGGGTCGATGTTGCCGAGCCAGCCCATCATGAGCATGTCGAAGTTGCCGGAGTTCTGCTCGTCGAGCCACGTCGAGAAGTCGGGCTGGCGGATCTGCACCTGGATGCCGAGCGGTTCGAGGTTCGCGGCGATGATCTGGGCGGCGGTCACCGTCTCGGGGTAGTCGCTCGTGGCGAGCAGGTCGAGCGTGCCGCCGGTGAACCCGGATTCGCCTAGGAGAGACTTCGCCTTGTCGAGGTCGGTGGAGTAGGTGTTGTACTCGGTGTACCAGAAGCTCTGCTTCGGGATGGCCAGCTGGTTCTGCTCGGCGGTGCCGTAGCTGACGGCCTGGATGATGGCATCCCGATCGATCGCGTACGCGACGGCCTGCCGCACGCGCACGTCGTTCCACGGGGCCTTGGCCTCGTTGAGGGCGAGGTACCAGTAGTCGCTCGACGGCGTCTGGCCGAGGGTGAGCGAGGTGTCGTTCTTCAGCTGCGCGACCTGCTGGGTGGGAACGACATCCGTCCAGTCGATGTCGCCGGCCTTGAGCGAGGCGAGGGCGGTGGCGGGCTCGGAGATGAAGCGGTACTCCACTCCCCCGATCTGGGGCGCACCACCCCAGTAGTCCGGGTTGGCCTTCAGCGTGATGTGGTCGCCGGCGACGTTCTCGCTCACCGAGAAGGGTCCGGTCCCGACGGGGGCGGTGGTGATGTCGCCCGACTCGACGTTGGCCTTCTCGACGATGGCCATGCCCTTGAACCCGCCGAGGTTCGACAGCAGGTTGGGGGTCGGCTGCGAGACCGTGATGACGACGGTCTTGTCGTCGGGGGCGCTGACGTCGCTGACGGTGGAGAACTTCCACGCGTTGGCGAGCTTCTCGTCGATGATGCGGCGATAGGAGTACACGACGTCTTCGCTGGTGAAGTCGGAGCCGTCTTGGAATTTCACGCCGTCGCGCAGCGTGAACGTCCACGTGAGCTGGTCGTCGCTCGTGGTCCAGCTCTCGGCGAGAGCCGGCTGCATCTCGAGGTTGGCGTCGGGCTGAACGAGGGTGTCGTAGACGTTCTCGAGCACCTCGAACGCGAAGTACGACGTCGTCTTCTGGGGGTCGAGCTGGTCGGGCTCGCCGCCGATCGCGGCGACGAGGGTCTGACCGGAGGCGGAGCCGGAGGCGCCGAGATCGACGCTCTGGCCCGCCGAGCAACCGGCGAGGGCGAGGACCGCGGCGAGCGCGCCGGCGATGCCGAGTGTGGTGCGCGATGTCATGTGAAGGCCAATCGGGTGAGCGGGTCATCATTTAGATGATGTTTCGATCAGTATGTGCAAGCATGGGGGCGGGCACAAGCCCGAGTCGGCCTCGAAACACGATCTTCACAAAGCCGCTCCGACCCGACCGCCCGTCTCTCGTCGACCCCTGGGAGCGCCCATGACCTTCACCGTCCTCGCCCGTGACACCCGTCGCGGACTGATCGGCGCCGCGACCGCGAGCCGCTCCCTCGCCGTGGGCGCGTCGGTGATCTCCGTCGACCCCGCGGTCGGAGCGGTGGCCAGTCAGGCATGGACGAATCGTGCGCTGCGCGGGCGCCTTCTCGCCGCGATGCGCGAGGGGCGCACGGCGGCCGATGCGGTGGCATCCGTCCCCCGCTGGGACGAGGGGCATGCGCTTCGTCAGGTCGCGGCGCTCGCGTGGACGTCCCCGGGAGCGGGCCGTTCGGGCGAGGAGATCAGCGCGTGGGCGGGTCATTCGACGACGACGGATGCCGTTCTCGCCGGCAACCTGCTGACCGGTCCCGAGGTGCTCGAGGCGATGAGCGCGGCGTGGGTCCACAGCCGTGGTGACCTCGCGGACCGGCTGCTCGAGGTGCTCCGGGCCGGGGAGGACGCCGGTGGCGACGCGCGGGGTCGGCAGAGCGCCGCGGTCCTCGTCGCGTCCCCGGCGGAGATCGTCCTCGACCTCCGCGTCGACGACCACGACGACCCGCTCGCCGAGCTCACGCGCCTGCGCCGGTTGTCCGCGCTCCCGGTCGAGGTCCCGCGAGCCCGTTCCGGGAGAGCCCCGCGGGCGTCGGCCGGTGACGTCACGGCGAGCTCATAGCCCGCTGCTACGTCGGCGCGCACATCCGGGGCGATGCTTTCGGGCGTGACTGAGACCCTCCCCCTCGCGCGCTGGTGGCGCGAACCCCTCTGGGCCAAGGGCGTCCTCGCCGCGATCCTCGCCGGCAGCGCCCTGTTGATGACCTGGAATCTGGCCCGAGGCGGCGACTTCGCGTTCTACGAAGCCGCGGCGCGATCGATGTCGGAGTCGTGGCGCGCCCTGCTCTTCGGCGCCTTCGACCCGGCGGGCACGGTCACGCTGGACAAGCTCGCCGGCTTCGCGGTGCCGCAGGCCCTCGCCATCCACCTCCTGGGCATGTCGACCTCCGCCGTGGCGCTGCCGCAGGTGATCGAGGGGCTGGTGACCGTGATGGCCTGCGCCGTCGTCGGACTCCGCGCGGGAGGCACCGGGGCCGGGCTGGTCGCGGCGCTCGCGGCGGCATCCACTCCGATCTTCGTGTCGATGTTCGGCCACCCCATGGAGGATGGCCTGCTCACCATGGCGCTCGCGGTCGCCCTGGTGTGGTGGCAGCGCGCGGTGCTGACCGCGAGGTGGTGGCCGCTGGTGATGGCGGCCGTCTTCGTCGGGGTGGGCTTCCAGGCCAAGATGATGTCGGCGTGGTTCGTGCTCCCCGCCCTCTTCGTGGGAACCGCGATCGCGGCCCCCACCCTCCGCCGCGGGCTGGCGCGCGCGGGCGTCCTCGTCGGGGCGAGCGTCGCCGCATCGATCGTGTGGATCACGGCGATCGCGCTCACCCCGTCCGGGGCGCGCCCGTTCATCGACGGGTCCACCGACGACGACGTCTTCGCCATGGTGTTCGGGTACAACGGTCTCGACCGCTTCGCACCGGGATCCGTTCCGGGCTCGGTGGGCGCGCCGACCGGGGGCGGGATCACCGAGGGGCTGACGGCGCTGGGCCGCGCGTTCGGTTCGCACGCCGGTGCCGCGGCGGACGCGGGCTCGTCACCGATGAAACTGCTCGAGATGCCTCTCGTGACGCAGATCGGCTGGCTGTATCCCGCGGCCCTTCTCGGGCTCGCCCTCGCCCTCTGGCGGTTCTGGCCGCGGCGCGGCCGGGAGCACGATCGGGCGCGGTGGGCTCTGGCGGTCGTCGCGGGGCTGTGGCTGGCCACCTCCGCGGTCGTGCTGTCGGCCACCAAGGTGCCCCACACCGCGTACGTCGCGGCGCTCGGCGTTCCGCTCGTGCTGCTGACGGCGATGGCGTGGAGCGAGGGATGCCGGCTCCTGCGGTCGCCCCGGCGCGCGGAGCGCCTGGTGCTGCCCGTTCTGCTCGTCGGGCAGGGCGCCTGGTGGAGCGTGCTGTCGCGCGAGGGCGATCTGCCCCTGGTTCTCGCGGTGGCCTCGTGCCTCGTGCTGGTCGCCGGTGTCGTGCTCGGTGCGATCGGCGCATGGTCGCCTCGCACTCGCCCCGCGCTCGCGCGCGTGCTGCCCGCCGCCCTCGCCCTGGCCCTCCTGTGCGCGCCCGTCGCGGCGAGTCTGCAGGTGCTCGACGCGAACCGCGACGGCAGCGGCGGCGACGCGTACGTGGGGATCCCCGCCCGCTCGGACCACCCCGACGAGAGCTTCGCGATCTCGGCACCCGCGTTCTGGGGCGGAACGCCCGCGATCTCCCCCGCCGTGGCCCAGCTCGTCGCGACGGCGCGCGCCGACGGGGGCGGCGCGGGCGGCGCTCCGCTCCTGGTGAGCGACACGTGGGCGATCTCGGCGCAGATCATCGACGCCACCGGGTCGAGCGTGCTGACGGACGGCGGCTACTCCGGTCACGTGCCGGTGTTCACCGCATCCGCCCTGCGGACGATGGAGCGGTCCGGGAGCGTGCACCTGTTCGCCGTGGCATCCGGTGCCTCCCCGTCAGACCCCGTCCGCGAGGTCGCCACGGGACCCGGATGCCACGAGGTGAAGGAGTGGAAGCTCGACGGTCACGGCGAAGGCGGCGAGGTGAACAAGGTGTCGGGAGTGACGCTGTACTCCTGCGAGGCGACGACGTGACGACGAGACGCGGGGAGTGGAACCTCGACGGCCACGGCGAAGACGGCGAGGTGAACAAGGTGTCGGGAGTGACGCTGTACTCCTGCGAGGCGACGACGTGACGCTCCTCCCGCCCCGATATCGCCCGTCTACTGCGCGACCGCGAAACTCGTCGTGACCGGATCGCTCGTGACGACGACGCCGGTGGGGAGGGTTCCCGTCGCCCCGACCTGAACGGTGTACGCGTGTCCGGCCTGCACGTCGAGGAAGACGGTCGAGGTGGTGAGGCCGGCGATCACGACCGGGTACACGCGCCCCGTCGTGGTGTCGGTCACGGTCGCCGAGAACGTGGTCACGGTGCCGATGTCGTTGATCGTCCAGGCCAGGGCTTCGCCGTCGGCGGTCGAGGTGGCCTGGACGGACAACACCCGGGGGACCCCGGGCAGCGCGGCGAAGATGTTCGGGGTGCCCGCGGGGAGCCCGGTGAGATGCCCGCTCGCGTCCGCCGGGGAGGTGAGTGCGGCCTTGACCTCGGTCTGCCCCCACGTGGGATGCTCCTGCAGCAGCCGCGCGGCGAGGCCGGCGACGTGAGGCGTGGCCATCGAGGTCCCGCTGATGGTGTTGGTCGACGATCCGATCCAGGTCGACGTGATGTCGGACCCCGGGGCGAAGAGCGTCACGCACGTGCCGAGATTGCTGTACCACGCGATGGTGCGCGTGGAGTCGATCGCGCCGACGGTGATCGCGGTCGGCTCGCTCGCCGGCGACACGTTGCAGGCATCCTGCGTCTCGTTGCCGGCGGCGACGGTGATGACGTACCCCTGGTCGACGCCGATCTGCACGAGTTGGTTCGCGGTGTCGTTCTTGGGCAGTTCGAGGCTCATCGTGATGACCGACTGCGCGCCGGTGTGGTTGTTGTAGATCCAGATCAGTCCGTACAGATACGCCAGGAGGGTTCCCTTCCCGTCGCAGCCCATCACGCGCACCGGCACGAGTCGGGTCTGTTTGGCGACACCGTACGTCGTGCTGCCCACGGTGCCCGCGACGTGGGTGCCGTGCCCGTTGCAGTCCTCGGTGCCGTTGCCGTCGTCGACCTCGGTGTGCCCGGCGGCCGCGTCGACGCGACCGTTGAAGTCGGGATGGGTGGATTGGATGCCGGTGTCGACGACGTACACCGTGGTGCCGGCGCCCGTGGTGTCGTACAGGTAGTGGTCGTCCGTCGTCGCGGCGGGAGTGTCGATCGCGTCGAGACCCCATGACGGCGCGGGCGTCTCATCGGAGGTCGCCTGGATCTCGGTGTTCGGGGTGATCGGGGCACCCGGGAAGGTCGCCCGCACGGCCTCGATCTGCTCCGCCGGCACGGCCACGTAGGCCGTTCCGGCGAGGGATTGCGCGCCGACGGCTCCCGGGGCGACCGTGTGGAGGACGTCGAGGCGGTCCTCAGGAACCTCGACGAGCGAGTACGAGAGCTCGATGCGACGGCGCTCGTCGTCGCTGGCTCCCGGGGGCACGGGGACCTGCTCGGCGAAGGTCGGCGCCTCGGCGGACCCGCTCGGTGTCGCGACCGCGGCGCGCGGCGCGTCGGGAGCGGACGCGTCGAGGGAGGACACGGAACCCACCAGACGGACGGCACCGACGATTCCGAGCACGACGGCGAGACCGGCGAGCGCGGCGAGCGGCCACCGGCGGGGACGAGGGGTGGTCGACATGGGTCGCCTCCGGGTTCGGGATCGGTGAGTCACGGTGAGCGGAGTCGGGCGGGCAAGGCGGGACGGTCAGCGGAATGGTCGGGGAGGGCAGGGCGGTTCACGTCAGCGCCTTCCGGTCAGCACGTCGCGGCCGGAGCGGCGAGCGGGACGACGACGCGCGACGCGCCCGCGGCGGCGGCGACGGGCTGGCCGCACTGCGCCACGTCGGACGCCACCGCTCCGACGTCCGCCTGATAGACGCTCGTGCCGGACAGAAAGAGGTCCGCGCCCACCGGGGTCGCGCCCGACGGCACCTGGGTCACGGTCCGGACGCTCCCACCCGAGACGAAGAACACCGCGGCGTCGCCGCCGGAGGTGCGCACGGGGAGCAGTCGCTGCCCCCCGTAGTACGGGTTGGGGGTCAGTGTGCCCCACCTCGCGATCCCCGACGCGACGGCTCCGAGGCCGTAGGGGTTCGAGCCGTCCCAGCTCGCGCGATACAGCGTCCCGCCCGAGGAGAACAGGTCGCCCGCGACGGGCGTGGATCCGGAGGGAGGGGCGTCGGGCTGACCGTACGAGGCCACGGTGCGCACCTCGTCGGCCGGCGAGCGGTAGAGGCGCGGAGTTCCATCGGTCGCGCGGAAGGGGAGTTCGAACTGCCCGGTCGGCCCGCTCCCCTGCTCGTGTTCGACGAGCTGTCCCCACTCGGCGACATCGGATGCCACGGCGGAACCGCCGCGGTACAGCGTCGCGCCCGAGAGGAACAGGTCGGCCGCCACCGGCGTCGCTCCCGAGGGTGTGCCGGTGGCGGGTGTCGACGCATTGGTCGCCGTGTCGAAGACGACAGCGGATCCGTCGGCGAGCCGGAGGGGCAGGAGAGAGGACCCGGTGCGGGTGGGCGCCTCGACGAGCGCCCCGACGGCGGCGACCGCGGTCTGCACGGCGCCGACACCGTGTCGGTACAGGGTCGCACCGAGGAGGAAGAGTTCTCCCGCGACGGGGGTCGCCCCCGCCGGGACGTCGGTCACGGCGGTCGTCCCCCGGGGGCTGGACAGCAGGCGGAGGGCGGGGAGGGCGGACAGCGTCGCGGTGGCCGGCGTCGCCGACGCCGCGGAGGCGGTGAGGGTTCCCGCGGCGCCCGAGCTCGGCACGCGGATCTCGCCGCACGCTGCGCTCCCCGAGGAGTCGGTGGTGACCACGGCCGAGGTCGAGCCGTCGGAGAACGTGTACCAGCCGCTCAGCTGCAGGGTCACGACCACACCGGCGGCGGCCGCGCCGCCCGATGAGGCTTCGACCGATGCACCCGTGATCACGTCGCATGCGGCCGCCTGGTACGACGACGACGAGAACCGCAGCGAGGTCCCCGACGCCGCGGCGGCCGCGGGGGTGGCAGCGACCATCACCACGACGGGCACGGCCCAGACAGCCGAGGCGATCGCTGCTCGCCGCGAGGGGGCGACCCCCGCCTGACGGGGTGGTCGGGGAACGGCGTCGGGGCTGTCGATCACCGGGAGTCCTTCCCTCGGAGCAGACGCGCGCCGGACCGGAGTCGTGGGCACGCGGCGTGCCCGCCACTGTCGCAGGGTGCGACGGCGACAGCGTTCGTCGGCCCGTCGTCCGGGGATGGTGAAGCACACGACCTCCGCGTCGGAGAAGGCTCTGGGCACGGCGCCCGACACAGGGTCTGCCCGCGCCGCGGACGGCGGTTCACCCGACGGCTCATCTCCGAT
>NZ_LDRT01000110.1 GCF_001476655.1 Microbacterium testaceum | reverse complement strand
GGGCCCGACAGCACCGCGGGCGCGAACCGGCGACGAGACGGCATCGCCGCGCGCAGGATGCCGCGCACCCGGGCACTCACGAGCGCCCCCCGCGAGCCACGCGTGAGTCGCCAGGAAGTGTCGCCTCGGCACCTGCCGAAGCGACACTTCCTGGCGACTCACGCGGGGGGTGCAGGTTCACCACGCGATCCGCGATCGCGCGGGCGGACGGACGGTGCGACACCAGCAGCACCCCGCGGCCGGCATCGGCCTCGCGTCGCAGCGTCGCCCACAGGTGCGCCTCGGTCGTGGCATCCAGGGCGCTCGACGGCTCGTCGAGCACGAGCACGGGAGCACCCGCGACCCGGGCGCGATACAGCGCCCGCGCCACGGCGACGCGTTGCGCCTGACCGCCCGAGAGCCCCGACCCGCCCGCGCCGAGCGGCGTGGCGGGGTCGATGTCGGCGGCGCCCGCGTCCGCGAGGGCGGTGGCGATCGCGGCGGAGTCCGCGGCGGATCCGAGCGCGACGTTGGCCTCGACGGTGCCCGAGACGAGCCCGGGGCGTTGCCCGGCCCACGCGACGGCGCCGCGCGCGTGGGGCACCGCGACGCCGTCGACCCGCACGTCCCCCTCGTACTCGGCGTATCCGAGCAACGCGGCGATCGACGACGACTTGCCGACGCCGCTCGGCCCGGTCACGAGCACCACCTCACCGGGACCCACCGACAGAGACACCCGCGGCATGCGGTGCGCCCCGCGGTCCACGCGCACCTCGTGCAGCGCCACCGTCGACCCGGTCGCCGAGGTCTCGGCATCCGGAATCGAGGTCGTCCGTGCGGCGTCGAGCGCATCGAAGATCTCGTTCGTCGCCGCAACGCCCTCGGACGCGGCGTGGAACTGCACGCCGACCTGGCGCAGCGGCAGATACGCCTCGGGGGCGAGCAGCAGCACGAACAGCCCCACCAGCAGCGACAGATCGCCGGCGAGCAGGCGGAACCCGATCGTGACGGCGATGATCGCGACCGAGATGGATGCCAGGAACTCCAGCGCGAAGCCCGACAGGAACGACACGCGCAGCACCGTCATCGTCTCGCGCTTGTAGTCGCGCGTGACGGTCTCGATCGTGTCGGCCGCGCGGTGCTGCCGACCGAACGCCTTGAGCGTGCCGAGGCCCTCGACGGTGTCGGCGAAGCGCGCGGCGAGCCGCCCCAGGGTGCGGTACTGCTTCTGCTGCACGGAGCGGGTGGCCAGCCCGATCAGCACCATGAAGATCGGGATGAGGGGGATCGTCAGCACGACGATCAGGCCCGAGAGCGGATCGGCGAGGGCGATCGCCCCGATGAGGATCGGCATCGTGATCGCCGTCGCGACGAGCTGCGGCAGGTAGCGCCCGAAGTACGCGTCGAGCGCCTCGAGACCGTGGCCCGCGGTGGTCGCCAGGGTGGCGGTGTTACGCCCGGTGAGCCAGCGAGGGCCGAGCCGCGCGACCGCGGCGACGAGCTTCTCGCGCAGCTGCAGGGATGCGACGGCCGCTCCCCGCGCCGACACGCGCTCCGAGGCGACCATCAGCAGCCCGCGCAGAAGGACCAGGGATGCCGCGACCCCGACGTACGGCCACAGCTCCGACGCCGGCCGCCCGCCGATCGCGCCGACGAGGGCCGAGGTCAGCGCCCACGCGAAACCGACGATCACGCCGGTCTGTGCCAGCACGATCGCGGCGGTGACGACGAGGAACCCTCGCGCGGCCGTGGCGTAGCGAACGAGCCGCGGGTCCACGGGACGCATCCTCTCCGGCCCGGCGTCGCTCACGGGTTCGATCCTCTCAGACGGGTCGGCCCGCTCCGGCGGGAAGCGGGCCGACGGGGACGTCAGTGCGCGACGAGCGCGGCCTTCTCGATGCGGGCGCGCGTCACGCGCTTGCGGAACACCCAGTACGTCCAGCCCTGATAGGCCAGCACGAGGGGGAGGAAGATGAGCGCCGCCCAGCTCATGATCGTCAGGGTGTAGTCGGTGCTGGAGGCGTTCTCGATCGTCAGGCCCGATCCGGCCTCGAGGGTGGAGGGCATCACGTTCGGGAAGAGCGCGAAGAACAGCGCCGCCACCGCCGTCACGATCGTGATCGCGCCGAGCGTGAAGGCGGTGCCCTCGCGGTCACGGAGGTTCGCCACCCACGAGCCGATCAGGGCCAGCGCGGCGATCCCCGAGAGGGCGACGACTCCCAGCAGGAGCGGTGCCTGGTTGTTCGCCGCCTGGACGATCGTCCAGACCAGGAACAGCGCGGCGGCCACGATGGTCGCGAGGCCCGAGGTCTTGGCGAGCTTGCGTGCGTCCGTCCGCACCTGCCCGTCCGTCTTCAGCGCCACGAAGTACACGCCGTGGGTGAAGAACAGCAGCAGGGTCACCAGGCCGCCCAGGATGCCGTAGGGGTTGAGCAGCGTGAGCAGGGTGCCGACGTACTCGTGATCGGCATCCAGCGGCACGCCCTGCACGATGTTGGCGAACGCGACGCCCCACAGGAACGCGGGGACGGCGGAGCCGATGACGATCATGCGGTCGAAGCCGCGCTTCCACTTCACCGAGTCGCGCTGGTGGCGGTACTCGAACGACACGCCCCGGGCGATGAGGGCCAGCAGGATCAGCAGAAGCGGCAGGTAGAACCCGCTGAAGAGCGTGGCGTACCACTCGGGGAACGAGGCGAACAGCGCCGCTCCCGCGACGATGACCCACGTCTCGTTGAGGTCCCACACGGGGCCGATGGTGTTGATGATCTGCCGGCGGGCGATGTCGTCCTTGCCGAGGAAGGGCAGCGACATCCCCACGCCGAAGTCGAACCCGTCGAGCACGAAGTAGCCGATGAAGAGGAATCCGACGATCCAGAACCAGAGGTAGGCGAGATCCATGATGTTCTCCTTGGGCCGATTCAGTAGACGGTAGTCGGGGTGTTCTCGACGGTGTCGGGCTCCCGCGGCGCGTTCGGATCCGGAAGGGGGTCCGGTCCTTTCTGCGCGTACTTCTTGATGAGCCCGAACTCGACCACGGCGAGGCTCGCGTAGGTGAGGGTGAACGCGATGAGCGAGACGAGCACGCTCCATCCCGGGACGCTCGGGGAGACGCCGTCCTGCGTGAGCATGAGCCCGAAGACGATCCAGGGCTGACGCCCCATCTCGGTGAAGATCCAGCCGACGAGGCTCGCGATCATCGGCAGGGGAGCGGCCCAGATCGCCACGCGCCACATCCACGGCGCGACGGGCCGCGTCGCCTTCTTGCGGGTGACCCACAGGCCCACGGCGCTGATGAGGGCGGTGAGGCCTCCGAGCGCGATCATCCAGCGGAAGGCCCAGTAGGTGACCCACAGGACGGGCGCGAAGTTGCCGTCGACTTGGTCGGCGAACTGCGGGAACATCTGCTGGCTGTACATCGTGTTCAGGTCGTTGATGCCCTCGACGCAACCGTCGAGGGAGTGCGTCGACAGGATGCTGAGGAGGAAGGGCACGCGGATCGAGAACAGCTCGCTCGTGCCGTCGGGGGTGCCCAGCGTGAAGATCGAGAACGAGGCATCCTGTCCGCAGACGGTGTTGAACGTCGCCTCCGCCGCCGCCATCTTCATCGGCTGGGTCGCCACCATCACCAGGCTCAGCTGATCACCGGCGACGGCGACGAGGACGAAGGACACGATCGCGGACCACAGACCGAAGCGGAGGGTCGTGCGCATCATCTCGACGTGGCGCCCGCGGGCGAGGTGCCAGGCGGAGATGGAGGCGACGATCATGGCCGCGAACATCCAGCCCGAGAAGATCGTGTGCGGGAAGGCCGCGAGCGCCACGGGGTTGGTCAGCATCGCCCAGAAGTCGACGAGCTCGGCGCGGTGGCCGTCGGCGGCCATCTGATAGCCGACCGGGTTCTGCATGAAGGCGTTGGCGGCGATGATGAAGTACGCCGAGAACGTCGCCCCGAGGGTTGCCATCCAGATGCTGGCGAGGTGCGCGAGACGGGGGAGCTTGTCCCAGCCGAAGATCCAGAGGCCGATGAAGGTGGCCTCGAGGAAGAAGGCGAGGAGCCCCTCGAAGGCGAGCGGGGCGCCGAACACGTCACCGACGAAGCGCGAGTAGGCCGACCAGTTCATGCCGAACTGGAACTCTTGGACGATGCCGGTCACCACGCCCATGGCGAAGTTGATGAGGAAGATCTTCCCGAAGAACCGGGTGAGGTGCAGCCACTTCACGTCTCCGGTGCGGTACCAGACGGTCTGGAAGATCGCCACGACGAGCGACATCCCCAGGGTCAGAGGCACGAAGAGGAAGTGGTACAGGGTCGTCAACCCGAACTGCCAGCGGGCGAGGGCGAGGGGGTCGAGCCACTCCACGGGGAGCCTCCGATCAAGCTGTGCTATGTGGTCAGACCACAGGTTACTCCCGCCCGACGGCGGGGTTGAGGGGATCCCTCGGCGTCGAACCATATACTCGGAAAGTCATTCCCTGGTGGGTCGGAGGTCCCTTGTGTCCGTGCGTCAGAGCCTGCTAGCGATCCTCGATCACGGCGCCTGCTACGGCTCCCAGCTGCGCGCCGAATACATCCGTCGCACGGGTGCGTCCGTCAACGTCGGGCAGATCTACACGACGCTGGAGCGCCTCGAGCGCGACGGACTGGTCGACAACGGCGGCGTCGACGACGACGGGCGGATCCTGTGGAGCGTGACCCCCGCGGGGCGGGCGGAAGCGCGCGCGTGGCTGCGGACGGCCTCCGTGGCGGACGGCCGTGACGAACTGGCCCTGCGCATCGCGTTGGCGGTCACCCTCCCGGGTGTCGACGTCGCCGGCATCCTGTCCGCGCAGCGCGCCGGCGTGCGAGCGGCCCTCGCGGAAGAGGGGACCCCGAGCGAAGGGACGGATGCCACCGGCACCGCGATCGTCGCGGCGGCCCGGCGCGCGCGGCTCGAGGCTGAACTGCGTTGGCTCGACGAGGTGGAGGAACTGGCGGCCGGGTCAACGGCGCTCGCGATCTCGGACGAGCGGCCTCGCCGCGGCCGGCCGGCACGGGCAGCGCTGTGAGGATAGTTAGCCGCGTGTAGGGGTTTCGTCAAGGCCGGCGCGGATCAGAAGCTCGGGGCGCAGGGTGAGAACACCCCCGGACGACCCAAGGAGTATCACATGGTCATGGAAGCACCGCTCAGCCGTCCGGGTCACGTCGTCGCCGCCCCCACGGCCCCGCCGGGTTCCGTCGAGATCCCCTGGACGCGCATCGACCTCGACCTCTACGAGGTCGCGCGCGAGGGGTTCATCGTCGGCTACGTCGAGGTCGTCGGTTCCGTCTTCGTCGCTCTCGGCGGCACGCGATACGACCGCGCGGTCGAGGTCGCCCAGCTGTCGACGTTCCACGCCGCCGTCGAGGCGGTCCTGCGCCGGTCCGCGTGAGCGCTCAGCGCACCAGCGAGTAGCCGGCCTCGTCGATGGCCGCGGCGATGTCGTCGTCGCTCACCGCTGTCGTGCGGGCAATGCGCACGAGCGAGGGCTCGCCGGAGCGGAGATCGACCCGCACGACCTCGAGGCCGTCCAGGGCGGACAGCTCTTCGGTGACGGCGCGCACGCAGTGATCGCAGGTCATCCCCTCGACGTGCAGGACGTCGTTCGGCGTCGCCGCCGGTGCGGAAACGGATGCCGCGGCGGAATCGCCGCAACCGCAGCTGTCGCCGCACCCCCCTGCGGAGGGCGTGGAGGCGGTCCGTCCGAGCTCGATGCGCTGTTCGGTCATGGTCTCTCCTTACGAACGAACCAGACGAGCGATCGCCTGATTGGCTTCTTTGAGCTTCTCCTCTGCCACGGGACCGCCCTGCGCCGCCGCCTCCGCCACGCAGTGCGACAGGTGGTCGTCCAGCAGGGAGAGGGCGACGTTCTCGAGCGCCTTCGTGACGGCGGACACCTGGGTGAGGATGTCGATGCAGTACTGGTCGTCGTCGACCATCCGCGCGATCCCGCGCACCTGGCCCTCCGCGCGACGCAGGCGCTTGAGCAGATCGTCCTTGTGCCCCACGTATCCGTGCATGCACCGATGATACCCCCATGGGGTATCCGTAGCACTGACTCGCGGTCTGTCAACCCCCTCGGAATTCCCGGCTCGCCGACGGATGGTCGAGGCATCAGGAGGTCGACATGTTCTCTCGTCGCACCGGTGGTGGTCCGCGATGACCGCCGACCCCTTCCCCACCGGTCCCCATCGCCCCGTACGCATCCCGCACCTGCCCCCGCTGCGCTCGCAGCGGCGACAATCGAAGGATGACGCGAACACTGGCAGCGCTCCCGGGCGCCGCCCGGAGGCTGTGCCTCAGCCGAAGGAACGGGGAGATCTGCACCCGTGAGGACGGCCACCGCGGTCTTCACCACCGCACCGGCGGTCGTCTGCTGTGGAGCGACCGGCAGGCCGACCCGCCGGAGTGCGCCGCCGCAGGGACCCCGGCAGATCCCGCCCCGCTCCTGGACGACGGCTTCCCGGGGGGCCGCGCCGTGTGCCCGGTCTGCTGGGCGTTCGTCGACCGCGACGGCGACGGCCTGATCGAGCCCCACGACTCGTGGCGGGGAGACGAGTCCCGCGCCGAGGCCGACCGCCGTCGCGCGTGGTTCAACGCGTACGGGTGGTGACGATCATCCGCCTCGAAGCGCGTCGACAGGTTCGATCCGTGCCGCGCGGCGGGCCGGGATGCCTCCGGCGATGAGCCCCACCAGGGCTCCGAGGACCGCGCCCCCGATGGCGATGAGCGGGTCGAGGACGGGTGTCCATCCCTGGGCGACGGAGACACCGACCACGGCGAAGACGCCGAGAGAGGATCCGATCAGACCTCCCAGCATCCCGATCACGATCGATTCGACGACGAACTGGCCGGCGATCTGTCTCCGGGTCGCTCCGAGCGCGCGGCGCAGTCCGATCTCGCCGACGCGTTCCATCACCGACAGCATCGTCACGTTCGCGATCCCGAGGCCGCCGGCCAGCAGCACGATCACGCCGAGAAGGACGAAGACGAATCCCACGTCGGACTGCACGCCCGCGCGAAGGTCGGATTCCCCCGGGGGAGCACCCACATCGATGTTGTCGGGCGCATCGGGCGAGAGCGTGAGCGGGACCTGCTCACGCAACTGCGGGCCGGTGCCGACCGCGATCCTCGCCCGGACATCGCTGGGGGCGCGAAGGCCGAAGTCACGTCGAGCGGCGCCGTCGGGAACGACGACCGCGTCGAGGAGCTCACCCGCCGTGTCGACACCGTCGAAAATGCCGATGACGGCGTAGGCGATGCCGTCGATGAAGATCGACGGCTGCGTGTCGATGCGGCCGACGCCGAGCTTCGCGGAGGCGTTCGCACCGAGGAGAGCGACACGGTCGCCGCGACGATCGTGCCCGTCGTCGAATGCCCGGCCGGTCACGATGGTGCCGCCGACCATGTCGAGCAGGCCCGCCGACGCGGCGAAGAGAGCGGGGGAGACCATCGCGGGCGCGGAGGGATCGTTGACGGTCACGGCACTGATGGTTCCCTTGCCGAGGTCCACTTTCGTCAGCAGTGCGGCCGCTTCGACACCCGCCAGCCGCTCGACGCGGTCGGCCGCGTCCCAGGGGAGCCGGGCCGTGGCGACGGAGGTCCCGCCCCGTGCCGAGGTCTTGGCGGGGGTGACGACGATCTGCGTGGACGAGGCATCGTCGAATTGCCGGGCGATCTGATCCGTCGCCGTCTGCGAGAAGCCGACCGTCGCCACGAGGGCGGCGATGCCGAGCACGGTTCCCGCCACCGTCAACGACAGGCGTCCGGGGCGGGTGCCGATGTCGGCGGTGGCCTCGGTCAGGAGGTCGAGGAACCCGAATCGATCAGCACGGGCAATGCCGTCGACCGAGCGACGCCGACGGGAAGAGAGCCGGGCGAACGGGGGCTTCATGCGACCTCTTCCACCCGTCCGTCTGCGATGCGGACGGTCCGGGTGGCTCGTTCGGCGACGTGCGCATCGTGGGTGATGAGCACGAGGGTGAGGCCGTCGGCGTGGAGCTCTTCGAAGAGCTCCATGATCTCGCGCGTGGTGGCGCGGTCGAGGTTCCCCGTCGGCTCGTCGGCCAGCAGGACACGGGGGCGCGTCACGACCGCTCGCGCGACGGCGACCCGCTGCCGTTCGCCACCGGACAGCACACCCGGACGGAAATCCACTCGATGGTCCAGGCCCACGCGGCGCAGGGCCTCCCGGGCGCGCGGTTCGCGATCCGCGCGGGGAGTGCCGCTGTAGAGCATCGGCATCATGACGTTCTCGAGCACCGTGCGTCGTGGCAGGAGATGGAAGGCCTGGAACACGAAGCCCAGCGAACGTGCCCGCACGGCCGCGCGCTCGTCATCGCCCAGGTTCTTCGTGGGTGTTCCCGCCAGGACGTACTCGCCGATCGTCGGCCGATCGAGCAGACCGAGGATGTTGAGCATCGTGGACTTGCCCGACCCGCTCGGACCGACGATCGAAAGGTAGTCGCCCTCGTCGACGCGGAGATCGACGGCCCGCAGGGCCTGCACGTCGGGGGTCCCGGGGAACGTGCGCGTGACGTCCCGGAGGTCGATCACGGGCGGGCGCTCCGCGATCGTCACCGTCCCACCACCACGAGGTCGCCGGGCGACAGCGCGGCCTCGATCGGCTTCACCTCGACGGCTCCGTCGGCCGCCAGCCCCGTCTCGACCTTGACGAGTCGGGTCGAGGCCCGGTCTCCGTCGCGCGGATCCCCGTCGACGACCTCGACGCGTTCTTCTCCGCCGGGACCGGCGGACAGGGCGGCCAGCGGCACGTTCAGGACGTCGCCCTGGGTGGCGCCGACGGGGATCATCACCCGGACGTTCTGCCCTTGCAGGGCGGTCACCTGCGCGGGCGTGAGGGGGTCAGGGGACAGGGTGATGGTCCAGCGGTCGGACGACTGCTTGCCCGGCGTCAGGGCCGTGATGGTGGCCGCGTGCGTCGAGTCGTCCGGAAGGTCCACGGTGGCCTTGTCGCCGACCTCGAGCAGGCGCGCGTCGACCTCGCTCGCGGAGCCCGAGAGGGCGACCGTCGCGCCCGAGACGACCATCGCGGCGCCCTTGACCTCGGCACCGCGTCGAGCCTCGACGGAGTCGACCCGGCGCGGCAGCGACGTGAGGTAGAGCACTTCTCCCGCCGGGAGTGCGGGCAGCGCCCCCTGTCGCGCGCGCGTGAGCTCGGCCGTCGCCTCGGTCAGCCGCGTACGGGCGGCATCGAGTTCGGCGCGCGTGCCGCCGGTGTCGGGGGCCGTGTCGAGTTGCGCGCGCTTCATCTGCGCGAGCTCCACGGCGTCCTTCAGGTCGCCGATCTTCGCGCCGTCGTCCGGCGTCTGCACGCGCGCCTGATCGAGGGCGCGTTGTGCGCTCGACACGGCGTTGTCGGCCTCGCGTTTGTCGATGTCGGTCGCGCCCGCTCGTGCCTTGTCGAACGCCGTCTGGGCGGCGCCCACCCCCTGCTCCGCCGCCGAGACCGCGGCCTGCGCGCTGCGCAGCGCCGTCGT
>NZ_LDRT01000011.1 GCF_001476655.1 Microbacterium testaceum | reverse complement strand
CCGTTCCCCCGGGGAACGGCGCCGCGACCCCGGACCTCCCCGCCGCGACACTGGCTCGCACGGGCACGCCGCCCGTGATCGGCATCCTGTTCCCCGCTCTCGCCGCCGTCGTGCTCGGAGCCGGAATCCTGCTCCGCCGTCGCCGCCCGGCGCACCGCTGACCACGACCCGGCACCGCCTCCACAGCGGCGCCGGGTCTCGAAAGGACCACATGAGGGACCCCTCCCGCATCGCGGGCCTGCGCATCGGCCGCCGCCGCGACCTTAGCGTCGCGAGCGACCCCCGCCCCCCGGTCTCGTGGCTCGTCGACGCCCCCGCGGGGTGGACGGCGACCCGCGCCGAGATGCGTCTCGACCACGCCGAGCCGGTGACGGTACCGGCGAGCGGCGTGCTCGTCCCGTGGCCGTTCGCCGACCTCGCGGCGGGAGCGCGCCACGACCTGTCCGTCCGCGTGGCCGGTGCGGACGGCGAATGGATGCCGTGGAGTCCGGCGCTCACCGTCGACGCGGTCTTCTTCCCCGGCGCGTGGACCGCGCCGCTGCTCGGCATCCCCGATCCCGATGGCGAGGCGGTACCGTTCGCCCTCCGTCGGGAGATCGAGATCGGCGCGACCGTGGTGTCGGCCCGCCTGTGGGCGACGGCGCACGGGGTCTTCGACGCCGCGCTCGACGGCATCCCCGTCGACGATGCGGTGCTGGCGCCCGGCTGGACCTCGTATCAGCACCGCCTGCCGCTCGTCACGGTCGACGTCTCGCCGCTGCTGCGGCCGTGCTCCACGCAGGTGTTGTCGCTGCGGGTCGCCGGCGGGTGGTTCACCGAGCGGTACGGCTTCGGCGACACGGCCGCGCGCTTCTACGGGGATCACGCAGCCGCGGGCGTCGTGCTGCGCCTGACCCACCTCGACGGGTACGTCGAAGAGATCGGCCCCGACGACCGATGGCGGCTGAACCGTCGCACCGAGATCGTGTCGAGCGGGCTGTACGCGGGCGAGCGCATCGACTACCGCCGAGAACAGCACGGATGGAGGATGCCGGGATTCGACGCCGCGTCCTGGGAGACACCGGCGCGGACACCCCCGCGGAGCGCGCCGACGGTGATCGACGTCGAGCCGGTGCGGAGGATCCGCACGATGCGGCGGATGCGCGAGCTGCCGGCATCCCGACCCGGCACCGTCCTGCTCGACGTCGGCGAGAACGTCGTCGGCCGTGTGCGCCTCGTCGCCGACGGCCCGTCCGGGACCGTCGTGACCGTGCGGCACGCTGAGCTGCTCGAGGACGGCGAGCTGTGCGTGCGACCGCTGCGCGCGGCTGCGGCCACCGATGAGTTCGTCCTCGACGGGGCGGGGGAGCGCTCGTGCGAGACGGCATTCACGTTCCACGGCTTCCGGTACGTCGAGATCGACGGCGGCGAGGTCGACCCCGCGCGGGTGGAGGTGGAGGTGCTCGGGACCGATCTGCGGCGCACCGGCTGGTTCTCGTGCTCCGACGACCGGCTGAACCGCCTGCACGCGAACATCGTCCGCAGCTTCGAGGGGAACGCGCTGGCTCTGCCGACGGACTGCCCGCAGCGTGACGAGAGACTGGGCTGGACGGGCGATGCGCAGGTGTTCGCCCCGACGGCGGCGACCCTGTTCGACGCGGACGCGTTCTTCTCCTCGTGGTTACGCGATCTGCGGAGCGAGCAGGCAGACCGCGACGGGCGGGTGCCCACCGTGGTCCCCGACACGCTCGGCGCGCTCGGCGACGTCGCGGCCGCCGGCTGGGGCGATGCGGTGACGGTCATCCCGGACGTCCTCGTGCGACGCTTCGGCGACGACGCCGTCCTGGCCGAGATGCTCCCCGCGATGCGGGCGTGGGTCGACGCGGTCACCGACCTCGCCGGGCCGGGACGCCTCTGGGAGACGGGGTTCCAGTACGGCGACTGGCTCGATCCGACCGTCGAGCGTCCCGACAAGGCCAGAGCCGATCCGGGACTGGTGGCGACGGCGTACTTCTTCCACTCCGCCGAGCTCGTCGCGCGGGCGAGTGAGTCCGGCGAGGCGGAACGGTATGCGGCGCTCGCAAAGGAGATCGGCGAGGCCTTCCGCGCCGCGTACCTGACCCCCGCGGGACGCCTGGCCTCCGACGCCCCGAGCGCGTACGCCCTCGCCCTCGCCTTCGGTCTCGTGCCCGACGCGCGGCGCCAGGCGGCGGCCGACCGCCTCGCCTTCCTCCTGCGCGCGGGGGGATACCGCATGGCGACGGGCTTCCTCGGGACCCCCGTCGTCCTGGACGCTCTCCTCGACAACGGGCACGAAGCGGCGGCGGAGAACCTTCTCCTGCAGACGATGTGTCCGTCCTGGCTCTATCCGCTCTCGATGGGCGCGACCACGATGTGGGAGAGATGGGATGCCGTCCGGCCCGACGGAACCCTTCACCCCTCGGGCATGACCTCGCTGAACCACTACGCGCTCGGATCCGTGGGCGATGTGCTGCACCGCCGCGTGGCGGGGCTCGGCATCGAGGGCGCCGTCGTGGAGGTCCGCCCGTGGTTCGTCGAGGCGCTGACCTGGGCGGAGGCGGTGCACGACACCCCCTTCGGGCGTGCGCGCGTGCGGTGGCAGCGCGTGGGCGACACGATCGCGCTGACGGCCACGGTCCCGCACGGCGCGAGCGCGCGGGTCGATCTCGGCGACCGCGCGCCGTTCGAGGTGGCATCCGGTCTTCACCGCTGGATGGTCGACGCGCCTCTCGCGCGACCGCGTCACACGCTGGACGTCGACAGCGACCTCGCGCTCATCGCCGACACCCCGGGCGCGTGCGCCGCCGTCTCGCGCGCGATCGGCGCGCACGCGACCGAGATGCAGCTCGAGTTCGACGCGTACGTCCGGTGGGTGCCGGGCCGACGGCTGCGCGAGGAGCTCGCGGCCGTCTCTGCCCCGCCGACGTTGGTCGCCGATGTCAAGGGTGCGCTGAGCGCGCTCTCGTCGAGACCGCTCGGTTAGGGTCGGGCTGTCGTGCTCATCGCGCGACGGAGCCCGCTGGACCGGGATGCGCGTCAAGGACGGTCGCCCAGGGGTGGACTGGATCACGGCGGACCGCCCGACCGCACTGTTCGTCTCGAGTGCGCTGTTCTTCGTCGCCGGGGCGATTTACCTCTTCCTCGTCGCGTTCAACCCCTTCTACCTCGTCACGGGCTCGCTCTTCCTGGGGCTGGGTGCTGGCTCCCGAAGCGATGGCGACAGGCATCGGAGTCGTCGTGATCGTCGTCGGAGCGATCCTGCTCCTGCTCGGGGTGCTCCTGCTCGCGCTGTCCCCTATCTCCCGGCGACCGCTCGTCATCCCCGGGGAGCCCGTCGAGCGTCGGTGGGGTGTCAGCGCGGTCTCGTCACCTGGTAGACGGAAGGGTCGAGGGGGGACAGCCCATCGAGCGGGGGCTGACGCACGAGTTCGAGAATCGGCCGGAACGGCTCGCCGTTCCCCGCGTTGAAGGCTCGGATGCTGGCGGTCAGGTGTTCCCGGGAAGTGACATTGCGCCAGGCGAGCCGACGCCCCGACACTCGCGCGACCTGGTCGAGGAAGGCTCGCTGTGTCCGACCGTTGCCTTCGCGGAACGGGTGGATGTAGTTCATCTTCTCAAGCAGATCGCTTGCCAAAACCACGAACGCGGGCTCGTCGATCGCGGGGTTCAACAGGCCGGACGTCGCAAGCCCGTCGAAGGTACTCCTCGCCGCGGCCGGTATCAGCGCCGACGCATGGAACTGAGATGAGCCCTTGCTGATCTCGACCGTTCGAAGTCGACCAGCCCACGCGTACACGTCCTGGAAAAGACGACGGTGGGTTTCGGCCCACCGCGCGAGGTCGAACGGCCCTGTGATCGGGGTGACTTCGAGCTCCATCCGGCGGGCAAGGGTGAGCTGATACTCCTGCCGTTCGAGACGGTTCCGGTCGCGTTCGTCGAGAAGGTTCTTCAGGGCGCTCGAACCCGGATAGACGTACGGGTCGACGAAATCCTCAGTCACGGTAGCCCCCGCTCTTGACCTTCGCGATGATCTCCGCGGTCGAGATCTTCCCCTCGACGTAGAGGGCGATGTCCTTCACCATCTCCGGGGTGGGTTCCATGTCTTCGAGGGCCCAGCTCGCCATGGTGTCGATCACGAGCTCACGACGGGCCTTCGGCGAATCGAGTGCAGCCATGAGCGGTCTCCTTCTCCTCGGTTCCATTCTCTCAGCGATGAGCTTTCGCGCTCCGCGTCCTTCTGCGCCGTCGACCCCATTTCCTCGCGTGGCGTCCCCCGAAGTCCGCACGGGAGTGCTCGCGAATGCGGATGCAATCCCTGGCTGCGCGGCATCCCGTCCTGTCAGCATGCCGGAATGGATGCCACACCGATCGACGCCGTCGCGCCCCCGGCCGTCGCTGCGGACGCGCGCCGCACCGTCGCCCTCGTCATCGGCGTCGCGGCCACGGTCGCCTTCGTCGCCCTGCGCCTCGTCGTCGCGCTGAACGGGCACACGGCCCTCGATATCGACCTGTGGTGGGATGCCGCGATGGCGGGGATCGCGACACCGGTGGGCGTGATCGTCGCCTGGATCCCCGCGACCGTGGGCGGCACGATCGGCATGATCGTCATCGGGGTGGCCACGACGATCGTCTTCGCGGTGCGGCGGCGCCCGTGGGACGCGCTGACGGTGGCGGCATCCATCGCCCTCGTCGTGGCGATCGGCGCCCCGATGGCCGCGATCATCGCTCGGCAGCGGCCCGAGGACTCTCTGGCCGAGACGATGGCGACCTCCTTCCCCTCGGGGCATACGGCGGTGGCGACGACGATCGCCGTCGTCCTCGGTCTGATCCTGCGTCGTCGGTGGGTGTGGATCGCCGGGGTGGCCTGGGTCCTGGTGATGATGTGGAGTCGCACCTATCTGCATGCGCACTGGCTGTCGGACGTCGTCGCGGGAGCGCTCGAAGGGATCGCGGTCTCGACGTTCGTGTGGGCGTTCATCCAAGTGGTCCGCGAGCGTCGAGCGCAACGCCCCGTCGCGGAAAGCGCCTGAGGGCTACGGTTCCGGGATGACTTCTCCCTCGGCTGCCGCGAACAGGGCGCAGGACTCGACCGCTTTCGAAGTCGCCGCGCGCGTCGGATACGTCGTGCTCGGTCTTCTTCACCTGCTCATCGGGGTCATCGCCATCTCGATCGCCACGGGATCCGGTGGCGACAGCGCCGATCAGAGCGGCGCGTTGCAGAAGGTCGCGCAGGCTCCCGCGGGCGTCGTGCTCCTCTGGGTGATCGTCGTCGGTCTGGCCGCGCTCGCGGTGTGGCAGATCGCCGAGGCGATCGTCGAGCAGGATCCGGATGCCAAGAAGCGCTGGGCGCATCGCGCCAAGTTCGTGGGGACGGCGGTCGCGTACGCCGCGATCGCCGGCACCGCGCTCACCCTCGCCCTCGGGGGAAGCTCGAGCTCGTCGCAGTCGTCGCAGACGATGTCCGCACAGCTGTTGTCGAACTCCGCCGGAGTGGTGCTCCTCGTCGTCATCGGACTCGGCGTCGCCGCGGTCGGTGCCGCCTTCGTCGTGCGCGGATTCACGAAGGCGTTCGAGAAGCACCTGTCGATCCCGGGCGGAACGGCGGGGCGCGGCATCCGCACCTTCGGGATGATCGGCTACATCGCCAAGGGCGTGGCGGTGGGAGTGGCGGGCGTGCTGTTCGTGATCGCGGCGCTGACCCACGACCCGTCGGCGGCCGGTGGCCTCGACTCCGCGCTGCGGTCGCTCGCGGCACTGCCGTTCGGGCAGATCGTGCTGTGGCTCGTGGGAGCCGGGCTCATCGTGTACGGGCTGTTCTGCTTCGCCCGCGCGCGCTACGCGCGCATGTGAGGATCAGCGTCCGGCCGCGTAGTGCCAGCGCACTTCGTCGGCGCTGAGCGCGCGGGTGTAGATCGCGGCGTACTGGATGAGACCGGTGAAGTGATCCGGCCCGTCGTAGTCCATCACTCCGACCGCGGAGCCGTTCGTCCAGAATCGGAGTTGTCCGCAGCCGATCTTCCAGGTCCCCGTGAAGTTCTGCCCCGCTGTCTGATCGGCTCTCGCACCGACGAGGGCCCCGTCGACGTAGAGGGTCATGCCGGCGCTCGACAGCGTCGCCACGACGTGATGCCATGCGCCGTCCGCGAAGTTCTGCCCGGCGGGGCTGGCCACCGTCACCGTGGTCCCCGGGAAGATGCCGAAGACGACCCGCCCCGTCGCGTCGAGGTAGATCAGGCGATCCCAGGATCCGTCGTTGCTCGAGAGGACGCCGTCGCTGAATCCCATGATGCGGCCGTTGCTCGTCGAGGACGTCTGGAACCACGCCTCGATGGAGAAGACGTTCGGGCTCGTCTGCGATCCCGGGACGTACAGGCACTGTGAGCCGGTGAACGACACCGATCGCTGAGGGGCGTCCCGTGTGCAGCCGACGTTGGAGACCGTCGCTCGCGGCTGGGCATACGTTCCCGTTCGGCCGTTGCCCGAGAAGTCCCCTTCGGTGAGGGTCCCCGTCCCCGAGAGGCGGTACGCCGCCCAGGTCGACCCCGGGCCGACGTACGATTCCGCATCGCGACAGGTGAAGAACGGATTCGTTCCCGCCACGTCGGCGCTGTTGCGCACCGTCGCGCTGAAGGCGGCGGTCGAGGTCGAGACGGTCACGAGCACCACGACCGTCACGATCGTCAGGATCGTGGCGGGGATGACCACCCGACCACCGCGTCGGTCCGGTCGCAGGCGCAGGCCCGTCGGCGACGGCTCGGGATCCGTGGGACGCACGAGCAGGGCGCCGAGGAACGGAAGCAGGCACGCGGCGATCAGCAGCAGACGGACCGGCCAGGACGGGTCCGGGACGGGGGCGAGGGTGAAAGCGCCGTTGGGCAGACGATCGGTCGAGAGGACCGAGGCATCCTGTCCGCTGACGAGCCGCGTCGCGCGGGCCATGACGGGGAGGATGCCGGTGTTCACGATGTGCATCAGCACGCCCTCGTCGGGTGCGGGGCGGTAGTCCAATAGTCGAACGTTGAACCAGGGACGGAGCCAGAGCGAGACGGCCGTCGTGACCGTGGACCACCCGATGAAGCGGACGCTCCACAACCAGCCCGCTCGCGCGCGTCGCAACCAGGTCACCGCTTCGGTGAGCACCGCTCCGAGGAGGAGCCACGGGGCGGCGGTGAGGGCGAAGCCGGCCCCGGGGGCGATCAAGACGACGCGCCCGATGACGGCATCCGGGGAGAGGGACCACCCGTCCGTCGACCCGTTCATGTCGCCCCGGGTCGTGAAGGTCCCGCCGGACGCTCCCACGATGCGGTGCGTGACGGTGCGGTCGTCGATGGTGAAGGTGACGATCTCTCCCACGTCGTACTGCGCCTGCGGCTGCGTCACGACGAGCGAGCCGACCGGGGCGGTCTCGCCCATGCTCGGTGTCTGGATCGAGAAGAGTCGGACACCTGTCATCGCCGACGCCGCGGCGATCGTGAGGGCGAGGATGCCGATCACGATCCCCGCGGCGATGAGGGACCGACGTCGTTGCGGGAGCTCGGATGCCGCGGTGTCGTCGGTCACGGGAGGACGACGGCTCAGGAGCCGGCGCCGAAGTTCCAGGTGAGGGGCTGCGATACCTGGAGACCGGCGTAGGTGTTACCGAGTCCGGTCGGCAGGGTCACCGCGAAGGTGAAAGGGATGCTGGTCCCCGAGGGAACCGACGTCGTGCTGAGCTTGGTGAGGATGTTGATCGCCGAGGCGTTGAACGCCGCGAGGGTGCCGGAGTAGATCGAGGTGCTTCCCGAGGTGACAGCGATCGTCATCTTGGTGCAGAGGTCGCTCGCGGAGCCGTTGGGCGTGCCGTTGTTCGATTGGGCGCACGCGCCGGGCGTCAACGTGAACGAGCTCGCGTCGGCGGTGCCGATGTTCTTGATGTTCACGGTGGTCGACACGGTTTGACCCGGGGTCATCGTGAGCGTGCCGCCGTACTTGTTGATCGTCGAGCAGGTGGCACTGTTGGTGTCGATGGTGGTGCCGTCGGTGCTCTTACAGGTCACGGTGCCGGCGCTGTTGGTCTCCTGCATGATCAGGGTTCCGCTGCCGGCGGTGTCGACGGTGTTCTGGATCTGGGCGGTGAAGGCGGCGACGGTCGGCGAGAGGCCGAGCGCGAGGATCAGCGACGCGACGCTTCCGGCAAGGACGACGGGTAGGGCGAGTCGGCGACGGCGCGTCGCCGGGGAAGTGGGGGTGGACACGGTTCTCCTCATCACGCGCCGCCGGGCGCGGACGCCCCTCGGTTGTAGCGGAGGCGAGGAGGAGATCCGGCGGCGATCGTGCCGACTCGTGGGCGGGTGAGGCGCGGGGATCTGGGCTGGCGCAGGGGTCATCGATCGACGATCACCCGTGCGCTCGCCTGCGGGGCGTCAGAAATCACCTACCGCTGTGGCCGAGCCCCCGCGATGAGGAGGGAGAGCCCGAGCTCGAACGCCCGTGTGGCGACAGGGTCGGAGGGGTCCTGGTCGACGAGGGTGGCGTAGGCCGCGGCGAAGCGCGGCACGCGCTCCTCCTGACCGGTCGGGTCGAACATGACCGAGGGACCCGACATATCGAGCACGCTGCCCAGGATGAACGACTCGAACGCGGTGAGCAGGGGGAGGATGTCGTCGCTCGTCCATCCCACGCGTTCGGCCGCGACGGCGAAGTCCTCGTATTGCGACATCAGCAGCGGTGCCGAGGAACGGTGGGACATGAGCAGGGGGATCGTGCGGGGGTGGCGTCGGAAGGCGTCGCGATAGGACCGGGCCCACCGGCGCAGGCCGTCTTCCCATTCCTCGTCGCGGAGGGAGGACGAGTCGATCCGCGCGGAGACGAGTGCCCGGATGTCTTCGATCAGCGCCGCGAGGTTCGGCACGTGGTTGTAGAGCGACGTGGGATGCACCCTCAGCCGATCGGCGACGCGGCGGATGCTCGCGCCGTCGCTTCCGTCACGATCGACGAGGGCGAGCGCGGCGCGGGCGATCGCCTCTCGCGACAGCTTGGGGTGCGACGGCCGGGGCACGGCAAGGCCTTTCGGTCGGGGTTCGACAACGCTACGCGATGCGCGCGTTTCGGCCGTGTATCGGGTTCGTGACGAGTCCGCGAAACGAGGGGTCGCCGTTCGGGGGACGCCGTAGCGTTCTTAAAACCTACGCTGTATGTTTCTCTCAGCGTGGTCTCGAGGAGGTTTCCATGGCGGTCGTGGTGTTCACGAACGGTGCGATCCGGGTCGCCGGGTCCACAGCCGACGTCGACCGACTCGTCGTGATCGACGGGATCGTGGCATCCGACGATCTCGCGGTTCCCGCGGATGCTGAGATCGTCGACCTCGAGGGCGGCATGCTTCTCCCCGCCTTCCGTGACGGGCACGCCCACCCCCTTCTCGCCGGACGCGAACGGCGCGGCCCCGAGCTGCGCGACGCGACCACCGTCGCCGAGATCCGCGAGCGGGTACGCACGTGGGCCGCGACCTGCGATGACCCGTGGCTCATCGGCGGCAGCTACGACGCCACGATCGTGCCGGGCGGGATGTTCGATGCGCGATGGCTCGACGAGGGGGAGGCCGAGCGTCCCGTCGTCCTGCACTCGTGGGACTACCACACGGTCTGGGTCAACACCGCGGCGCTGAAGGCGGCGGGACTGGATGCCGAGACCCCCGACCCCACGCGGGGGCGCATCGTCCGCCGACCCGACGGATCGCCGCTCGGCACGCTCGTCGAGCGACCGGCGATCGACCTCGTTCTCGACCACGCCCCGCAGCCCTCGGTGGAGGCGGACGTGGACGCCCTGGCCTGGGCGACCGAGCGGCTCGCGGAGCACGGGATCGCGTGGGTCCAAGAGGCGTGGACCGAGCTCCGCGACCTTCCCGCATGGGTCGCGGCGGCCCGTCGGGGTCGGCTGGCCGTCGACGTCGATCTGGCTCTGCGCGCGGACCCCGAACGGTGGCCGGAACAACTGGTCGACCTGCGCCGCGCCGCCGACGAGATCGTGGGGGTGGACGGTCTGACGGCGCGCACGGTGAAGTTCTTCGTCGACGGCATCCTCGAGAACCACACGGCCCACCTCATCGACTGCTACCACGACGCCCACACGCGCGGTCTGCCGAACTGGCAGCCGGAGCAGCTCGGCGCGGCGGTCGCCGCGTGCGACGCCGCGGGGTTCGACATCCATCTCCACGCGATCGGCGACGCCGCGGTACGCGCCGCGATCGGCTCTGCCGAGGGCATCCGTGAGAGCCTCGGTCGCGGGCGTCGCCTCACGATCGCCCATGCACAGGTCGTCGACCCGGCCGATCTCCCGCGTCTCGCCGACCTCGACGTGACCTTCTGCTTCCAGCCGCAGTGGGCCGTCGCCGATGCGGTGATGACCGAGCTGACGCTCCCGCGCCTCGGTCCCGCGCGGGAACGGCAGTACCGCATGCGCGCCGCGCGGACCGCCGGCGCGCGAGTGAGCTTCGGCAGTGACTGGCCGGTCACCTCGCCGGACGTCCTCCTCGGCCTGCGCACCGCGGTCACCCGGCAGGACGGACACGGGCTGCCCGCCGGGGGCTGGCAGCCCGAAGAACGACTCACCCTCGACGAAGCCCTGGACGCCGCCACGAGCGGCGTCGCGTGGCAGGCCGGCGACGATGCCCACCGCGGCACTCTGCTCCCCGGCATGACCGCCGACCTCGTCTGGCTCGACCGTGACATCCGACGCGGGCCGGCCGACCGCATCGCCGACGCCCGCATCCGCGGAACCTGGCGACGCGGCCTCCGCACCTTCGCGGCACCGGCGCTCGCCGGCCCCGCCTCCACTCGCCCTTTCTGACCCGAACAGGAAAACCGTGACCTCCTCCGACACCTCGCTCCGGCGAGTCATGGGAGTCCCCTCCCTCGTCATCTTCGGTCTCGCCTACATGGTGCCGCTGACCGTCTTCACCACCTACGGCCTCGTCGCCGTCACGACCGGCGGCCACGTGCCGACCGCCTATCTCGTCACCCTCGTGGCGATGCTGTTCACCGCCTTCAGCTACGCCGCCCTCGTGAAGGCGTTCCCCCGTGCGGGCAGCGCCTACACCTACGCCCGCCGCGCCTTCGGCGGTCACGTCGGCTTCCTCACCGGGTGGTCGCTCATGATCGACTACCTGCTGCTCCCGCTCATCAACTACGTCCTGATGGGGATCTACCTCAACGCCCAACTCCCCGGCATCCCGCCGTGGGTGTTCGCCCTCGCCGGCGTCCTGCTGATCACCGGACTCAACATCGTCGGCATCACCGTCGTGCGAAACGCCAACCTCGTGCTGGTGGGCCTGCAGCTCGTGTTCGCCGCGGTGTTCGTCGTGTGCGCCGTGCTCCACACCCTGCAGAGCCCCGGCGTCTCGCTGCTGCAGCCGCTCTACGACGCCGGGCTCACCTTCCCCGGCCTTCTCGCGGGTGCGGCCATGCTCGCCCTGTCCTTCCTCGGCTTCGATGCCATCTCGACCCTGTCCGAGGAAGCCCGCGACCCGCAGCGCACGGTTCCGCGCGCGATCATCCTCACCACGATCATCGGCGGGCTCATCTTCACCGTCATCGCGTACGTGTCGACCCTGGTGATCCCGAACGTCGCCGACATCGCGAACCCGGATGCCGCCGCCAACCAGATCATGGAGGTCGCCGCCGGCCGCTGGCTCGAGCTGTTCTTCCTCATCGCCTACATCGCCGGCTGCATCGCCGCCGCCCTCGCCTCCCAGGCGAGCGTGTCGCGCATCCTGTTCGCAATGGGCCGCGACGGCGTGCTCCCGGGTTTCTTCGCCCGCCTCAGCACGCGGTACCGGACGCCGATCGGCGCGGCGATCTTCGTCGGGGTCGTCTCGCTCGCCGCCCTCTTCGCGGATCTCAACACCGTGGCCTCGCTCATCAGCTTCGGAGCGCTCGCGGCCTTCTCGCTCGTCAACCTCTCGGTGATCAAGCACTTCCTGTTCGATGAGGGCCTGCGCGCAGGAGCCGCGATCCTGCGGTACGGCGTGCTGCCCGCGCTCGGATTCGCGCTCACGGCCTGGCTGTGGTTCAGCCTGTCGCCGCTCGCTCTGACGGTCGGACTGGTGTGGATCGGCGTCGGCGTCGTGTGGCTCGCGGTCCTCACCCGCGGGTTCCGTCGCCGCCCGCCGGAGGTCGAGTTCGACGACGAGGTCGAGAGGCCCGAACGTATCCCCGCGTGATCGTCGGTGACGCGGCATCCTGGAGGAGTCCGGATGCCGCGTCGCCTCCCGCATTCCTCACCCGTCCCACCTGTTCTGCACCTGAGAGCTCCCCATGACCTCGTTCGATTACTTCGCCCACGGCGAGCTGCCGACCCCCACACTTCCCACCGACGAGGCTCGCGCGCTGATGCGCGAGGTCCACGGGGTCGACGTCGACCTCCGCTCGCTCGGCAGTCAGCAGGACCAGAACTTCCTCGTCACCCCCGCCGCGGGCGGCGACCCCCTCGGCGTGCTGAAGATCAGCAATCCGGTCTTCAGCGAGTCCGAGATCGAGATGCAGGATGCCGCGGCGGCGGTCGTCGCGCGCGCCGAACCGTCGCTGCGGATCCCGCGGATCGTCGAGGGCCCCCGTGGCCCGATGTCCGGGTGGTGGGAGACCTCCCAGGGGCGTCTGCACGCGCGCGTCATCTCGTTCGTCTCGGGCAGGACGCTGACGGGATCGGGCTACCTGTCGCCCCGGGTCGTCGAGCGCCTCGGCGAGCTCTCGGCTGCGGTGAGCGTGGCCCTGGCGAACGAGACGCATCCCGCTTCGGGCCGCGTCCTGCAGTGGGACCTCCGTCACGCCGAACGCGCGATCGCGGAGATCTCCGAGACCGAGCCGGATGCCGACATCCGCGCCTTCACCGCCGAGGCCACCGCTCGCGCGCTGGCCGCGCTCGCACCGGTCTCCGACGCCCTGCCGCGCCAACTCGGGCACTACGACGTCACCGACGACAACGTGCTCCGCCCGGACGGCATCCGGACCCTCCCCGATGCCGTCATCGACTTCGGTGACGTGATCGACTCGTGGGCGGTCGGTGAGATCGCCGTGACCGTCTCGTCGGTGCTGCACCACGCCGGGGGCTCGTACCGCACGGCGCTCCCCGCCATCGCGGCCTTCGACCGCCGGCGCCCCCTCTCGGACGACGAGATCACCGCGCTTTGGCCGCTCGTCGTGCTGCGCGGGGTCGTCCTCGTGCTGAGCGGCCGTCAGCAGGTGCGCCTCGACGAGGCGAACGACTACGCCAGCGGGGCTCTCGACCGCGAGTTCTCGATCCTCCGCCGCGCGACCGCCGTTCCCATCGAGGTCGCGACCGCGCGCATCCGGCATGCCCTCGGTCGCCCCGCCGCAGCGACCCCCGAGTGGACCGGCGAAGCGCTGCTACCCAATCCCGATCGGGCGGTGATCCTGGATGCCGGAACCCTGTCACCACTGGCCGATGAGGGGGCGTGGTTCGAGGAGGACGCCGTCGAGCGAGCGGCGCAGCATCTGCTCGACGAGGGAGCCGAGGTGGTCGTGCTCCCGGCGCTGCGTCCCGTGCTCCTGGGCGCCCCTTCTCGCACACCGAACGCGCCCGCGACCGTGCCGACCGCGGCGTCCGTGTGGTTCGCGCAGCCGACCGCGCTGCGGGTCCCGGCGGGGCTGAGCGTGCGGCACGGAGAGACGGAGATCGACGGCGAGGCTCCGGCGCGGTCCCGTGTCGACGTGCTCTTCGCGACGCTCGATCCGGCCGAGGTCCCCGCGACGGTCCCGGCCGCGGACCTGCCGGGATGGCGCGGCGTCGTCGGCGACGCCACGCGCGCTCTCGGTGTCGACGCCGCCGTCGAGGTCGAGGACGACCTCCTCGACCGACGCGAAGCCGTCGTCGCCGAGGTGCAGGAGCACTACTACGCCCGTCCGCCCCGCATCGAGCGCGGGTGGCGGGAGTACCTCGTCGACGTCGACGGTCGCGTCTACCTCGACATGGTCAACAACGTCGCCTCGGTGGGGCACGCGCACCCCCGCATCGCCGCCGCCGTCGCCCGCCAGACCCGCCTGCTGAACACGAACTCGCGCTTCCACTACGCCGCGATCACGCGCTATGCCGAGCGTCTGGCATCCACGCTCCCCGACGAGCTCGACACGGTGTTCTTCGTCAACTCCGGGTCGGAGGCGGTGGATCTGGCGATCCGTCTCGCCCTCGCGGCGACCGAGCGCCGCGACGTGGTCGCCATGGCCGAGGCGTACCACGGCTGGACCTACGCGAGCGATGCCGTCTCGACCTCGATCGCCGACAACCCCCACGCCCTCGAGACCCGCCCCGAGTGGGTGCACACCGTCGAGGCCGCGAACTCCTACCGCGGTCGCCACCGGGGAGCGGATGCCGCCGCCTACGCGCCCGAGGCGGCCGCGCGGCTGCGCGCGCTCGCCGCGGAGGGAAACCCGCCCGCCGCCTTCCTCAGCGAGACGTTCTACGGCAATGCGGGTGGCGTCGCGCTGCCCGACGGCTACCTGAAGCAGGTGTACGCGACCGTGCGCGAGCTCGGTGGCCTCGCCATTGCGGACGAGGTGCAGGTGGGCTTCGGACGCCTGGGCTCGTGGTTCTGGGGCTTCGACCAGCAGGGAGTGGTCCCCGACATCGTGGCGGTCGCGAAGTCGATCGGGGCGGGCTTCCCGCTCGGGGCGGTCATCACGCGCCGCGAGATCGCCGACCGCTACCGCACCCAGGGATACTTCTTCTCCTCCACGGGCGGTTCGCCGCTGTCGTCCGTCGTCGGTCAGACCGTGCTCGACATCATCGACGAGGAGCAGCTGCAGGAGAACGCGCGGGTCGTCGGCGCGCACCTCAAGGCGCGTCTCGAGGCGCTGGGCGATCGGCATCCGATCGTCGGCACCGTCCACGGAGCGGGGCTGTACCTGGGGTTGGAGTTCGTGCGCGATCGCGCGATCCTCACCCCGGCGACCGAAGAGACCGCCGCGATCTGCGACCGTCTCCTCGAGCTCGGCGTGATCATGCAGCCCACCGGCGACCACCAGAACGTGCTGAAGATCAAGCCTCCGCTGTGCGTGACGCGGGACTCGGCCGACTACTTCGTCGACATGCTCGACCGGGTGCTGTCGACGGGGTACTGACGGCCGCCGGCGAGGTCAGGGAGTGACGACCGTCACCCCGGCCTCGGCGAGCGCGGCCGCGAGCTCGGGAGAGGGCGGGGCGTCGGTGATGAGATAGTCGGCCTTCTCGAGCGGGGCCACCTGTGCGAACAGACGGCGGTCGAGCTTGGTCGAGTCGGCGAGGATCGCCGTGCGGTCGGCGCGCTGGATCATCTCGCTCATCATCGTCGCGTCGCCGAGGTTGCTGGTCGAGAACCCCGAGGCGTCCACCGCGCCGACCGCGATGAGCGCGTAGTCGCAGCGGATGTCGACCTCGGGGGTGTGCGAGTTCATCGCCAGCGTCACCGGCCCCGTCGTCGCCTGCGTGATGGTGCGGACTGCGCCGCCGAAGATGTAGAGGTCGCGGAAGACGCTCGGCGAGATCTCCGCCGGAATGCGCAGGTTGTTCGTCGCGATCGTGAGATTGCGGTGGTTGCGCAGCGCGCGCGCGACCGCGAGGGTCGTCGTGCCGGCGTTGAGCATCAACACGGACCCGTCCTCGATCAGGTCGACGGCCAGGGTGGCGATGCGCTCCTTCTCGGCGATCTGCATCTGCAGGCGGACGTCGAGTCCGCGGTCGCGGCCGGGGACCGACATCGCGCTCACGGCCCCGCCGTGCGTGCGCACGACGATTCCCTCTCGATCGAGCTGGTCGAGGTCGCGGCGCACGG
Source organism: Microbacterium testaceum (assembly GCF_001476655.1). Lineage (GTDB taxonomy): Bacteria > Actinomycetota > Actinomycetes > Actinomycetales > Microbacteriaceae > Microbacterium > Microbacterium testaceum_C. Next base: position 11,623 of record NZ_LDRT01000011.1, on the reverse strand, counting down.
TGTCGATCGACACCCCGAAGTGGGACGCGAGGTCGACGACGGTCACCTGCCCCGATTCGGCGACGTAGGCCGCCAGTTCCGCTTTCCGTCCCGCCGGGAGTCGTCGCTTCGTCGAGGCCGTGTGTCCGTCCATGCGGTTATCTCTAGCACAGGGGAGGCCGTGAAACCGCATCTGTGGACGGAAAACCGCACGTAACGGCAGTAACCCGGCTTCTTTCGCCGCTTTTCGCGCCGTTCGACGCCGCAATAATCACGAATGTGCATCAGCTTCTTGACGACTACCGCAAGTCGGCGCATACTCATGCTTAAAGCAGCAAGAACGCGCAGAACAGCGCGAAATACAGCAGATCTCAACGAGGAGAAACGATGGACAACAGCGGGCGCCGGCGTCGGAACGCCATCAAGCTCGTCGGTGTCGCAGCAGCGGCCACGACCCTCCTGGCCATGGCGGGGTGCTCGTCGAACACCTCGGCCACCTCGGCCGACGGGGACGTCACGATCGAGTTCGCGCAGTGGTGGGAGCCGGAGCTCGGCGACGGCCAGTTCCGCGGTCTCATGGACCAGTTCGAGAAGGAGAACCCCGGCATCAAGGTCGACCTGGTGAGCGGCCCGTACGCCTCCACCAAGGAGCAGCTTTTCGCCGGCGCGGCATCCGGAACCATGCCCGACGTCGTCGGTCTCGACGGAGCGTGGGTGAGCGACTTCGCCAAGCAGGGCGTCATCGCCGACCTGTCGAAGCTCATGAGCGACTCCGGATACGACGAGAGCCAGCTCGCCAGCCAGATCAAGGTCGACGGCAGCACCTACATGATCCCGGTCGTGAACTTCGTCTACCCGATGTTCACCAACGACGGCCTCCTCTCGCAGGCGGGCGTCTCGGCCCCGCCCTCGACGCGCACCGAGTTCGCCGACGCGGCGAAGAAGATCAAGGCGCTCGGCGGCGACGTCTCGGGCTGGGTTCTCCCGCTCTCGCTCGAAGCCCCGAACGGCGTCCAGAACGACGTCATGTCGTGGGTCTGGGCCTCGGGCGGATCGATGCTGAAGGACGGCCAGCCCGACCTGACCAACTCCGACGTCTCGTCGGCGACCGACTACATCCAGCAGCTCTGGGACGACGGCGTCATCGCCCCCGGATCCTTCACCATGAAGGAGCAGGACAAGGTCGAGGAGTTCACCAACGGCCGCGTCGGGATGATGATCGACTCGCTCGCGCACATCAACCTGATCCGCGAGTCCAACCCCGACCTGAAATTCTCCATCTCGGCCATCCCGGCCGAGGACGGCTTCTCCGGCGAACGCGGCATCCCCTACGCCTCGTGGGGCATCGGCGTGGCCGAGAACTCCGAGCACAAGGACGCCGCTTTCAAGCTCGTGCAGTTCCTGATGAGCAAGGACGTCAACAGCGAGCTGTCGACGATGGCGAAGGCCTTCCCGGGCAACACCGAGAGCGTGCCCACCTTCGTCGAGGACGACGAGCTGTTCAAGACGGCCTTCGACATCTACAAGAAGGGATACCCGGCGAACGAGTTCACCGGTCTCCCCGTCGCCGAGGAGCTCATGCGCCAGTTCGGCGAGCAGTTCCAGTCCGCGCTCGACGGTCAGCAGTCCATGAGCGACGCGCTGAAGAAGTCGCAGGACGAATGGACGTCGGAGTTCTGATCCGACCCTGATCCGGGATGCCGCACCGCCCGCGCGGGTGGTGCGGCATCCCGCTCATCGAAAGCCGCACACCATGACCATGCGCACTCTCACTCCCCCCGACACCGAGCTGATCGTCACCGGACGACCCGCCTCGCGCCGCACCCGCCAGCTCCGTAAGGCGGGCGAGGCGTACGTCTTCCTCTCGCCCACCCTGATCCTGCTGTTCGTCCTGATGATCGTCCCGATCGTCATGGTCATCGGCTACTCGTTCCAGGACAACGTCATCCTGAACAAGAGCCCCGACCTGGTGGGCGTCGACAACTACGTCGCGATTCTCACCGACCCGGGCTTCTGGAAGGCCACGGGCAACACCCTCTTCTTCACGTTGACCAGCGTCGCCGCCCACCTCGTCCTGGGCCTCACCTTCGCGATGCTGCTGAACAGCCGGCTCATCGGCGCCGTGCCCCGCGCCGTCTTCCGCGGCCTCTACGTGCTCCCCTGGCTGTTCACGGTCGCCGTCATCGCGGTGCTGTGGCGCATGCTGCTCGCCCCGAACGGCATCGTCAACTTCCTGCTGAACACGAACATCGAGTGGCTCGCGTCGCCGCAGCTGGCCCTCGGCACGGTCACCTTCATCAACATCTGGGCCGGCTACCCGTTCTTCATGGTCAGCCTGCTCGCGGGCCTGCAGGGCATCCCGAGCGACCTGTACGAGGCCGCCACCGTCGACGGGGCGAGCCCCGCGCAGCGGTTCTGGAACGTCACCGTCCCGCAGCTGCGTCCGATCATCGTCAGCCTCGTGCTGCTCGACCTCATCTGGACCTCGCAGCAGTTCGCCCTCATCTGGCTGACCACCGGCGGCGGTCCCATCGACGTCACCGAGATGCTCAGCACGTTCACCTACAAGCTCGCGTTCGCGAAGTACGACTTCTCCATGGCATCCACCTCGGCGGTGCTGGTGCTGGCGATGTCGATGATCATCGCGGTGCTCTACGTCCGCCACCAGAAGGCGAGGGACTGACATGGCCCTGACCACCCCCGCGCGGCCGCGCACCGCGGCCGCACCCGCGCCCCGGCGCACGACGAACAGCCGCACGCGTCGCCGTCTCGCCCAGGCCGGCGTGCTCATCGGCCTGCTGATCGGAGCCGTCTTCGCCGCCGGTCCCGTGCTGTGGATGCTGTCGAGCTCGTTCAAGTCGAACACGCAGATCTTCGAACTGCCGCCGCGCCTGATCACCGACACCTTCTCGTTCGACGCGTACGTGTCGATCTTCACCAACCCCGAGACGGTGCGGTTCTTCATCAACAGCTACGTGGTGGCCGGGGCCGTGACGATTCTGACGCTGCTCGTCGCCATCCAGGCCGCGTACGCGTTCAGCCGCTTCGAGTTCCGCGGCAAGCGCATCGTCAACGTCATCATCGTCAGCGTTCAGGCGGTGCCGCCGATCACGCTGCTCATCCCGTACTTCGGCCTGATGGTCGGGCTCGGGCTGTACAACACCTACCCGGGCCTGATCTTCACCTACATGGTGTTCACGCTGCCCTACGCGATCATCATGATGACCGGCTACTTCAACACGCTCCCCAAGGAGCTCGACGAGGCCGTCCGCGTCGACGGGGCCGGCTCCTTCACCGCCCTGTGGCGCGTTCTCGTGCCGATCTCGATCCCGGGCATCGTGTCGGTCGGCATCTACACCTTCATGATCGCGTGGAACGAGTTCCTGTTCGCGCTCACCCTCACGCGCACGATCGACATGCGCACGGTGCCGATCGGCATCCAGCTGCTCATGGGACAGCACTCCTACGAGTGGAACCAGATCATGGCGATGAGCATCCTCGGCTCGATCCCGGTGCTGGTGCTCTTCCTCTTCTTCCAACGCTTCTTCATCAGCGGCCTCACGGCCGGCTCGGTGAAGAGCTGATCCCGCCTACCCACCCCCGAACAAGGAGAAATCCGTGCTCTACACCGGCAAGTCCATCCTCGACGTGGCGAACGCCCACAGCTTCGCCATCCCGGCCTTCAACATCAGCGACTGGGCGATGTTCACCGGGATCATGGACATCAGCGAGGAGAAGAACGCTCCGGTCATCATCGCCATCCACCCCGACGAGGTCTCGCACATCACGACCGACCTCATCCCCGCGATGCACGCCCGCGCGCACCGCTCGAGCGTCCCCGTCGCGATCCACTGGGACCACGGCGGAACGTACGAGCAGATCGTCGCCGCGATCCAGGCGGGCTTCACCTCGGTCATGATCGACGCGTCGCTGGAGCCGTTCGAGCAGAACGTCGCCCTCACCCGCAAGGTCGTCGAGGCGGCGCACGCCGTGGGCGTGCAGGTCGAGGGCGAGCTCGGCACGATCGGCGCGAACGACAGCTACGGCGAGTCGGGCGCGGCCGAGATCATCTACACGAACGTCGACGACGCGGTGCGCTTCGTCGAGCAGACCGGCGTCGACAGCCTCGCGATCGCCATCGGCACCTCGCACGGGCTCTACCCCTCCGACAAGAACCCCGAGCTGCGCCACGATCTGCTCGAGCAGATCAAGGCGGCCGTCGGCATCCCGCTGGTGCTGCACGGCGGATCCAGCAACCCGGATGCCGAGCTCTCGCGCGCCGTGTCGCTCGGCATCAACAAGATCAACATCTCGAGCGACATCAAGGTGGCGTACCACGACCGCATGCGCGAGGTGCTCGGCACCGACCGGCGCCTGCGCGAGCCCAACGCGATCCAGCCCGAGTGCATCGCGGCGATGAAGGTGACCGCGGCCGAGAAGATCGACCTGTTCGGCGCCGCCGGCAAGGCCGACCTGTACTGACCGGAGGATGATCGGCGCCATGGCAGATGACCTCGTCCTCGGACTCGGCGGGACCGTCGACTACGAGATCCGATGGGATGCCGCCGTCCTGTCCGCGCTCGCGGAGGGGTACGGCATCCGTTCCGACGAGCTGACCACCACGACGCCGATCATCGACGAGCGGGCGCTCGTCGTGACGGTGCTCGCCTTCCTCGCCACGGGCGGGGGAGGCGAGCGCTTCGTCCTGTCCAGCGACATCGTCGAGCGCTTCGCCGCGCACTTCGAGGTCGAGACCACCCTCGGGGGGACGGGGGTGCGGGCCGGGATCGCCCTCGACCGCATCGGCGTCCCGACCGTGCAGCACCTCGTGAGCATCGACGACACGGTGCGGCGGCTGCTCCCGCGGTCGATGCGCGTGGTGTCGTCGGCCACGCGCGACACGCTCGACCCGCACCTGATCGTGCAGTACCCCGCGGGCGCGATCGTGCGTCTTCTCGACGGGGAGGTGAGCGCGCCCTCGTCGAACCGGATCATCTTCGCCGACGACGCCCCGAACCGCGAGATGGCGATCGCCCCCGCCCTCGGCGACGCGCTCGCGGACGCCGCGGCCTTCCTGGTGTCGGGGTTCAACACGATGCAGGATGCCGACCTGCTGCAGCGGCGGCTCGACGACCTCGTGGCGGCGATGACCCGGCTGCCACCCGATGCGCTCGTGTACTACGAGGACGCCGGGTTCTATCGGCGCGAACTCTCCGGCGCGGTGCGCGGGCGGCTCCTCGATCGCATCGATGTGTACGGCATGAACGAGGACGAGCTGCAGGAGTACCTGGGCCGCGCCGTCGACCTGCTCGACGTCGACGACGTCGCCGACGCGCTCGCCGAGATCCACGTCCTCATCCCCGCCCGGGCCGTCGTCGTGCACACGAGGTACTGGGCGATCGCGGTCGGCCCGAATGCGGGGGCGCATCGCGCGGCTCTCGACAGCGCGGTGTGCACCGCGGCGACGCGGTACCGACTCGGCGACGCGTGCACCGCAGCCGACCTCGACGAGACGGCGCGGTTTCCGCGTCATGCGGGAGGTGCGGCGGTCGTCGCGGCTGCCGAGGAGCGTCTCCGCGCGACGGGGGTGGCCGCGTTCGTGGTCGACACGGCCGCTCCCACCACGATCGGCCTGGGAGACACGTTCGTCGGCGGCTTCCTCGCGGCGGTCCCGGCGGCGGCCCGTGTCGCGACAGCGGCGGCTCTGGAACGCGCGCTCGACACCGCGGCCATCACGTCGCGACGGTGACCCGTCCGCGAGCGGATGCCGCGCGGTGCCGGTCCGCCACCGCCGTCACCGCGTCGCCGTGTCGGCGTCCGGATCCGAGAACGGGCCGCACGCCGCGATCACCCGCCGCAGGCTCACCGCCGCCTCCCACGCGTCGAGGGGCTCCTCCGGGGCGGCGAGAGCGCGGAGGCGATCGGTGTAGGCGGTCAGCGCCCGCTCCGCCTCGTCGAGCTGCTCCGCGGTCGCGTCGGGATCCGGGGGAGTGGTGACGAGGCGCGAGACGGCCTCGATCGCCCCGGCCAGGGCGCGGCGGGCGTCGTCGGGGATGCGGGTCTCGACGTCCGGCCCCGCCGTCAGGCGGGACAGGGATGCCGACAGTTCCCGCGTCGCGTCGGCGGTCCCCGTCAGGGCGTCCAGTCGTCGGCGGTTGAGGTCGCGGGGAGCCTGCAGGCGGCGGCCTCGGGGGTTGTAACGACGACTCTCGTCGGCGAGCTCGACCTCTTCGCGGACGTCGGCGAGTGTGCCCGTGAGCCCCGCGGTCGCCCTGTCGGCGGCATCCGGATCGAAGGCGTGCCCGGCCAGGGAGTCCGCGATGCGGTGCAGCGCCGCGCCCAGCTCATCGCGGAGCTGCGCGAGTCGATCGTCGGCGCGCGTGATCCGCAGGGGCGGGACCACGACAAGATTCACCGCGACCCCGACCAGCACTCCGAACGCCATCGTGATGAGGTACGACGACGAGTAACCGTCGGGGTCGGCGCCGCCGAGGAGGAGGACGAAGAGCCCCGCGATCGCCACCCAGTCGCGGCCGACGCCGAGCGCCCGAACCCCGGCGAGCAGGACCCCGATAAGGATGACGATCGCGACCGCGACGATGCGGGCCAAGCCCGCGCCGACCACCGCGAGGCTCCCGAGGCCGAGACCGATGCCGAGGGCGAGGCCGACCACGGCTTGCGCGCCGCTCGTTGCCGAGCGCGCGACGGTGGGGTACATGCTCACCAGGACGCCGAGCGGGGCGTAGTACGAGTACTCGCTCTGCGCGAAGGGCACCAAGGGAGCGAGGTACCAGGCGAGGGCCGCGGCGGCGGCCGTCTTGGCGGCGAGCAGGAGGCGATCAGCGGAGATCGCGTCGTGCCACCAGCGGCGAGGATCGAGTGAGGGGGAGAGTCTCATGACGCACGCGGGCGAGGGCGGAACAGCACCAGCCCATGCTCCGGGCGACGAGCCGGTCGGTCGCGGGGGTTGCCGTCCGGCTCGCCGCGAGGTAGCTACCGGCCGGGCCGGTAGGCCTCCCACAGCACGCGCGCGTGCTGTGCCTTGGCCCGTCCGACGCCCGTCTCGTCCTTGCGGACGGCGCTGATCCACTCCGCGAGCCTGCTCGCCATGGCGCCCAGCACCATGCGCACATCCGCGTGCCGCGCCGGAGGCACGGCGGCCTCGGCGGCCGGCATCCGCCCCTTCGGACCGAGCTCGTCGCGCACGTGCGCCATCGTGAGGCGGGCGATGCCGACCGCGTGGCTGTTCACCACGCAGTGCGCGGCCCCCTCGATCTCCCATCGGCGGGCGGAGCGCGCGCGCGACACGAGCCTCGAATGCAGGCGGCGCGGCGACGGGCGGTCGAACTCGCCGCGGATGAGCAGCAGACGCGCCCGCGCCTGGACGATGCGATCCGAGATCCGATACCGCAGCATGTGCGGCAGCGTCTCGAAGAAGTAGAGGAACCCGCACAGCAGGTAGGCCGAGACGGCGAGAAGGGCGATGTGCTGGGACTCGCGGGCGGTGGACTGCGCGAACCGGACAGCCTGCACCCCCATTCGCGCCTCTCCCTCGTCGACGACCGGACTCACCAGCACCGCGTGGGACAGGTCTCGGCGCGTGAGGACCTCGGTGACGACCTGCGTCCCCATCGAGTGGCCGATGAGCACGGGGTCTCGCAGACCGTAGTGGTCGAGCACGCCCTCGACCTGGTCGGCGAAGAACGCGGCCGTCGGTTGTTCTCCGGATGCCGGGACCCCGGCGAAACCGGGGAGGTCCAGCGCGTAGACATCGCCCTCGGATGCCAGCAGGGGCGCGAGGAACTCGAAATAGGTCGACGCGACCCCGATCCCCGCGACGAGGACGAAAGCTCTTCCGGTGTCCGCTCCGGTCGACACGCGCGTCACGCGCGTGCGCGCGTCACCGCGTCGGTAGGTCTCGACCTGGACGTCGGTGGGAGGCGGGTCGCTCGTCATCGATCCAGGATGCCGCACCCGCCTGGGCGCCCTGTCAATCCCGCGGACGGTGTCGGAGCTCACGCCTAACCTCGGGGCCATGAGCGATTCCTCCCGTGAAGAAGAGACCCTGGGTGCCGTCCGCGACGGAGAGAACCCGGCTGAGAAGGACCCCTCGGACTGGGTCACCGGCGACGAGCCGATGACGGCGCCGCAGCGGAGCTACCTCGACACCCTCGCGCGCGAGGCCGGCGAAGAGATCCCCGCCGACCTCACCAAAGCCGAGGCGTCCGAGCAGATCGACCGTCTCCAGTCGGCCACCGGCCGAGACTCGGCCTGACCGCGGAGCGTCCCGTTCGCTCTGCGCGTCAGGTCGAGCGGGACGCGACGTCGGCCGAGGCGATGCCGTCGACGTGCTGCTTCTCGACGCGAGCGATGTCGTCGAGGAAGTCGGCGACGATACGACGCTCGGAAGCGTCGAGCTTCGCTGCGGCCGTGGCGACCGAGGCGCGGCGCACCGACAGGACACGGCGCGCCGGCGACTCGGGGTCGATGGTCGCGCGCACCACGATCGACCGTCGATCGCCCGGATAGGGCTCGCGGGCGACCCATCCGGCTTCCGCGAGGCGGTCGATGAGGGTCGTGGTCGCGGCAGAGGTGATGCCGAGCATGTCGGCGAGCAACCGCGGTGTCACCGGGTCGTCGTCTTCGCTGCGCTCGAGAAGGAAGCGCAGGACTTTCGCGTCGTTGGGGCCGATGCCCAGAGACTGCAGGGCGGCGCGCTCCGAGATCGCGCTGGAGTCGGTGAGGTCGCTGAGAGCCTTCACCACATCATCTGCCGTGGCCGTGCGCCTCATGTCACCTCCCGTGAACCCTCGCGGAGCTACTGTCTCGATGTCCTATCAACTAGTTAGCCGATGTATGTCTTCATGCTACCCGTCCTTCTCGCGCAGCGGCAGGGGCCTGGACAGCGGCGCTGACATAGGATGCCGGGGTGGAAGACGGCTCGCAGTCGTCGCGCTACTGGTACGGCGCGACAGAGGAAGATCGTCGGCGTCGTGCCGTCGAGGTCCTACAGGCCTTTCGTGTCTATCGCGCCGCAGAGGTCGCCATGCGCCGTCGTACGCGTGAGGCGATGTCGATGGGCGAGAACGACCTCCTCGTCCTGCGCTACCTCCTGCGCGCCGCGGGTCAGGATCGTCACGTGACGCCCGCGGAACTCACGCGTTATCTCGGGGTGTCCACCGCGTCGACCACCGCGATCATCGATCGGCTCGAGAAGTCCGGTCACGTCACCCGCGTGCCGCACCCCACGGACCGGCGCAGCGTCCGGATCGTGTCGACCGCGGCCAGTGACGCCGAGGTGCGCGCGACGCTCGGCTCGATGCACACGCGCATGATGGCAGCCGTGTCCGATATGACGACCGAGGAGTGCGACGTCGTCATCGCGTGTCTCGGGCGCCTCCAAGATGCGGTCGACCAGGTCGACCCGGTCGAGGAAGCCGCGCACTGACGGACGACCCGTACGACCTGCGCGGGAGGTCGCTCAGGGGTTCGGGGTCTCGGTCCCGGGCTCGGGGACGACGAGAAGACCTCCGGAGGAGTTTGCCGAGTTCGCCAGTTCCTCCACCCAGGCGCGGCTGAGAAGTGCCGGTTCCGGCTCGTCGAAGACGAACCGAAGGGGAATGGAGGGGTGCAGCCATACCGTGCTGCGTCCCACTTCCTGGCCTGGCCCGTGGGTCCACGACAGGGTGAAGCTCTCTCCGCGACGGAGCTTGGTCGCGATGACGACCTTGAGGTGCGCCAGCGCGCGGTCTTCCATTTCGATCGGCGTCGCGACGTCGCCGTAGTAGAGCGTTCCCACACAAGAACGCTACCCACGTCGCCGCGAGGGGATCGAAGGGGTTGATTTCCGCTCCGCAGGCATGGCACGCGCCAAACGGAGCGAATCTGCGTTCCTCGGATAGGCTCGATTCCATGGGTAGATTCATCTACGACACCGTCGCCAACGCCGTCGATATCGATGACCGTACGTTGGCTCATCTGCGCATCGTGGTCATGAACAAGCTGCGCCGCTCGGAGTCGTTCATGTTCGACGTCGAAGTCGGCGACGGCAGTGGTCGCCGCAGCTTCTGGATGCACCCCTCCGTGCCGATCCAGTTCCACTTCTACGGCAGCCGTCAGCCGCGCATCAACCGCGTGTGGGTCGAAGACCTCATGCTCGCGGCATCCGGTCCCAACGGATTGGCGATCACGCCGGAACCCTCCGAGGACAGCTCGCCCGACGAGGCCTGAGGCTCAGCGGGTCGAGGAGTCGCTCGCCGCGTCACGCGAGGGAGCGATGTCTTCGGCGACGAGCATGATGCCCCCCGAGGAGTTCGCCGATTCGGAGAGGCGCTCGATCCATTCCCGGCTCAGCTTCGTGGGCTCGGCGTCGTCGAAGACGAAGCGCAAGGGGATCGCCGGGTGGAGCCAGAGCGTGCTGCGGCCGCGGGGCTCGTCGTCGAGGTGACGCCACGACAACGTGAAGCTCTCACCTCGGCGCAGTTTCGTCGAGATGACGACCTTGAGGTGCGCGAGAGCGCGATCCTCGATATGAACGCTCGTCGAGCTTCCGTAGATGATCGTCCCCATACGTCCAGACTAACCGCGCGCGTCCGTGTGCGATATGTCGTCGGTCCGAGGGTGTCAAGCCACCTCGGCTCGTCGACTCGTGCTGCCACCGTAGAGGTATCCCACGGAAGGATCGCCGTGAACGACCGACACCCCCCGTCGCCGATCGAGCCCGCTGAGGAACCCGCCGACCTCCCCGACGTCTTCGACGGCCTCATCGGAATCGACGTCGTCGACGGCGAACTCGTCCCGCGAGAGTCCGAGCCCCCGCGCGCCTGAGGCTCACAGGCCCCTCGTATCTGCCTTCGCTACCGTCGGCAGCATGGCCGATTCGCTGGACGATCAGCAGATCACCGTCTCGAGTGGGGCGCTTCGTGCGATGCGCGACGAGTTCCAGAGGTTCCTCATGGAGTACCGTTTCGGTCTCGCCGAGGTCGACACGAAGATCGCGATCCTGCGCGAAGAGTTCCAAGAGATGCACGACTACAACCCGATCGAGCACGTCTCGAGCCGGGTCAAGACGCCCGACAGCCTCGTGGACAAGGTGCGGCGCAAGGGCATCGACACCGACTTCGACTCCATCCGCGCCGCGATCACCGACATCGCCGGCATCCGTGTCACGTGCAGCTTCATCGACGACGCGTATCGCCTCTCCGACCTGCTCACGCAACAGGACGACATCACCGTGCGCGACGTGAAGGACTACATCGCCCACCCGAAGGCCAACGGGTACAAGAGCCTGCACGTCATCGTGGAGGTGCCTGTCTTCCTCTCGACAGGGCGGGTGCAGGTGCCCGTCGAGGTGCAGTTCCGCACGATCGCGATGGACTTCTGGGCGAGCCTCGAGCACAAGATCTACTACAAGTACGAGCGCCTCGTCCCCGCTGACCTCCTCGACCAGCTGAAGGATGCCGCCGACACGGCTGCCGAGCTCGACACGCGCATGGAGCAGCTCCACCGCGAGATCCGCGGGCCCCGCCCCGGAGTGGTCTCGATCTGACGCGGGGGTCAGAATGGAGCAATGACCGGCGCAGCGCGAGGCGACGACGACGCGCTCCTGGACGAAGCCGCCGTGGAGCTGCTCGCCCTCCCGCCC
>NZ_LDRT01000109.1 GCF_001476655.1 Microbacterium testaceum | reverse complement strand
GCCGTGGGGCGGGTGGGAGAACGGATTCATCCCCGAAGAGCTTCTGTCGCCCATCCCCTGGGCGCAGGGCTACCGGCTGCGCTCCGACGCCGTCCACGCGCTGACAGCGCTGAACGCCGAATACCGTGCGGACTTCGGCCACGACCTGGTCATCAACGACGCTTACCGCGACTACGCCGGGCAGGTGCAAGCCGTCATCGACTACGGCGGGAAGGCGACAACCCCCGGCACTTCCATCCACGGATGGGCCCTCGCCGTCGACATCGGTGAGCAATCGGGCGCAGCGATCGACTTCGACAGCGACACGTACCGGTGGCTGGTTGAGCACGCCGGGGCCTTCGGCTACCGACACCCGGCGTGGGCGGAGGAGGACGGCGGTCGCCCCGAGGCGTGGCACTGGGAGTTCTGGGGCTGGGCGGGGTCCGCCGGCGCCGATCCCTCCGATGCCAAGGCGTATGCGCGCGCTGCTCTCGGCGGTGACGGGGTTCAGTTCGACTGCCTCGACCGGCTATGGAACGGCGAATCGAGTTGGGACCCTCACGCCGTGAACGCCGCGTCGGGGGCCTACGGGATCCCGCAGGCACTGCCTGCCGAAAAGCTCGCCACCGCGGGAGCGGACTGGCGCGACAACGCCCTCACCCAAGTGAGGTGGGGGCTGACCTACATCACCGACCGCTACGGGAGCCCCTGCGGCGCCTGGGCGTTCTGGCAGAACAACACCCCGCACTGGTACTAGGAGACCCTCATGACCGACCGCTCACGACGCCTGATCTACGCCGCCGGCAGCATCCTGATCGCTGTCATCATCATCATCACTGTGGTGCTCGCCACTCGCTCGACAGGGAGCGACAGCGCAGGCGAGGCCCTCACGCTATCTCCCTCTCCGACGTCTTCCGCGACTCTGTCGAGCGAACAGAGCGCCACGGTGCGAGAAGCGGTGCTGACCGCTGCGCGCTTCAACCCGGACAGAGACGGCTCGGAGAGCGCGCGTCGTCAGTCGTACCAGCAAGCGGGATTCAGCCCGGAACTGATCGCGTCGTTCACCCCGATCTGGATCGACGTCCTGCCGCTGGGCAACTCGGACTACGCTCCCGAGCCCGAGTTGGTCGGGCTGATCGCCGCGAAGGGAGCAAAGGTCACGGGGGTGGAACGAACGGACGTCGACGGTCGCTCGAGCCTGCGCGTCACCCTTCAGGTGACGCAGAGCTTCAGCTACGGCGGCTACGGCGACGACCCCGATTACCGTCTCGAGGTGGACAACGGGTTCGAGGCCACGTGGACGGCAACGCTCGACGAGGAAACGAACCAGATCACGGCCATCGAACAGCCCGCGGTGTCGGACCTCCCGGAGCCTTTGCAGAAGGTGCGAGCCGCGTCCCTGCGTCACCTGTACAAGGGCTGATCTCGATGTTGAGCCGAAGAAAGATCGCGTTGGTGGCGGGCGTAGCCGTCGTAGTGGTGGTGATGCTCGTCGGCGCCGCGGTATTGGCCCTGATCGCGCTCACGCCGCCGGATCAGGGTCATCCCGAGGAGAAGCCGACGTCGCAAGCGGGTCCATCTCCGGCCGCTATCGGGGACGCGACGACCCGTACGGCGATCGCGGCCGCGGCCACCGTCGCGCACTTCGAAGGATCCGACACGAAAGCACAGCGGGCTCGGGAGTATCAGAAGGCCGGCCTGGCGCCGGAGCTCGCCGAGACCCTCACACCTGTGTGGCTGACCGTCTTCGACAGTCCGGTGGTTGGAAGGGCACATGTCGATGCCACGGGCGACACGCTGGTGTCGGCCGCGGTAGCCGTCGACGGCGACCCTCGGATCGGGGTCGCTACCGCCGCGGACGCTCACGCGGTCCGGGTGCCGGTGACCATCACCTGTGTGCCGCAGTACGCCTCTCAGACCGGCAACCGGATCGTGGCGGCCCCGCTGACAGCGACCTGGTACGTCGTCGTCGACGAGGACTCGCAGCGGGTGCTCGAGGTGGATCAGCCAGCCCCGGCGGAGCTGTCGGTGCGTTTCGTGGGGAGGTAGCGATGACCATCAGCGCATTCGTTGGTGCCGACGGGTCAGCCCGGCTCGTTCTGGACGGCCAGGAGATGAAGCTTCGAGCGGGCTCCACGGACGAGGTTCGCGCCGTCGTCATGGAACACGCCAGGCGGTACGCCGAGCTGACCGGGTCACCGCAGAGCTTCACCGCGCTCGAGGCGACCGGGGAGTGGGCGATGGTGGTCTACCCGACGGGGGAGGTTCTTCCGGCGCCCGCTGCATCGCCGGCGCCTCCCCCTCCGCGGCCGCGCGCACCGGTGCCGCCCCGCACGCCTTCGGATGCGCCGGCGCCGGTCCACCGCCCGCCGGTGCCGGCGGTCCCCCTCGAGCGGGTGACCGAGGATCCCGCCGCAGTGATCGAGCTCGAGGATCACACCGTGCGGGCGGTGGATCTTGCGCCGGCAGTCGAGGAGACCGTGCTGCGGCGGAGACGTCGAACGGTCGCGATCGCCGTCGACGGCGCAGCGGAGGAAGAGATGGTCGCACCTGTGCTGATCGGGCGCCGGCCTCGCCCCCGCCGTGACCACACGCTGCTGTCCATCTCGAGCCCCGGCCAGGAAGTCTCGCGCGTGCACGCGGTCATCGACGTCGACGACCGAGGCACCGTGGTGGTCGTCGACCAGGACTCCGTGAACGGCACTTTCATCGACGGCGTCCTGGTGCAGGCCAATACGATCACCCCTGTCCCGGAGGGCGCGGTGCTGCAGCTGGGCGATGTGCGACTTCGCGTGCGCAGGTAAAGGCGACCCACCGCGATAGAAATGGAGTCTCCGCTTCGCTGGGCTTTCTTCGCAACTGTCGCTGTTCTTGTCGTGGTCGCGACTCGCGATGTGGACGGTTTCGTTGCGTCATGCTGGTCGTCATGAGCGACGTGACAAAGGTGCTGTGCTACATCGAGGAGTACAGGAATGCACAAGGCCAGCGTGCCGGCCGTCTGCGTGAGAAAGGGAGCGGCCGGAAGGTCGATTTGGGGCTCGCTCCCGAGGCCGAAACGCAGAAGTTCCTCTTCTTCCTGAGCGCCGCGGCGGCTAACCGATCCGTCATGCCCGATGTGTTCTCGCGCGACGGTGGCGACGACGCCATTGCCGTATCTGGGGATGTCGACTTCGACGCCCCCGACGAACTTCGTTTCATCTTCAACGAGAGGTTGTCCTACCTCTTCGTGTAGCCAAAGGGCGGAGGACTCGGGGAAGGCCCGCCGTGGCACCTCCCCGCCTCGGTGGCGCCTCGGACCGTGCCATCTCACTCTGCCCGAGATGCGGTCGGGCGTGAGAGCTTCCGCGACGTCGTCGGCGCACGGACCGAACCCGGGCTGAGGACGAATTTGCGACCGTGAAGTCAGCTCCGCCGCCGAGGCCGGTGTCTCAGAAGCTGTCGCATGTCAGACGTGCGTGGTAGACCCGCTCCATGGACCACTCACATCCGGACAACATTCATATCGGGCCCCGCGGGGAACGCACCACCGAGCCAATGAAGGTTGTCGATGCCGACGAAACGCTGCACGGCCTTTACAGCGGAGGCACCTGCATTCATCAGGCGACCTACACCGTCGCAACAAGGGCGGTCACCAACGGCTCAATGAGAGTTTCCGAAGGTGGAAGCTTCGTCGTGCACGGAACCCACAATGGGTCTCTTCACGTGGATGACGGAGCGATCGTCGACATCTTCGGTTCCCACAACGGCAGCACCCACGTCTCCCCGGGCGGCCTCGTCCGTGTCCATCCGGCGGCGAAACTCGCCGGGTCTCTCCACGTCGGAGGCCTGATCGAAAATCGTGGTGCGCGGGGAGGCACCGTGACTACATACGGGAACGGTGAGGTGCGAGACATGGACGGCTCCATCGTGAAACAGCCCGAAATATCTGGGTCAGGAGCGCGCGTCTACAAGTGGTGACGCGACGCGGCTCGAGATCGGTGGGCGAGCACGGTGCTTGTGTCAAAAGCTGATCTTCTTCGACCGGAACGGTCGAAGGCCTCGGATCATGAGGAGGGCTTCGCTGTTGTCCAAGCGTCCGACTTCATCTGGGTCCAGGAGGTTGCGGCGCATGGTCCGCGTGCTTTCGGACCATGAACCGGTCATGCCGTATGTGCGCGAGGTGTCTTTGGAAACGATGGTCTCGGCGCCCAGCATTTCCGACACCCACTTCGTCGTCTGCGGGTCATCGCCGCCGAGGAACAGCTTCGTGTCGCAGTTGCCGATGACGGTGTGCCAGCTCTTCTCGAACATCTCCTCGCCCTGGGCGTAGTTCTGAAAGACCATGCTCACGCTGATCTGCCTCTTGCGGATCGTGGAGATGTGGCGTTCAAAGTTGGGGATGCGACCGATGTTGGCGAACTCGTCGAGGAAGCAGTGCAGCATCCGCGGCAGTCGCCCATCGGGCTCATGATCGGCCTGGTAGACACTCTGCTCGAACAGGGACTGCCAGAACATCGCCGCAATGAATTTGAACGTCGCGTGCGTGTCCGGGATCTGCAGGAACATCGCCGTCGGCTCGTAACCAAGCCGGTCAATGCCGAGGGTGTCGGTTGCGAGGATGCGTCGCACCTCCCTCATATCCAGCGGCGCCAGACGCACGGCGAGCGAGATGACCACGCTCTTGCGGGTCTCCACCGGCCCCTGCTCGTACGTGCGGTACTGGTCGCACGCGTACTGCAGCACGTCCATCACTCGGGGATCGTCGTCGCCGTTGGGAGCTTTCTGCCACTCTGCGACGACGTCGCGAGCGGCAATGAACTTCAGGTCCGTTTCGCTCTCCCGCGCATCCTTGTTCTCCTCGCTGCCGTCCATGCCTTTCAGCAGGTCCAGCGCCCCCAACAGGTTCGGCTCCTGCTCGAGGGTGTGGGGGGTGGTGGCCCACACGTAAGCGACGATCGCTGTGAGGAGGGCTTTTTCCGCTCGTTCCCAGAACGCGTCTCCCCGGCTGTCTTTTCCGGACGTGTTCATCATGATCGTGTCGGAGAGCATCGCGATGCTCGTCTCCGGGCTGTCCGGGTCGAAGTAGCGCATGGGGTTGAACTGAGCCGACTGCGCCAGGTCGATCAGGTTCAGCGACCTGACCGTGATACCTCGAGCAGCGAGCCCCTCCTGGGTGTCGCGAATGATCTCGCCTGACGGGTCCGTGATCGCCGTCGATGCGTCCAGGTGTCGCAGGTTGGGGAGAATGTACGAGCGGGTCTTGCCGGTGCCGGACGCACCGATCACCAGGACGTTGCAGTTGCGTCTGGTGTGGAATGTGTCCACCGATAGAGCCTCGGTCTGGGTGAACTGCAGCTGCCGCGCTGGGTTACGGTCGGGCGCGAGGTATGGCTTGATGTCCGCCGGCTTCGCCCACGCTGCCGACCCGTGCTCCTCACCCGGGCGCGTGTTCTGCTTGCCCGCGATCGTGTACAGCACGATCAGAGCGAGAACCACGGCCGCAGCGAGACCGCTGATCAGGTCTAACGGGTCGGTGGAGATCCGAAACGGGTCCCCGGCGATCGCCCCCGGGATGGCCGGGAGAACGTCGTTCACCCGGCCGCCGGCGGCCATGACGAGGCGGCCATGCTCAACAGCCCGGTCGACGACGTAGAAGATCGCTGCCGCACCGAGGAGAAGTCCTACGCCCTTGCCCGGAGTCATACCTCGCGCCATCGGGTCACCGCCCCTGGTGGAGGGAGTGGGCCGCACCGCGTTGCAGGAGCTTGCTCTCCTGCTGCCCCACCGCCAGGCCCGCTTTGAGGTCCCCGACCTTGGCGTCAATCTTGGACGCCACACGCTCACGTGTGGCGTCGCGCTGGCTGAGGTGGGAGTACTTGATGGCGGGCTGCGCGCGCTCTAAGGCTCCCCGGTCAGCGGTTCCATACACCTGCTGGAGCAGTGAGTTGACGTTCGCCGGTGTGAGGTCCGGGTTGCTCCATGCGTCGCTGAAAGCCGTCACGGGCAACCCGCCGCGCGCAGCGACAGCCACCAGGAAGTCGTCGCTGTGCTCGTAGAGATCGACGACTGACGTGGCGAAGCTCTCAGCCGCGCGTGGTGTGTCAAAGCCCGCCCCGTACCGGGCAACGAGCGCCTCTTGTGCCGCCTCCCTGGAGCTTTTCGCCTCCGCGGCGGGCTTCGGCTGCTTCGACGGGGCGACCTCTTTCCTTCCGGCATCCTCGGCCCGTTCGGACAGTTGGTCGTTGGTGGTTGCCGGGCTAGCCGCGCGGTCCGCGGTTTCAAGCCGAGCCCCTGCTGCATCTGTGTACTGTCGGCCGAGCTCAGCCTGAACGGCCGCGCGTGTAGCAGCGTGGTCGCCGGCGGCCGCGGACAGGTCGATGCCGTGGCGATCGCGCAACTCGACACGAGCGGCCTCAGCCACTTCATCCGCCCTCACGGCGCGAGCCAGCTCAACCTCACGCTCAGGGCCTTCACCACCGAAGTCGGCGGCGTAACGCGCCTCCCGAGCGTCCCGCTCGGCCGTTTCGACCTGCTGCATCAGGGCGGTCACTTCGGGGTCGGGGAGTTCGATGCCGTGGCGATCGCGCAACTCGACACGAGCGGCCTCAGCCACTTCATCCGCCCTCACGGCGCGAGCCAGCTCAGCCTCACGCTCAGGGCCTTCACCACCGAAGTCGGCGGCGTAACGCGCCTCCCGAGCGTCCCGCTCGGCCGTCCTGACCTGCTGCTGAAGTGAGGCCACCTCGGCACGGGCGGCCTCTGCCGCCTCCGATACCGTGATCGCCGAGCGCTCGTCCTCCATGGCGGCCACGACGTCGGCGAGGCTGTCCTGAAGCTCGGGCTGCGCCGCGATCGCAGCGTCAATCGCGTCGAGATTCTCTGCGGTCAAGGCGACCGCGCCATCCCGCTCGATGACATCGGCGAGTTCGGAGTCCTTGTCAGCGCGGGATGCGCGAATGGCGTCGCCGAGACCGCTCTTCTGTTCGGCATCGAGGCTCACCACCTCAGGCTCGATTTCCTGTTCGACCGACTCGCTGTGTGCTTCGTTTCGCTTCCCTCCGCGTTCGTGGGCACGCCTGATGCGCTCGTCGACGCGGATCGAAGCTTGGGTGAGGGCGTGCTCGATGAGCCCGGCGTCCTTACCCTGCACGTGGAAGGTGAGGGTCTTGTCGGCGCCGCGCTCGACCGCGAACGTCACGCCGTGGCGGCGTAGCTCGCGGGACAATTGCCGTGCGACTTCCGCGTCCTTGATGGGGACGAATTCGCGCTTGCCTTCGGCGAGCTGTGTGAACCGTCGAAGGCTCACCCGACCGTCCCCTCGCCGGATGCCGGCGGCGGCGCGCGCAGCATCGAGAAGAGCAACGAGCGCGCGGACGACGACACCGGACGCACCGCTCGCCGTGGTCGCGGAGATCCTGGTTGCCTTGCCTGCGAGAGTGACGCTCGTACGCACCCCCGCTCGAGTGAGGTGGGTACTTGCCTGCTGCAACTGTCCTGCTGCGTCATCGACCAGATCGGCCATTATCTTCTTCCTTTCTTCGCCCCGTCAGCGCGGGTGCTCTCTTGATCGGCTTTCGCCTTCTCTTCAGCCGCCGCAAGTCGCTCCTGCAGACTCAGCGGGCGGATGTCGACGTCGCGGTACCCGTCCTGGTCGCGCAACACTGCGCTGGGAGCGGAACGCGCGTTCTGTGCGTGCTCACGTTGAGCGGGGGCATCCCGGTCGACGGCCTGATCGTCAAAGCTCAGCCGCGTGCCGGCCGCGTCCGCGCGACGTGCGGCGTCACCGCCACGCTGCGCACGCGCGGCGGCCACCTGGGCGCTGATGCGCTCGGCGACGGACATCTTCACTTCGTCGGTCGTGAGACGTGACAGCGCCCGAATGTCGGTCTTCACCGACACCAGGTCGCGCTCGATGATGCGCAGCTCGGCCATGAGCACACGCAGCTCCTCAGCGTCGCCGGCAGGATCCGCCATGAGCTCCGCCGCAGCCACCAAAGTCGTCTGGTAGGCCAGGTGCTGATCGGCCAGGTGCACGCTCGCGCGTTGCAGCGCCTGCTCCATGTCGGTGCCGGGCTGCACCCACCGCGCCTTCGCGTTGACCTGCTCCGTCAGCTCCCGAAGCTCGCTCAGAGAAGCCGCCCACCTCGACACGGCGCCCGGCTCGACGAACTTCTCTTTCGCGTACCGGGTGGCCTCGGCGAGGTTCGGCTCGGAGAAGAACTGATACAGCCCGGCCGTACTCACCGTGCGCCCCAGGTTGCCCTTCCTGTCCGACAGCACGTGCGCGTCCGCCGCCGGCACGTACAACCGCAGAGAGCGCTGCCGGCGCACCATCTGCGTCTTCGCGACCGTCAGATGAAGCTCCCGCTTCGTGCCGGGCACCGCGACCGTGATCGTGTCGCGGGTTTCGCGGACGACCATCGACGCGTCGACGCCGATCATGTTCACCACGCTCTTGGACATGCGCGCCATGATCGACTCTTCGGTGTACGCCGCCCCGAGCCGGTAATCCCGCACGGGGCGGCCCATCGAGATCTCCCGGAACGACACCGTCGCCGCACGACCGCCTCGCGCGCTGGTCTCGACTCCCGCTCGAGCGAGGATCGCCTCGAACTCGACCCAGCTCCGTGCTCGCGCGGCCGCCTTATCGATCTCCGTGCGCAGAAACTCCTTCGCCGACTCGCCTTTCAACACGCGGTAGGTGTCCCGCATCGAGCGCCCCGTGGCACGTTCCGGCTTCGGAAGAACGCTCAGACCCGCGGCCACGCACAGCGCATCGCTCGCATCACGGATGCCGCCGATGGTGCTCTTCACGACGCGGAACTTCTTCCCCGACTCGAAGTTCACGGCGTTGAAGATGATGTGGTTGTGGACGTGCCCCTTATCCAGGTGCGTCGCGATCATGTACTCGTGCGAACCGCCGGTGATCTGCTCGGCCAACTGCACACCGATGCGGTGCGCGAGCTCGGCCGTCATCCCCTCCTTGGGGTCGAACGACTGGATGACGTGATGAGCGAGGACACCTCCCTCGCGGGGCGCTGACACCCCGACCCTCGCGGCAGTCGCAGCGAACTGCTGAGCGACCGCCTTGAAGTCACCCGGGTCGATGACGGCGGCGTTCGTCGACACCCACAGACCCTCGCTCGTCGCATCCGGCCGCGCGATGTACGCCAGCGCCTTCGCCGGCGTCGACTTGATCTGCCCCATCTTCACGACAGCCATCAGTCACCCTCCGGGACCTGGCTCAACGCCCGGGAGATGGATGCCTGCACCTGCGTCAACAGCATCCGCGCGGCACGCATCTCCTCGAAGGTCACACCCGACTCGGTGTTCACATGCCGCGCGATCTGGTTGATGTTGTTCCCGATCCGAGCGAGCTCCACACGCAGCACCGACGGGTCGAACGCCACCCGCTGGACACGGACCTCACCGTCCAGCACCGCAGCGCGAGCGAACGGCTCGAACTTCCGCGCACCCGCGGCTCGCATCCGACGCTCCACCCGCTCCCACTCCCCCGCAGAGAACGACAGCGCCTTGCGCACAGGCCGCGAACGGCCCGCCCGAGCTTCGCTCATCGCAACTCCTCTACCGGGATTGGGCTGGAAGCCCATGAAGCTCCCAGCGGGTGCCACCGGCGCCCCGCCGGCGGCCGCGATTGGCTACCAATCGCTATGCTTGCTACCCCCCAAGGGGGGTCATCTCCCGCACTTCTCGGGAAGGTACTCGTTCCCGAATTGCGTTTTGGGAATTGCTACCGTCCTCCTCAGCCACCCCGCTCGATCGCGGGGGCGAGGCAGGTATGGGAGGAACATCGGCGATGACGATCGATCAGGACATCGAGGAACTGCTCCGGCAGGACGAGGCCCTGCTGAAGGCGAAACGCAGGCGCCTGAAGGCGTTCGGCGGGGCGATTGACGAGCTGCGCCAGTCGACGAGCACCGCGGCGCAGCTCGCGGCCGAAATGGTCGCCGCAGGCGACCTGTCACGCGTCGACCTCGGTCGCGTGTTCAAACTCACCCGGGCCGAGAAGTCGGCTCTGCTGGGTGGCCGCAACGAGTCAGCCGCGCCAACGCAAGAGGATGGCTCGGACGATCAGAGCGACCCGCTCGACTAGTCCGATCAGTCCGGGCGGGCATCCCGTCCCGTGACCCCCTGACCACCTGTGGACGGCCTGAGCCACCTTCGGGCTCCACCCGCCCACAGGTGGACAGCGGGACCCCACACTCACCACCCAGCCACGAAAGAACACGCCATGCAGTCATCCCCCGCGACCGACGTCGCCGTCGCCTTCGAGACCGACTGGGCCCCGTGGGGCTTCGGCCTCGCGATCGCCATCCTCGTCCTCGCCATCGTCTGGGCGAGCGTCAACGGCTACGTCGCAGCGGCAGTCTCAGACGGTCTCGAGGACAGAGCGGCGACCGCCGCGTGGGCCGTGTGGGGGCTGTTCAGCCTCGCGAGCCTCACGGCGCTGCTCGTCGTTCCCGGGATGATCATGCGGCACATCCCCTCGCAGCCCGACGTCGCCTGGGTCTTCTACCCCAGCCTCGCCGGCGCCGCCGCACTCGGCATCTGGGGGCTCCTCAGCGACATCCGGCTTATGCGCTGGAGTCGATGGATCGGCGCACTCAGCCTCGCCCTCGGCGCCCTCGCAGGCGCCGCGACCGACTGGCTGAACCGGGTCGCGTCGAGCATCCCCACCTCCGTACCCGCCCTCATCGGGCTCATCATCCTCGGCGCCATAGTCCTCATCCTGTGGGCCAGGGAGAGATGAGAACACGATCCCTGACTCGCGAGAGGGATTGCCAACGCTCCCGCTCGTGGACGATCACCACGACGGCAACCCTGGCCGCCACCCTCACCGCGATCTGCGCAGGGTGCGCGCCAGACCCCTCCCCCACCCACCCCTCCGAGCAACCCTCGGAGCACGCCGTCGTCGACGCCGTCGTCGACGGGGACACGTTCAAGAT
>NZ_LDRT01000108.1 GCF_001476655.1 Microbacterium testaceum | reverse complement strand
GGCGGCAACTTCGTCTCGGGCTTCCGGTGGGAGGACAGCGTGGGGCCGCGCGAGCAGCGCCCGCGCCGCCTCGACCTCGCGTGGCACTCGACCGAGACGAACGAGATCGGCCTTCACGAGTTCTCGGATTGGCTCGACAAGGCCGGAAGCGACCTGATGCTCGCCGTCAACCTCGGCACCCGGGGCGTGCTCGAGGCGCTCGACCTGCTCGAGTACAGCAACGTGCCCGGGGGCACGACCCTGTCGCAGCAGCGCATCGACAACGGCCGTTCGGAGCCATTCGGCGTGCAGGTGTGGTGCCTCGGCAACGAGATGGACGGACCGTGGCAGCTCGGCCACCGCTCGGCCGACGACTACGGCAAGGTCGCCTCGCAGACCGCGAAGGGCATGCGCCAGCTCGACCCCTCGATCGAGCTCGTGGTGTGCGGGTCGTCGGGGGCGCAGATGCCGACGTTCGGCGAGTGGGAGCGCGTCGTGCTGGAGCACACGTACGACGACGTCGACATGATCTCGTGCCACGCGTACTACCAGGAGCACGACGGCGACATCGACTCGTTCCTCGCCTCGTCCGTCGACATGGACCGCTTCATCGAGGCCGTCGTCGCGACCGCCGACCACGTCGGCGCTGTGCGCGGCAGCGCGAAGAAGATCGACATCTCCTTCGACGAGTGGAACGTCTGGTACATCGATCGGGTCGCGTCGGTGAAGCCGACCGCGATCGACGACTGGCCCGTCGCCCCGCGCCTGCTCGAGGACGTGTACTCGGCTCTGGATGCCGTGGTCTTCGGCAGCCTCCTGATCTCGCTGCTCACGCACACCGACCGGGTGGCATCCGCCTCCCTCGCCCAGCTCGTCAACGTGATCGCCCCGATCATGACCGAGCCCGGCGGACCGTCCTGGCGCCAGACGACGTTCTTCCCCTTCGCGATCACGTCGCGCCTCGCACAGGGCGACGCCGTGCGCCTGCAGGTCGACGCGCCGCTCATCGAGACCGCGAAGTTCGGAGCGGTCCCGGCGGTGGACGCCGTCGCGACCCACGACGCCGAGACCGGGGCGAGCGCGATCTTCCTCGTGCACCGCGGGCGCGAAGACGCCGTGGACCTCGCGATCGACATCAGCGGACTGGGCGACGTCGAGATCGTCGAGGCGCACGTGCTGCACGACGACGACCCCTACGCGCGCAACACGCTCGAGGACCCCGAGCGCGTGCAGCCCCGGACGCTCGAGACCCGCGTGGCCGACGGCATCCTGCACGTGACGCTCCCGCCCATCGCGTGGGCGGCGCTGTCGCTGCGGCGTCTCGGCTGACGTCGCAGGCGGTGCGGCGCGCGGGCGGAACGCCTGGGCCGTGCCGCGGGGCGGACGTCGCGCACGCAGAAACGCCCGGTTGCCGCAGAATCCGTGAGAGAAACTGCGAGAACCGGGCGTTTCTGCGAGGTCTGGCGCGGGCCGGGCCGGGCCGCGCCCGCAGCCCGCGCCGCCCGTCAGGCCAGCTGCGCGCGGCGCTCGGCGAGCTGGTCGAACGTCGCGAACGACTCGGCGATGGGGCTGCCGGTGAAGTGGCCGACCCAGCCGTCGTCGTCGTGGAAGAACCGCACGCTGACGTAGTGGGGCGCGGTGCCCATGTCGAACCAGTGGGTGGTGTTGGCCGGCACCGAGATGAGGTCGCCCGCCTCGCAGTACACCGCGTGCACCTTCTCGTTGGCGTGCAGGTAGAACACACCGGCGCCCTTGGCGAAGTAGCGGTCCTCGTCGTCGTCGTGCTGGTGCTCGGAGAGGAACTTCTGGCGCGAGGGGGTCTTCACCTCGTCGTAGTTCTCCTGCGCGGGGTCGAGGGCGACGACGTCGACGAGTGTGTAGCCCTCGCGCTGCTTGACCTCGCCGATCTCGTCGGCGTACAGCGCGAGGACGTCGTCCTGCGACGCGCCGGAGGGAACGTCGCGGATCTCCCAGCGCGAGAAGCGCGCGCCGAGCTCGGCCAGCGCCTCGCGGATCTCGGCCTCGTCGGTGGTCTCGAGCACGGGCGTGCTCGGGTCGGTCTCTTTCCAGACGGTCAGGAGCGTCACGGCTCCTCCTCTCGGCGCGATGTGGGCGGAATGTTCCGATTCTCTCGCCGATTCGCCCCGAATGCCCACTTCTCCGGCGTGATCCGGGGCGGCGGTGTAACAAAGTGCAACCTCGAATAACCGACGCCCGGTCGGTGCTGCTTGACTGCTCGACGGCCGACCGGCGCAGCACCCGGGCGGACCCTCGCACCCGACTCCTCGACGAAGGGGACCACCGTGTCCGTTCGATCCCACCGCTGGGCGACACTCCTCGCGACCGCCGGCATCGCCGCCCTCGCCCTCTCCGGCTGCGCGCAGCAGAACACCGCGGCTCCCGCGGCCTCGGCCGCTCCCGTCCAGAAGGTCGAGAACCTGCCGGCGCCGTTCGACGGCGCCCCCGTCAAGGTCGCGCTCGTGCAGCAGTCCGGCGCCGGTGACTTCTTCACCGCGTGGACGGCGGGCGCGAAGGCGCAGGCCGCCGCGATCAACATCGACCTCACCGTCTACGACGCCCGCAACGACAACGCCAAGCAGGCGTCCGACCTCGAGCAGGCGATCGCCTCGAAGCCGGCCGCGATCATCGTCGACCACGGCCAGACCGACACGATCGAGTCGCACGTGCACGACGCGGTGGCCGCCGGCATCCCGGTCATCGTGTACGACCTCGCGCTCAACGACCCCACCGGCGTCATCGTGACCTCGCAGTCCGACGCGTCGATGGCGCAGGGCGTGCTCGACCAGCTCGTCGCCGACGTGGGCGACGGGGCCAAGGTGGGACTCGCCAGCACCGACGGCTTCGCGCCTCTCGAGCGCCGCAAGAAGGTGTGGGACCAGGTCGTCGCCGAGCACAACCTCGACCAGGTGTTCTTCACCGGCAAGGTCACCGAGTCGACCGCGACCGACAACATCCCGCTGATCGACGCCGCCCTCAAGGCGAACCCCGGGATCCAGGCGATCTTCGCCCCCTACGACGAGATCACGAAGGGCGTCGTGCAGGCCGTGCAGCAGAACAACCTGCAGGACAAGGTCAAGGTCTACGGCATCGACATCTCGAACGCCGACATCGAGGTCATGACCGCCGACGGCAGCCCCTGGGTGGCCACGAGCGCGACCGATCCCTCGGCGGTCGGCGCGGGCGTCGTGCGCGCACTGGCGCTGAAGCTCGCCGGTCAGCTCGACGAGACGAGCGTGCAGTTCCCCGCCATCACGATCACGCGCGACTTCCTGCTCGAGAAGGGCATCACCAACGTCGCCCAGCTGCGCGAGGCCGAGCCCTCGCTCCTGCTGAATGACACCGTGGTGGCCGACTGGCTCCCCGCCATCTCGGGATGACCTCACCGCTCTCCGCCGACGCCGCTGGGGCCGACGACACCTCCGTCGTCCGCCTGAGCGGCGTCGGCGTACGCTTCGGCACCCATCAGGTCCTCCGCGACGTCTCGCTCGCTCTGCACCCCGGCACGATCACCGCGCTGCTCGGGACGAACGGCGCCGGCAAGTCGACCCTGATCGGTGCGATCTCGGGTGCGAACGCGGCCTACACCGGCGACATCGCGGTCGGGGGAGAGGCGCTGCGCCTGACCTCGCCCGCCCGCGCCCGGCGGGCCGGTGTCGAGACCGTGCACCAGCGCATCGCGGACGGGATCGTCGCGGGGCTCAGCGTCGCCGACAACCTCGGGCTCACCGACCTCTCGCAGGGCGGCCACCGTCTGGTTCGCCGGGCCACCGCGGAGCGCGTGGCACGCGCCGCCCTCGAGCGGCTCGGCCTGTCGTGGTCCGATGAGGTCCTTCGAGCGGATGCCGCGCGCCTGGGCACCTCCGACGCCCAGCTCGTCGTGCTCGCTCGCGCCCTGCGCTCGACGCCGCGTCTGCTGATCCTCGACGAGCCCACCTCTGCCCTCACCGCCGCCGAGGCCGACCGTCTGTTCGCCGTCCTACGGGTTCTGCGCGACGAGGGGCTCGCGATCCTGTTCGTCAGCCACCGCTTCGGCGAGATCGAACGGCTCGCCGACCGGATCGTGGTGCTCCGCGACGGCCGGATCGAGCTCGAGGCGGAGCGCCCGTTCGACTGGCACGCGGCTCTCGAGGCGATGCTCGGCGTGCCCACCGAACTCCAGCAGCACGTGGAGGAACCGCTGCCCCCCGCCGCCGAGGCCCTCGTCGTCGAGGGCGCGCGTCTCCTCCCCGGGAGCGAGCCGCTCGATCTGCGTGTGCACGGCGGCCAGGTCACCGGCATCCTGGGCCTGCTCGGGGCGGGCAAGACCGAGCTCGCCGAACTCGTGACGGGCGTGCGCGCGGACGCCGAGGCGCGCCTGCGGCTCGATGGCACCGCGTACCGCCCGGCCGATCCCGGCGCAGCCCAGGCCGCAGGCGTCGTGCTCGTGCCCGAGGACCGCCAGCGCCAGGGCATCCAGCCCGGGTGGTCGATCGCCCACACCGTCGGCTTGCCGGTGCTGCGGACCCTGTCGCGCTTCGGCGTGATGGCCCCGGGCCGCGAACGCGCGGCCGCGGACGCCGTGGTCGCGGACTACGACGTCGTCACGCCCTCGATCGAGACGCGGGTCGACGACCTCTCGGGCGGCAACCAGCAGAAGGTCGTGGTCGGCCGCTGGCTGCGCACCGACCCGCGCCTCGCGGTGCTCGACGAGCCGTTCCGCGGCGTCGACATCGGCGCTCGGCGACGCATCGGCGCGGCCGTGCGGGAGCGGGCGACCACCGGCGCCGCGGTGATCGTGCTCTCGAGCGACGTCGACGAGATCCTCGAGGTCGCCGACCGGATCGTCGTCCTCGTCTCGGGCCGCATCGCCCTCGACACCCCCGCCGGACAGCTCGACCGCGCACGCATCGTCGCGGCGCTGCTCGACGACCCCGGCCACCGGAAGGAAACCGCATGACCACCGTCTCCTCCCCCCGGCCCGGTCTCGCGCCCGCTCGACCGAGCGTCGGCTCCCGGATCGTGGATGCCATCGCGAAGTGGGGATTCGTGGCCGTGACCGCGCTGCTCATCGTGTTCTTCGCCCTCACCCAGCCGGCCTTCGCCACCCCCGAGAACGTCTTCGGGATGCTGAAGTTCATCGCCCCGATCGGTATCGCCGGCCTCGGTGTGACCCTCGCGATGACCGTGGGCGGCCTCGACCTCTCGGTCGGGGCGAACGCGGGATTCGCCGTGTCGATCGCCGCGTGGACGATGGTCATCGGCAACCAGGTGGGCGGGATCGCCGTCGGCGTCGTGCTGCTCTCGGGGGCGCTCATCGGGGCGATCAACGCCGCGCTCATCGTCTTCGCGCGCATCCCCGACCTGCTCGCGACCCTCGCCACGATGTTCACCGTGGTGGGACTGAAGCTCATCATCGTCGACGGCAAGTCCATCTCGTCGCAGATGACCCTCGACGACGGCACGACCGCCCCCGGACGCTTCACGCCCGACTTCGTGTGGTTCGACCGCGGTGCGATCGGGCCGGTGTCGGTGCCCGTCGTGCTCTTCCTCGGGCTCACGGTCGTGCTGTGGTTCGTGTTGGACCGCACGCGCTGGGGGCGCGCGCTGTTCGCGGTGGGCTCCAATCCCGAGGCTGCGCGCCTCGCCGGAATCCGCGTGAAGGTCTATCGGGCCGCGGCGTACATCGGCTGCGGCATCCTGGCCTCCATCGCGGGGCTCGTGCTGGCCGCGCGCATCGGCCAGGGAGACGTCACCGCCGGGAACAGCCTCCTGCTGGATGCCGTCGCGGTCGCGCTCGTGGGCGTCTCGGTGCTCGGCATCGGGCGGCCGAACGCGTGGGGCACGGCGCTCGGCGCGGTGCTCATCGCCGTGATGGTCACGGGCTTCTCGATGATGGGGCTGCCGTACTACATCCAAGACTTCGGGAAGGGGCTCGTGCTGCTGGTCGCCCTGCTGTTCAGCTTCACGTTCCGCCGCCGCAAGACCACCATCGTCGCCGGGAGCACCACCGCATCATGACTCTTCTGACCGATCAGTTGACCGTCGAGTCCGTCCCCGCGTTCCTCGCCGAGCGCCCGCACCTGGCGGGGCCGGTGGACCCGGCATCCATCGTCTCGGTCGTCGAGGTCGGCGACGGGAACCTGAACCTCGTCTTCATCGTGACGGATGCCGCCGGGCACGGCGTCGTGGTGAAGCAGTCGCTCCCGCACGTCCGCGTCGATCCCTCGTGGCCGCTCACGCGCGAGCGGGCGGCGCGCGAAGCGGTCGTCCTCGCGGCGCACGAACGGATCGACCCCGCGCACGTGCCGGCCTTCTACGGCTTCGACTCCGACGCCCTCGCGCTGTCGATCGAGGACCTCAGCGATCACGCGGTGTGGCGCGGAGAGCTGATCGCGGGGCGCGTGCACCCCTACGCCGCCGCCGAGCTGGGGCGGTACGTCGGGGCGATCGGCTTCGCGACGAGCGTGTTCGGGACGCCGGGGCCGGAGCGGCGGCGCCGGATCGCCGAGGCGACGAACCCCGAGCTCAGCGAGATCACCGAGGACCTGGTGTTCACCGAGCCGTATGTCGACCACGAGCACAACGGCTGGCTCGCCGCGAACGAGGAGGACGTGCGCGAGCTCCGCGCGGATCGTGCGTTCGTGCGCGAGATGGGGCTCGCGAAGCAGCGGTTCCAGGAGAGCACGCAGAGCCTGATGCACGGCGACCTGCACACGGGTTCGGTGTTCGTCCGTGCGGAGGGGGCGTCGGTGCGGGCGTTCGACTCGGAGTTCGGCACTTATGGCCCCACCGGCTTCGACCTGGGCGCCGTGTGGGCGAATCTCGTGATCGCCGCGGCGCGGGCGCACGTGCTCGGGCGTGCCGCCGACGCCGAGACGCTCCTGCGGCTCCCCGTCGAGCTCGTCGACGCGTTCGAGGCGGAGTTCCGCCGTCGCTGGCCCGACCGCGTCGACCCGCGCGTGTACGGCGACGAGGTGCTCGAGCACACGCTGGCGCAGGTGCGGTCGGATGCCGCCGCCTACGCCGCGGCCAAAGCCGTGCGGCGCATCGTCGGGTTCTCGAAGGTCGCCGATATGCAGACGCTTCCCGAGCCCGAGCGGGCTCTCGCGTCGCGTCTGGTGCTGCGCATCGCGCGAACCCTCGGCACCGCGCGCCTCGAGGACGCCGACCCGCGCGTGCTCACCGAGCGCACGGTGGCGCTGCTCGGCTGACGTTTACGTCGGGCTGTGGCCGGGGTTGCGGCCGGGGACGAGCCGGGGCCGGGGCGCTGCCGCCGGGCCGGGGCGCCGAGGCTACGGCATCCGGTGCCCTTCCGTCGATAAACGCCGTTCCTGTTGAAACACGCCGCGTCTGAGTGTGTCTCGACAGGAATAGCGTTTATCGACGGCGACGGCGACGGCGGCGACGGCGACGGCGAGTACGGCGGGCGGCGGCGCAGCGCGGCGGGTCAGCGCGTCGCGACGGCGAAGCGCAGGAGCCACTCCGTGATCTCGAGGTGGCGGCGGGCGGCGGCGACGTCGGCGCCCCACGCGTAGATGCCGTGGCTCGCGACGATGAGCGCGGGCACCTCGGGCACCTCGGCGGTGGCCGGGCGGTAGACCTCGTCGAACCAGGCCGCCTCGACGGTCATGTCCTGGTGGTTGCGGATCACCGGGATTGTGAAGTTGATCGCTTCGT
>NZ_LDRT01000107.1 GCF_001476655.1 Microbacterium testaceum | reverse complement strand
TTTCATGTAGTCTTGTATGTCGATGACCTTAAGTAGTATGTTGAGCGATTGTGTTAATCTTCGTACGCCTCCTGATATTTTGTTTGTGTATAGCTCCATCGACGTCAGAGATCGACAAGCGTAAGATCGTCGGCAGCGTCACATGTGTATAATGGCCAGGGGTGGGGGGTCAGGCGTCGAAGGGCCAGCCGCAGTAGGCCTCGGCGAGGTAGGCGCGACCGTAGGCGGACTCCACGACGGTGCGCAACTCGCCGAGCTGGCGGCGGCGGTCGAAGTCGGTGGCATCCGGAGCCACGTGGAGCAGGCTCGTCATCCACCACGAGAAGTGCTGGGCCTTCCAGATGCGGCGGCTCGCGGTCTCGGGGTAGGCGTCGAGCAGACGCTCGTCGCCGTCGAGCAGCAAGGCGCCGAGGGCTGCGGCGAGGAGGCGCACGTCGGCGATCGCGAGGTTCATGCCCTTCGCGCCCGTGGGGGGAACCGTGTGCGCCGCGTCGCCGACGAGCGCGACGCGGCCGCGACGGAGCTCGTGCGCGACGAAGCTCCGGAAGCGCAGGACGTCGCGCTGGAAGATGGGGCCCTGCTTCAGGGTGGTGCCGGGCACGCGCTTCTGCAGCTCGTCCCACAGCTGCGCTTCGCTGAACGCGGCGGTGTCGGTGTCGGGGTCGCACTGGAAGTACATGCGCTGCACGGTGTCGGAGCGCTGGCTGACGAGGGCGAAGCCCTCGGGGGAGTTGCTGTAGATCAGCTCGTCGCTGCTCGGCGGCGCTTCGCACAGGATGCCGAACCAGGCGAAGGGGTACTCGCGGAAGTAGCCGCCCGTACTCGACCCGGTCACGGTGGCGCGGGCGACGCTGCGCGAGCCGTCGGAGCCGACGACGAAATCGGCCTCGATCTCGAGGCGCGCGCCGTCGGCATCACGCGCGATCACGCGGGGGCGGTCGGTGTCGGCATCCTCGATGCCCTCGGCGGTCACGCCGAAACGGAGGTCCTGCCCCGCGGCGAGGCGCGCGGCGATCAGGTCTTTCAGGACCTCGTGCTGGGGGTAGAGCCACACCGCCCGGCCGACGGTCTCGGCGAAGTCGATGCGGTGGCCCTCGCCCTCGACGCGCAGCTCGATGCCGTCGTGGCGGTGACCGACCGTCCGCGCGCGGGATGCCTCGCCGATCGTGTCGAGCAGTTCGACGGTGCCCTGTTCCAGGATGCCGGCGCGGATGGTGCTCTCGATCTCGTCGCGCGAGCGCTGGTCGATGACGACGGAGTCGATGCCCGCCCGATCGAGCAGGTGCGACAACAGCAGGCCGGCGGGGCCGGCGCCGACGATGGCGACGCGGGTGCGGAGGGTGGTGGTCATAGCGTCTGTCTCCTTCGACGGTGGCTGTGGTCGATGGTGCCTCCGTCTCCGCCTCCCCGTGCGCGTTCTCCCATTGATCGGGATGCCGCTGGCGCGCGGGCGTGGCGGCTCGGACAGGGGCGCAGGTGGGCGTGAGTCGCCAGAATGTGTCGCCCGAAGGCGGCCCGAGGCGACAGAACCTGGCGACTCACGCGGGGGTGTCAGCGGCGATAGCCGAGGGCGCGCTCGATGTCGCGGGCGGAGCGGTGCAGCTCGACGAGGGCGAACTGCGTCTCGGCGTCGCGCGGCAGGACGACCGAGAGGGCGGCGATGACGGCCCCGGTCTCGTCGCGCACGGGGACGGCGACGCCCGTGGAGACCTCGTCGACGTACCCGGGGGCCACCACGCGACCGAGGGTGCGGATCTCGGCGAGCGTGCGGCGCAGGGCCGCCGGGTCGACGATCGTCTCGGGCGTCACGCGCGCGAGGGGTCCCGCGAGGACGCGCTCCTGCAGATCGTGCGGGGCGAAGGCGAGCAGCACCAGGCCCGACGACGAGGCGTGCACCGGCAGGCGTCCGGCGACGCGCGTGATGTTGGCACCCGAGTCGGGGGCGCTGAGGCGCTCGAGGAAGAGCGCCTCGTCGTGCTCGAGGATCGCGAGCTGGGTGTGCTCCCGCACGCGCTGCTGGACGCGTTCCATGTACGGCAACGCGGCCTGCCGCAGCCGCAGCGCGTGCGATGACCGCGTCGCCAGTTCCCACAGGCGCATCCCCACGCGCACGCGTCGCTCCTCGTCGCGCTCGAGCAGACCGGCATCCACGAGTTCGTTCACGATCCGGTGCGCGGACGAGCTCGGCAGGCCCGCCCGCCGACCGATGTCGGCGGTCGTCTGAGCGGTGCGCGTGGGCGTGAAGGTCTCGAGGATGCGCACCAGTCGTTCGGTGACCGAGTCGCCCGAGGGGGAGTTCGCCATGCGGCTCAGGATGCCACGATTCCCATTCAGCGGGAAGGATTCGCCGCCCGCGCCGGCCATGTCGGACGATGGTCTGGTCAAAGGAGACCCCCATGACCGACACTCCCGCCGCCGCGCCCGAGACGTTGCTCGCGGCCCCCGATCAGGCCACGCAGAGTCAGATCGTCGAGGAGATCCGCGCCCGTCACGCCGAACTCGACGCGCTCGAGGCCGCCGGGGAACGGGTCGCCGCGACCGCCCACGACTTCCCCGCGTACCGCTCGAGCGTGCTGCGGCATCCGACGAAGAATCCGAAGCTCGTCGACCCCGAGACCATCGAGCTGTTCTCGCCCGCCTTCGGGCAGCGCGACGTCGCGGCGATCGAGTCCGACCTCACCCTGCAGCACGCGGGCGAGCCGCTGGGGGAGCGCATGGTCGTCCAGGGGCGGCTGCTCGACTCGTGGGGGCGACCGGTGGCGAACCAGCTCATCGAGATCTGGCAGGCGAACGCGGCGGGCCGCTACATCCACCAGCGCGACCAGCACCCCGCCCCGCTCGACCCGAACTTCACCGGCGCCGGCCGGGCGATCACGAACGAGAACGGCGAGTACCGCTTCACCACGATCAAGCCCGGGCCGTACCCCTGGAAGAACCACCGCAACGCCTGGCGACCCGCCCACATCCACTTCTCGGTGTTCGGCTCGTCGTTCACGCAGCGTCTCGTCACGCAGATGTACTTCCCGGGGGACCCGCTCTTCGCTCTCGACCCGATCTACAACACCATCCACCGGCAGAAGGACCGCGACGCTCTCGTGGGCGTCTACGACCACGACCTGACTTCGCCCGAGTGGGCGACGGGGTACCGCTTCGACATCGTCGTGGACGGTCCGGATCAGACCTACTTCGAGGCGGAGGACGAGTGACATGGCGACGACATCGACGCACGACGTGGTCCCGAACCTGTCGAAGCACGAGCAGGAAGGCGACGAGTGATGACGTCCGTGCCCGCCCAGACCCACCGCGCGACCCCCGGACAGACCGTCGGACCGTTCTTCGCGTACGGGCTGGAGTACCCGAAGCAGCACGAGGTCGTCTTCCCCCACTCGCCCGGAGCGATCGTGCTGGGCGGCACCGTGTTCGACGGGGCGGGAGCTCCCGTCCCCGACGCGCTGGTCGAGATCTTCGGGGCGGATGCCGACGGCTCCGTGCCGCGGGCGCGCGGCGCGTTTCGCCGCGACGACCACACGTTCACCGGTTTCGGCCGCGCTTTCACCGACGACGAGGGACACTTCGAGTTCTGGACGCGTGAGCCCGGTGGCATCCGGGGCCGGCCCGGTTTCTATGCGGCGATCGTGTTCGCGCGGGGGCTGCCCGACAAGCTGCACACGCGGATCTACGTGCCGGGGGACGACGCGGCTCTCGCGGCCGACCCGCTGCTGTCGACGCTGACACCGCTCGAGCGCGCTACCCTCGTCGCGACGCGCACGCCCGGCGGGGGTCTCACGCACGACATCCGACTGCAGGGCGAGAAAGAGACGGTCTTCCTTGCCTTCTGAGCCCCTGCCGCACATCGACCTCGGCCTGCTCTCGCCCGTGACCGTCGGGCACGACCTGTTCGTGTCGGACGGATTCGTGCTGAACGAGCTCGTGCGGGCCGAGTGCGCGCTGGTGGCCGCGTACGTGGAGGTGGGCGCCGCCCCGCTCGAGGTCCGCCGCGACATCGACCACGTCTTCGGCCTTGACGAGAAGTACAGCCACCTCACCGGTGGGCTGGAGATCGACCGTCTCATCGCGGAGTCGGTGGGAGGGGGCAACCCGGTGATCCCCCTCGTCGGCATGCTCAAAGCGCAGGTGACGGCCGAGCATCGCGGGTGGATCCACCGCGGGGCGACGAGTCAGGACATCCTCGACACGGCGCTGATGATGGTCGTCCGCCGCGCGATGGGGCAGGTGCGCTCGTCGCTGCACATCGCGGGGCACTGGACGAGGCAGCTCGCCATCGCTCACGCCGACGACGTCGGGGCCGCCCGCACCCTGACGCAGCACGCCGTCCCGACGACCGTCGGCGCGCGGGCCGCGGCCTGGGCCCGGGGGATCGAGCGGGCGGTGGCGCGCATCGACGCCCTCGAGTACCCCGCCCAGCTCGGTGGGGCCGGCGGCTCGCTCGCGTCGTTCGTCGAGATCACCGGGTCGGAGGAGAGGGCGGCGGCGCTGCCCGCGGCGTTCGCCCGCGCGACGGAGCTCGATGTCGCCGACGCGCCGTGGCACGTGACGCGGTGGCCGATCACCGAGATCGGCGACGCGATCGCGCAGGCGCTCGATGCGCTGGGGAAGTTCGCGGGCGACGTCGCGACCCTCAGCCGTACCGAGATCGGCGAGGTGTCCGAGGGAGTGGGCGGAGGCTCGTCGGCCATGCCGCAGAAGCAGAATCCGGCCGAGGCGGTGCTGATCCGCTCCGCCGCCCTGCGCGCGCCGCAGCTGGCGGCGACCCTGCACCTCGCGGCATCCCTCGCCGTCGACGAACGGCCGGACGGGGCGTGGCACGCCGAATGGCCGACGCTGCGCGAACTCGTGCGGCTCGCCCTCGGGGCCACGCGGCACGCCGCCTCGCTCGCCGCGAACCTGCGTGTCGACGCGGCGGCGGCGGAGCGCAACTCCGGTCTGACCGGAGGTCGCCTCGTCAGCGAGCGGCTGCGCGGCGTGCTGGTGCCGCTGATCGGGGCGGAGCGTTTCGCGGAGCTCCTCGCGGTCGACGGCGATCTCGCTCCCGCGCTGCGGGCCCTGCCCGAGGCCGCAGGCCTCGACGTCGACGCGCTCCTCGACCCGCGCGCATACGTCGGCCTCGCGCCGTGGCTCGCGCGGGGCGGCGGCGCGGGCGGCGCGGGCGGCACGGGCGGCGCGGGCGGCGCGGAGCCGGCGCGAGGCGCCGAGACCGCACGCGATCACCGAGACCGCACAGGATCGGATGCCAACGGATACGGGGTGGACGAATGACTGCGGTCCCGCTGATCGCACTGACCGAACCGGCCGGGCCGGCGGGTGCGCCGCTCGTGGTGCTGGGGCCCTCGCTCGGGACGTCGACGATCCTCTGGGAGGACGTCGTGCCCCTGCTCGCCGACGACTACCGCGTCGCCGCGTGGGATCTTCCCGGCCACGGTGCCGGGCCGACCGCACGCGACGCCTTCGCCGTCGCCGATCTCGCGGATGCCGTGGCAGCGGCCGTCCCCGACGAGACCTTCCTCTACGCGGGTGTCTCGCTCGGCGGGGCCACCGGCCTCGAGTTGGCGCGGCGGCACAGCGACCGGGTGCGGGCGGCCGCGATCGTGGCATCCGGGGCCCAGCTCGGCGACCCCGACGCGTGGGCCGACCGCGCGGCGCAGGCGCGTGCGCAGAGCACATCGAGCCTCATCATCGCCTCGGCGCAGCGCTGGTTCGCCCCCGACTCGATCGCCCGGCGCCCCGAACTGACCGGGCGTCTGCTGCACGCGCTGCAAGACGCCGACGACGACAGCTACGCCCGCTGCTGCGAGGCGCTCGCCGCGTACGACGTGCGTCCGGTGCTCGGTGACATCGCGGTGCCGGTGCTCGCGGCGTGGGGCGCGTTCGACGCCGTCGCGCCTGAGGCCAAGGCGATCGAGATCGCCGAGGGTGTCCGGGACGGCCGCACCGCACGCATCGACGACGCCGGGCACCTGCCCCCTGCCGAGCAGCCCGAGGCCGTCGCGGCGCTGCTGCGGTCGTTCTTCGCATCCGTCTCGAGAGGAAACGCCTGATGGCCACCGACCAGGAACGCTACGACCAGGGCATGACCGTGCGCCGCGCCGTGCTGTCGGACGCGCACGTCGATCGTGCGACGGCGGCGACCACCGACCTCACCGCCGACTGGCAGGACTTCATCACGCGCGTGGCCTGGGGCGACATCTGGTCACGCCCGGGGCTCGACCGGCGCTCGCGTTCCGTCGCGGTGCTCAGCTCGCTCATCGCCCACGGGCACCACGAAGAGCTCGCGATGCACCTGCGCGCGGCGCTGCGCAACGGCCTCACGGTCGACGAGATCCGCGAGGTGATCCTGCAGTCGGCGATCTACTCGGGGGTCCCCGCGGCCAACACGGCGTTCCGGATCGCGTCCGAGGTGTTCTCGGACACCGAGCACGGGTGACACCCCGGCTGATCGACGACGTCGAGTGAGGGCTCCCGGCCGCCGTCGTGGCATCCGGAAGCTCTTCCCCGGTGCGGCGGGCGGGCGAGGGACGCGTCTCGCGGTCAGGCCGGGGCGGTGACGAGGTACACCGTGTGCGCGAGGCGCTCGAGCAGCTCGTCCCAGCCGTAGGCGCCGTCGGGGGTCGCGGTCGCGGCGACGCCGAGACCGAGGTACCGCACGCAGAGGCTGTAGAAGATCTCGAACGCCCATTCCGCGGTCCGCACGGACAGCTCGACCCCGTGCCGCTCGGCGCACCCGCGCAGCGCGCGGACGAAGACCGCCTGCCCCGCGTCACCGGACTGACGCCCGCGCGCGAGGATCGCGCCGTCGTCCACGCCGAGGAGGAAGAACGGCGACAGCACGTCGCGGTTGCTCCGCAGGATCTCCGCATAGGCGGAGACGATCTGCGCGGTCCCGGCCGCGAAGTCCGCAGCCTCCGCTCCCGCTTCGCCGATACGTTCCTCGGTCTCGCGGTCGAGACGGTCGAACTCCTCGCTCTGGACGATCCGGAGCAGCTCCGCCTTGCCGGCGACCCGGCCGTAGATCGCCCCGATCGACACGTCGGCCCGCGCGCTCACCTCGGCGAGCGAGAACTGCGCGGTCCCGCGCTCGCGGAGAAGGTCGCGCGCGGCGGCCCGCACCTTGGCGAAGGAGTCCCGGCTGCGTTGCTGCTGAGGTTCGGACAGACCGCTGACGCTTCGACGTAGGGACATGGCTCCCCCTCTCCCTGTCAGGGGTGCACTTCGACGAGGAACGCGGACTGGGGAGGGAGGGCGAGGTCGAGGTGAAGGGTGCCCGCGTCGGACACCCTCACGTCACGGGGACCGTCCTCGGCTCCCGTCAACGAGGTGATCGTGACCGTCGCGGTGCGATCGACCCACGGGAGGTGGCGCAGCTCGATGCGCGCGGCGTCGACCCCCGCGGATGCCAGCTCCGCGCGTTGCGGCGGAAGGGTCAGGCCCAGCTCGATGCGCTGTTCGCCGATGGGGATGCGGAAGGTGAAACGGTCTTCGTCGCGCGGGGCCAGAGCGCTCTCGGGTGCCACATAGTTCGCCACGAGGACGCGCACCGTGTCGCCGTCGCGACCGGCGATGGCCGCCAGGCCGGATTCGTCGCCGCCCGTGACGGCGAGGCGCCGCCCCTGCGTCGCGCGACCGGCCAGCGCGAGCGCGCGGGAGCGCTCGTCCGGTCGCCCCTCCTCGTCGCCGACGCCGCCCGGGTCGACGAAGCCGTAGTGGGGATCGCGACCGCTGTCGGCGCGGAAGAAGAACGCGTGGTCGATCACGGTGTCCTGCAGGGCGATCGCCGTCGCGGCCTGGAAAGCGCCCTTCTCCGAGGCGGGCGCGGAGCTGCTCGGAACGGCGAGGTAGTTCCAGTAGCAGAGCGTGAGAGCGGTGTCGGTGAATCCGTGACCGTCGAGCACTCGCCGCAGTTCGTCGGACACGTAGCGGTAGTCGAACGGGTCACGACTGCCGTCGGTGAACCAGAGGAACGAGAAGAAGTGCAGGGGGAGGTCGTTCTCGCGCACGAAGCGGAGGAACCCCTCGCGATACGGGGCCTCGATCTCGAGCGGGAAGGCGGTCGCGGGGCCGCCGACGGTCAGCGTGGGATCGACGCGATGCACCGCCTCGCAGAACGCGCGGTACATGGCGTAGAACTCCTCGGGCCGCCCGGCGAAGTGCAGGGGTCCGAAATCGGGTTGGTCGCCGAACTCGTAGATGCGGATCGGTTTCGTCGGTCCGTTCGCCCAGCCCTGGGAGAAGTGGCGCACGATGTGCTCGACCACCCGGCCGTAGACCTCGACATCCTCCGCCGGCAGCTTGTTCTGCGGGATCGAGCTCGCGATCGTGAACATCACCTCGGCGCCGATGGCGTGCACCGCCTCGACCCACTGGTCGGTCGCGGTGAAGTTGTAGCTCGCGGGGTCGTCGACGTCCGCGCTCCAGTCGGGGAAGAGGCTCGTCGGATTGTTCCGCGTGTCCAGGCGCGAGACCCAGTCGAACGACCGCACGACCGTCACCCCCGCTTCGCGCCAGAGCGGGGTCATGTCGGGGAACGCGGCGTACCCCTCGACCGGGCCGGGGACGCCTCCGACGCCGTTCAGCGGTCGGAAGGCGCTCTCGTCGGCGGCATCCACGACGAGGGTGCGGGTTCGGGCGGTGGTGGGGGAAGTGCGTGACACGGTCGTCTCCTCGGGACTCAGTAGGGCATCCGCAGGAGACGGTTCGCGTACTCGTTGGCGACCGGCTCGTCGTGGCGGAGGTGGTCGATGCGTGCGCGGTAGGTTTCGTCGGTGACGGAGTCGAACTCCTCGAGCATCGATTCGATCGAGCGCTCGTGCACGGCGCGCACGCGCGGGAGGCGGCGCTTCATGAACTCGAGTTGGGCGTCGAGCAGTGACTGATCCTTCGCCAGCTCCTGCGCGAGGACGACGCCGTCCTCGATGCTCATGGCCGCTCCCGACCCGAGGTACGGGGTCATGGTGTGCGCCGCATCGCCCATGATCATGACGCGACCGCGGAACCAGGGGTACGGCACCCACACCGTGGAGTACGGGGTGTAGGCGACGTTCTCGGCGTGGCGGACGTCTTCCAGAGCATCGGCGAGGAAAGTCGAGCCGCGCGTGAGATCGGCGGCACGGTCGTGCATGATCTCGGCCATCTTGCTCGCGTCGTAGCGCGGGCGGCCCTCCTCGGCCACGGTGAGGACCATGTACATGGTCTCTTCCGACAGGGGCGTGAGCATGATCTTGCCGCCGTAGCCCTGGCAGATGATCGGCTGCATGATCTTGCGGCGGTTGGGAAGCCCCGCGCGCCAGGCCACGCCACCCACCGGGCGGGGGGCGTACTTCTCGCCGAAGTACTCGCGACGGATCTGCGAGTGCAGGCCGTCGAAGCCCAGGACGAGGTCGTAGTCGACCTGGTCGCCCCCGCTGAAGGTGACCGTCGCGGTGTCGTCGTCCTGCGCGATGCGGGTGACGGTCGTGCTCATCCGGAACGTGCACCCGTTGTCGCGGGCCTGCTGTGCGGCCAGCTCGAGGAAGGCGATCCGCGACATCGTGACGCATCCCGGCAGCCCCTCGTCCCGGGTGCCGTAGCTCATGGTGCTGAGCAGGTTGCCCTCGGCGTCGTAGTTGTCGATGCCCGGTGCGGGGTGGCCGATCGCGAGGACGTCGTCGAGCAGGCCGATCTCGCGCACCGCCCGCAGGCCGTTGATGCGCAGGCCGAAGCCGACTCCGGCGACGCTGATCTCGGGTTTGTCGTCGATGACGTCGACGGTCGCGCCGATCCGCGCCAGGGCGGAGGCGGTGCTGAGGCCGCCGATGCCGGCGCCGACGATGAGGACTTTCAGGGGTTGTGCCACGGGGAGCTCCTCTTCGAGCGTCGGCGGGATGTGGGGGTGAAACCAGAATGAGGGTTCGGATTCGGACGCTACCCCCGGGACGAGTTCCGTCGCAAGAATTCAGCGACCGAAGCGCCTGCACCTCGTCGATGCGCATCATCAGAACCCCTTATGTCGGATTGCAACAGAAGTCGGGTAGCGTCGGAGGCATCCCACCACAGAAGGAGCGACGATGCTTCTCGAAAGAGACCTCATCCAGTCCGTCGGATTC
The DNA here is from genome assembly GCF_001476655.1 of Microbacterium testaceum. Taxonomy (GTDB): domain Bacteria; phylum Actinomycetota; class Actinomycetes; order Actinomycetales; family Microbacteriaceae; genus Microbacterium; species Microbacterium testaceum_C. The sequence goes on along the minus strand of NZ_LDRT01000107.1, from coordinate 25,217 downwards.
CGCAACGTCCGCGAGGGCGGCGAGATCACCGGCTTTCAGTTCCGCGTGCGCATGCCGTCGTACCGCGGTATGGCCGCCTCGCTGATCGACGGCATCGGCGTCCGCATCCCCGGACTCGTCGACGTCGGGCCCGACGTGCCGCTGTGGACCCTGCAGGGGCAGCAGTACACGCTCGCCGAGCTGTGGGACGGCGACGGCGTGCGCTGGCCGCTCGAGGACGCCGCGATCATCTTCGTGCCCCTCCCCGGCGGCCTGCCCGACGGCGTGCACGAGCTGTCGATCGAGCTGCGGCTGCGCATGTCGTACATCCCGCAGGAGCACCAGCCGAGCACCTACCGCGTCACCAAGCACGTCACGCTCGCGCCCGAGGCATCCGGCGCCCCCTTCCGCTACGGCGTCTCGCTGTACAGCTACATGAGCGACTACGGCACGGTCATGGACCTCGAGACGGCCATGGCCTCGATCGCCGACCTCGGTGCCACGGGGATCGAGATCCTCGGCGAAGCGCACGTGCCGAACTACCCGAACCCCTCGGACGAGTGGGTCGAGCAGTGGTTCGCCCTGCTTTCGACCTACGGCCTCGAGCCGACCAACATGGGCTCGTGGATCGACACGCGCCTCCACTCCAGCGGCCCGAACGGCCGCGACATGACCGTCGAGGAGGGCGCCGCCGCCCTGCAACGCGACCTCCGGCTCGCGAAGCGCCTCGGCTTCCGCTTCGTGCGGCCCAAGATCGGCGTCGTATCGAGCGACCTGATCCCGCACCCGATCTGGACCGAGGTCGTCGAGGCATCCCTCCCGCTCGCCGAAGAGCTCGACGTCATCATCTGCCCCGAGATCCACTCTCCGACCCCGATCAAGCACGAGGTCGTCGACGACTACATCGCCCTCATCCGCCGCACCGGCACGAAGCACTTCGGCCTGCTGCTGGACACGGGCATCTTCCAGGACCGTCCGATCCCGCTCAAGCCCGGCGAACTGCCCGGCCAGCGTCCGGCGTTCCTCGACGGCATCCACGTCGACCCGAACGACGTGTTCGACGTGATCGAGAACGTCGTGTTCATCCAGGCGAAGTTCCACGACATCGACGAAGAGCTCGACGACAAGCAGATCCCCTGGGAGCCGGTGCTCAAAGCTCTCAAGGACGCCGGCTACACGGGCTACCTCTCGAGCGAGTACGAGGGGGAGCGCGAGCCGTGGCGCTCGATCGAGCAGGTGCGTCGCCAGCACTCGCTGATCCGCCAGATCGCCGACCGGCTCTGAGCCGTTCGATGCCCAACGGACTGATCCACGACGACAGCCTCCGCGCGCACCCGGACGGGCTCGCGCTCCGGCTGACGATCCCCTGGTACCGGAGCCTCTGGCTGTCGTCGGTGACCACCCTGTCGTTGACCGTCGATGGGGAGCAGGTGGATGCCGACGACCTCCGCGTGGCCTTCGGTGACACGTCGTATCGTCTCGACGAGCTGCCGGAGCAGAGCGAGCGGCTCTGGTTCCTGCAGGAGCACCCGCTGCTCGTCGTGCGCCGCCCCGAGCCGGTCGCCCTCGGCGAGACCCACGACGTCGTGCTGCACGGCGAGTTGCGTCTGCCCTACATGCAGATCGCACCGGGACAGGACGGCGGCCCGGGCATGTACGTGCCCAACGTCGTGCACGACGTGAAGACGCTCACGGTCGTGGACCAGGATGCCGCGCCGCCGGCGCTCGTGTCCGAGGTGGCGCCCCCGCCGCCGGCCGTCGACGGCGACCCGTTCCAGCTCGGCCTCACCCTGTATTCCGCGAGCGCGGAGTTCCGTGCCGGCTACTTCGACTTCGACGGGCTGCTCGACCGGGTCGCGGAACTCGGGATCGGTCCGGGCATCGAGATCGTGGCATCCCAGGTCGTGCCGACCTACCCGGTGGTCGCGGACGACTTCGTGCGCACGTGGCGCGACGCGTTCGACCGGCACGGATTCGTCGCGAGCTCGTTCGGCGCGAATCTCGACATGGGGCGTCGGCGCGATCGCGACATGACGCCGGACGAGGAGTTCGCGTTCTCGAAGCTCATGTTCGAGGGGGCGAAGAAGCTCGGCTTCCCCCTCGTGCGCATCCAGAGCGCCAAGCCCGAGCTGCTGCGACGGCTGCTGCCGATCGCCGAGGACCTGGAGCTGAAGCTCGCGTACGAGATCCACGCGCCGATGGGCCCGAACGCCGAACCGATCCTGCTCGTGCGCGAGACGTATGCCGAGCTCGACTCTCCGCTGCTGGGCTTCGTGGCCGACTTCTCCTCCACCATGCACGCGATGTCGCCGACCCTGCTGCGCGCCGTGCGCCGCGCGGGGCTCGACGACGAGGCGACGACCCGTCTGCAGGAGATCTGGGCGACGGATGCCACGATGCAGGCGCGCCAGCAGGAGTTCCTCGGCTACCTCCGCGGCCGCGACTTCGATCCCGGCCGCCTGGGCTCCTTTGCGCACCTCGCGTTCAACATGCACGGCCACGTCGATCCGCGGGAGTGGGCCGACATCATGCCGCAGATCCTGCACGTGCACGCGAAGTTCTACGACATCGACGAGCTCGGGCAGGAGCCGGCGATCGACTACGCCGAGCTCGTGCGCGTCTTCGTCGAGGGCGGGTACCGCGGCTTCTGGTCGAGCGAGTGGGAGGGTCACGCCTTCGCCGAGCTCGGCGAGGTCGACCCGCTCCTGCTCGTGCGGCGGCAGCACGACCTCATCCGCGACGCGATGCGGGCGGTCGCCGCGGGGGTGTGACCGCTCCGCCGGCGGCTGGGGCGCCAGCGGAGCGGCATCCGTTCTCCTCATCCGTGGCCGCACGCTCCTACGAAGGGTTTTGCACGCACCTGTGGATAACTCTGTGGAGAGATGTGCGTAAACCCCGGTTCTCTGTGCACACGCCCTGTGGAAAGTCTCCCCTCCGAGGGAAGCTTCGAAACTACAACGGCGTAATTCCCGGGTGGTCCCCGCCCCACACCGAGCACCCTCGAGTGTCCAAGACACGCCGCAACTGCCCGGCGCATTACGGCGTGTCTTGGACACTCAACGGGGGTGAGCGGCGTGGGCTCAGCCCGTGTCAGTGCGGGGCGTGGCCGGCGGCGATCACGCGGCCGGCCTCGGCGAAGAGGCCGCGCATCCACTCGTGCTCGGGATCGCGGTTGTGAGAGGGATGCCACCACAGCGCGCTCACGATCGGTGTCGCCGCGAAGGGGAGGGGCACGACGCGGATGCCGCCGATCCGCAGGAGGTGAGGGGCGAGCGCCGACTGCACGAGGCCGACCCGACGGGTGCCGCTGACGAAGTGCCCGACCGAGAGGAAGCTCTCGAGCACGACCTCGATGTGGGGTTCGACGCCCAGCTGCTGGATCTGGCGTGCGGCCGAGGTGAACGCCGAGCGCGACTGGAAGGTCAGGACCCAGGGCATGTCGGCGAGGTTCTGCATGGTGAGGCTGTCGCCGACCTCGTCGTTGTCGTCGGCGACCACGGCCAGCCAGTCGTCCTGCCACAGGTCGAGGTAGGGCAGCTCCGACACGGGTCCGTGGGGGATCACCATGGCGTCGGCGGAGCGCAGGCGGTTCGCCGCGTCTTCGACGATGCCGGGGTTGTGCAGCATGTAGCGGAAGCGCACCCCGGGCGCCTGCTCCGCGGCGAGCTGCGACACGACGGTGCCGACGGTGACGAAGCCGTAGTCGGAGCCGTAGATCGAGAACTCGCGCGTCGATTCCGCCGGCGACCACGACGCCTGGCTCTCGAACACGCGGCGGGCGGCCTCCAGAGCGGTGCTCGTGTGGTCGGTGAGGCGGATCGCGAACGGGGTCAGCTCGTACGTGTTGCCGCGGCGAGCGAGGATCTGATCGTTGAAGTGGGTACGCAGTCGCGCGAGCGAGGCGCTCAGAGCCGGCTGGCTCAGATGCAGGCTCTCGGCCGCGCGCGTGACGCTGCGCTCGGTGAGCAGCGCGTCGAGGGAGACCAGGAGGTTCAGGTCGAGGCGGGAGAGGGCTGCGTTGTCGGACACGTCGTCGTGTTCTCCTCGTGCCGGGCGGAACGAATGGGAACTCCGAGCGTATCAATCCGGTCGATGGAATCGCTGAACATATTCCTGATCGTGATCCGGCGTCAGCGCGCCTCGACCGCGATCGCCTGGGTGGTCGCGAGCGTCGACCCCACGTGCAGCTCGAAGGCGCCCGACTCGACGCGCCACCCCTCCGCCCACAGCGCGAAGACCTCGCGCGGCAGGGCGATCGACACGGTCGCCGACTCCCCGGCATCCAGGGTTCTTCTCGCGAAGCCCACGAGACGCCGGACGGGCTGCGTGACCGAGGCCACCACATCGCGCAGGTACACCTGCACCACCTCGTCGCCGCGGCGGTCGGCGAGGTTCGTCACCTCGATGCTGACCGTCGTCACGGTCTCGTCGTCCGGACCCTCGGCGGGGAACACGGATGCCGACACCTCGGGCGCTCCGTGCGAGAACCGCGCGTAGCCCGAGCCGTGGCCGAACGAGAACTGCGGGCCGAGGGGGAGGTCGAGGTACTTCGAGCTGTACTTGTCCTGCACGTTGCCCGGGCCGTGGAGGCCGACGTCGTGATGCTCCGCCGTGAGAGTGCCGCCGGTGGAGGCGGGGCGGCCGGTGTTCTCGTGGGCGTAGGGGATCGGGATCTGCCCCACCGAACGGGGGAACGACATCGGCAGGCGCCCCGACGGTTCCGCGTCGCCGAGCAGCAGGTCGACGATCGCGGCGGGCGCCTCGGTGCCGCCGTGCCAGACGACGACCGCCGCGGCCACTTCGTCGATCCACCCGGCCACCACGAGGGGACGACCGGTGACCAGGACCACCACCGTCGGTGTCCCCGTGGCGGCTACGGCGCGGATGAGCTCCTCCTGCCGGCCGGGGAGACGCAGGTCGCTGCGCGAGGCCGCCTCGCCCGAGAGCGCGGAGGGCTCGCCCACGAGCACGACGGCCACCGCCACCTCGCGCGCGGCGCGCACCGCCGCGGCGATCCCCGCATCGGTCGGCGAGAGGAAGTCGACGCCCTCCTCCACGAGGATGTCGAGGTCGGGTCGACGGTCGCGCAGCTCGTCGGCGACCGACCCGGCGCGGGCGCCGAAGTACTGCACCCACGCGCCGAGGTGATCGGTCGACGTCGCGTACGGGCCGGTCAGCAGCAGGCGCCGGGGTGCGGCGAGGGGCAGCGACCCGTCGTTGTGCAGCAGAACGCTGCCGCGCGCGGCCGCGGCCCGGACGAGCGTGCGGGACGCGGCATCCGGGGTCGTGATCTCGGCCGTGGGATCGACGTAGGGGTTCTCGAACAGCCCCAGCGCCTCCTTCGTCGCGAGGACCCGGCGCACCGCGTCGTCCACGCGCGCGGGGTCGAGGCGGCCGGGGGCGATCTCGGCGGCATCGAGAGAGAGCGGTGACCCGCCCATCTCGACGTCGAGGCCGGCCGCGTACGCCTGGCGGACGGCATCCGCGAGGTCTTCGGCCACGCCGTGCGGCACGAGATTGGCGACGCCCTCGGCATCGCCCACGATCACGCCGTCGAAACCCCACTCCTGTTTCAGGACCTCGGTGAGCAGGTGCCGGTGGGCGTGCATCGGGATGCCGGACACCGAGGTGAACGCGGCCATCACCGACGCGACCCCCGCGCGGACGGCCGCCTCGAAGGGAGGGAGGTGGACCGCGCGGAGGGCTCGCTCGCTGAGGTCGGCGCCGTTGTAGTCGCGGCCGCCCTCTCCCGCGCCATAGCCGACGAAGTGCTTGGCGGTGGCGGCGATGGCATCCGGGGCCGACAGGTCGTCGCCCTGGTAGCCGCGGACCATCGCGGCCACGAGGAGGGAGGTGAGCCACGGATCCTCGCCGAAGCCCTCCGACACCCGACCCCAGCGCGGGTCGCGCGAGACGTCGGCCATCGGCGAGAACGTCCAGGTCACGCCGCCCGAGCGGGCCTCGGTCGCGGCGAGGTGGGCGAGCGCGCGGACGAGCTCCGGATCGAAAGCGGCGGCCTGCGACAGCGGAATGGGGGCGATCGTGCGCTGACCGTGGATCACGTCGAGGCCCACGAGCAGGGGGATTCCCAGGCGCGTCTGTTCGACCGCCACGCGCTGCAGGGCGTTGGTGGCGTCGGCCGACGGCGGCCAGAAGGTCGAGCCGAGGCCCTTCCGCACCAGCGCGGCGGCGTCGTCGGGGTCCGGACGGAAGACGATCGAGAGCTGCCCGATCTTCTCCGCCCAGGTCATCCGGGAGAGGAGGTCGTCGATGCGGGCGCTCATGGCCGGGTCCCGGGGGTCGCGGCGCCGTCGGCGCGCTCATCGGTGAGAAGGGCAACGGGGGAGAGGGGCACGGGAACTCCTGTGTCGAGTCGGGAAGCGCACGATCGGCTGCCGCCCCGGGGGACGACAGCCGATCGAGCGAGAGGGGATCAGCCCCAGGCGGTGTCCATGTCGGCGAGCACCTGGTCGACCGTCTTCTGACCGGTCAGCAGGCCCTGGACGCCGGCGCCGAGAGCGTCGTAGACGCCCGGGTTCGGCCACGCGGCGTTCGGGAGGCCCGTGTACGAGTTCGACTCGAGCAGCGAGCCGATGTTCTTGTACTGCGGGAGCAGGGTGTCCTCGGAGGCGCCGACGATCGGCACGCCGCCGAAGCTGTCGGCGAAAGCCTTCGCCTGCTCGGGGGTGGCGACCCAGTCGAGGAAGTCCTGGATCAGCTTCTTCTTCGCGTCGCTGGTCTTCGCGTTCACGCCCCAGGCGTAGTTGGCGGAGGCGAGCACGAAGGGCTTCTGGCCCGAGGAGGGCGGGAAGCTCTGCACGGTCAGGTCGGCACCGGTCGCCGCGCCGATCGAGCTGGCCGCGCTGCCGGGGACGGCTGCCGAGAGGGCGGTGCCGCCGCCGAGGCCGGCGGTGATGTTGTCGAACGTGCCGCCCGCGGCACCGTCCTGGAAGCATCCGGCGGAGTTCATGTCGACGAGGTCCTGCAGCGTCTCCTTCCAGCCCTTGCTGTCGGCGAAGGTGACCTTGCCTTCGGCGCGCTGCTCGTTCCAGTCGGGCTGAGCCTCGTAGACGCGCGTGGCCGAGACCAGCTGGGCCATCAGCCCGGTGTTGAAGGTGATGGCGCCCGCGAGGACCGTGAAGGTCTTGCCCGCGTCGCGAGCGGTCTTGCAGTCGGCGAGGAGGGACTTGTAGTCCTCGGGGTACGCGGTGAGGCCCGCTTCCTTCGCGGCGCCGTTGTTGTAGACGAGGCCCACCGGGACGAGCGCGGTCGGCTGGGCGTAGGTCTTGCCGTCGACCTCGTACTGTTTCTCGGCGTTCGCCGGGACGAGGCTCGCGGACGTGTCGCCCAGGGGGGCCAGGAGGCCCGCTTCGGCGAGCGAGATGACCGAGATCGGCTGGCCCGTGCCGGGCGCGAGGATCATGACGTCGGCGGCGTTGCCGGCCTGGAGCTGCGTGGTGACCTGGGTGTTGTAGGCCTCGGAGGGGTAGGGGATGACCTCGATGTTGAGGCCCTTCTCCTGCCCGTACGCCTCGAGCGTCTTGGCGTAGGACTGGTCGTCGTCGTTGGCCTGAGCGACCATGACGGTGAACCCGTCGGCGCTGTCGCCGCTTCCCGCGTCGCTGTTGCCCGAGCACCCGGCGAGGATGAGGACACCGGCGAGGGGGGCTGCGAGCAGCGGGAGGCGGAGGGGCCGAAGCGAACTGTGCTGTGGCATGGACGAACCCTTTCGTGACGTCTTTGTCTCCAGCCCCGGGTAGTGGCTGGTGCGGCTTCCTGGCCGCGGATTCAGCGTGACACACATTCGTCGGTTTCCGACATTAGGTTTGGTGATACTGGGCAATAGTGCCAGCGATTCGCGAGAGAAATACCTTTCGATCAGGCCTTCTTGGCGAGGGTGACGGGTCCCGACAGGCCTGTGGGGCGAGGGGTGGAGTCGGCGGGGAGCGCCCCGTGGTCATCGGCGCGACGAGCTCGACCGCGGACCTCCACCTCGTTATGCCGCTCATCCACCGAACTAATGTGTCTTTTCGACACAAGGGTGCGATAGTCGGAGGACCGGCGCTCGTCGCAACGACGGCGCAATGACGAAGAAGTCAGAGGGCAGATGACTGTGACCATCGAACACGACACCACACGGACGCTCACCGTGCCGCCAAAGGCACGGCGGACGTCACAGCGGCCCGTGCGCGGGGGCAAGCCCCTCATCAGCTACGGACAGTGGTGGTGGGCGCTTCCCGCCATCCTCCTCGTTCTCGGCGTGCAGTACGCCGCGACCCTGACCGGCGGCTTCTTCGCCTTCACGAACTGGACCGGTCTCGGCTCCTTCGAGATCACCGGCTTCGACAACTTCGCGAAGATCTTCGCCGACCCGCAGTTGCTCGGCGCGGTGTGGAACACGCTCTTCCTCGCCTTCGGCTCCGTCATCATCACGAACGTGCTCGGCCTGCTGTTCGCCCTCGCGATCAACCGCACGCTCAAGACGCGCTACATCCTTCGCACCCTGCTCTTCATGCCGGTGGTGCTGAGCCCGCTCGCGGTGGCCTACGTCTGGAAGTTCATCTTCCAGTTCAACGGTCCGCTGAACGGCTTCCTCGGTGCGATCGGACTGGAGTCGCTGCAGAAGACCTGGCTCGCCGACCCGACGTGGTCGATCTGGGCGATCCTCATCACGGTGGTCTGGCAGCAGACCGGCTTCACCATGGTCATCTATCTCGCAGGGCTCGCCTCGGTCCCCGTCGAGGTCGAGGAGGCCGCGGCGCTCGACGGGGCGGGCGTCTGGGGACGCTTCTGGAACGTGGTCGTTCCCGCCATCCGCCCCTCGATCGCCATCGCCACGACCCTCGGACTCATCCAGGGCCTGCGCATCTTCGACCAGATCCTCGCCCTGACCGGCGGCGGTCCGGCCGGTGCCACCGAGACCCTGGCCACCGAGGTCTACAAGAACGCGTTCTCGCTCGGGCAGTTCGGCTTCGGCTCGGCCCTCGCGCTCGTGCTCACCGTCATCATCCTGGCGTTCGCCATCCTCCAGCAGTACGTCACGCGCGACCGCGAGGTCGGGAAGGTCTCCTGATGTTCCGCTACACGAAGTTCACGGCCGCCCGCGAGGTCCTGGTCTGGGTCGTCACCCTGATCGGGCTCCTGCCCCTCTACATCCTCGTCGCCACGGCCCTCAAGAGCGACAAAGAGGCGTTGTCCAGCAGCGCGGTCGCACCGCCGACGAGCATCGACTTCGGCGCGTTCGTCTCGGTGCTGACCGCGACCGGTCGCAACAGCATCCCGATGAGCATCCTGAACAGCGTCATCATCACCGGCGGAGCGATCCTCGGACTCGTGCTCTTCGGCTCGGTCGCGGCGTACGTCATCGCCCGCCGCACGCGCAAGTGGACGACCCTCACCTACTACCTCGTGCTGATCGCGATCATCCTCCCCGCCCAGCTCGGGACGGTGCCGCTGTACATCGGGGCGCGCTCGATCGGCCTGACCGGCAACGCCTTCGGCATGATCGTGCTCTGGGTGGGCATGCTGATGCCTCTGTCGGTCTTCCTCTACGCGAGCTTCTTCCGCGGGCTCTCCACCGAGTACGAAGAGGCCGCCGTCATCGACGGGGCCTCGCCCGTGCAGGCCTTCTTCCGCGTCGTGCTGCCGCTGATGGCCCCCGCGACCGGAACCGTGGCGATCCTCGCGGGACTCATCGTCTGGAACGACTTCTTCAACTCGCTGATCTTCCTCGGCGGCTCCACCACGCAGACCCTCCCGGTGGCGATGTACACCTACGTCGGCGGACTCGTCTCGGCCTGGAACAAGATCTTCGCCGTGGTGATCATCTCGATGATCCCGATCCTGCTCTTCTACATGTTCGCCCAGAAGCGCTTCATCCAGGGCTTCGCCGGGGGGCTGAAGGGCTGACCCCCCCTCACGGATGCCGGCCCGACCGGCCTCACGGGCTGAGTCTGCCCAGATGGATGCCGATCGGCATGGCATCCGTCGATCGTCGCGCCCGCGTCTGTTGAAAGGACACCCTCGTGTATCACCTCGCCCCCAATATCGAACTCCTCTTCACCGAGGCCGGCGACTACCACGACCGCGTGCGCGCGGCAGCGGCGGCGGGCTTCGACGCCGTCGAGATGTGGGGTCCGACCGGCGTCGACGCTCCGGCGACCCCCAAGGACCTCCCGGCGCTGAAGGCGGCGCTCGAGGAGACCGGCGTGCAGCTCACCGCGCAGCTCGCCGAGCCCCGCACGCAGTTCATGATCCCGCCGTGGGATCACGCGGAGTTCTTCCGCAAGCTCGACGAGGGCGTCGAGATCGCCTGTGACCTCGGGTGCCCGCGCATCGTCGTCGGCAGCGGAACGGGATTCGGCGGCTGGAAGCGGCAGGTGCAGCTCGACAAGCTGATCGAGATCTACCGGAAAGCCGTGGCGCAGATCGACGGCTCCGGTGTCGGCCTCGTGCTCGAACCGGTCAACGTCCGTGTCGACCACCCCGGGTCTCTGCTCGATCGCACCGCCGAGGCGGTCTACGTCGCACGCGGTGTCGACGCGCCGACCTTCGGGGTGCTGTACGACATCTACCACTCGGCTGTCGAAGGGGAGGATATGGAAGCGGAACTCGCGAACGCGGGCGACCTGATCCACTACGTGCAGCTCGCCGACGCCCCGGGCCGAGGCGAGCCGGGCACGGGTGGGCTCGACTGGAGCGAGCGGTTCCGGCTGCTGCGCGACGGCGGCTACGACGGGCCCGTGGGCCTGGAGTACTACCCGACGACCGCGACCGAAGCCTCGGTCGCCCACGTCGTCGAGATCGCGCGCGCGGCATGAGCGCCCGGCACTATCCGGCGCAGGTCGACGTCGTCATCGTCGGCAGCGGTCCCACCGGATCGGCGTACGCGCGGATCCTCTCCGAGCGGGCCCCCGGAGCGACGATCGCGATGTTCGAGGTGGGGCCGACGGTCTCGGAGCCGCCCGGTGCGCACGTGAAGAACATCGCCGACCCCGCCGCACGCGCTCGCGCGCAGGTGGCGTCGGAGGGACCGGGGGAGCGCGGCGAGAAGGTCGCCAATCCCGGCGCCGCCAAGGCCGGGGTCCGCGGTGCACGCCCGGGCACCTTCCTGCTCGAGGACGGCTACGCGTTCGACGGCGAGGACGGCATGCCCGTCGCGGCGATGTCGAGCAACGTCGGCGGCATGGCGTCGCACTGGACGGGCGCGTGCCCGCGGCCTAACGACAGCGAGCGCACCGACTTCGTGGACGACCTCGATGAGCTCCTCGACGAGGGGGATCGCCTGTTGGGGGTCACGCGGGACGCCTTCGACTCGGCGCCCTTCGGGGCGATCGTTCGCGAGCGTCTCGCGGCCGCGGTCGATGCGGGTCGCGTCGACGCGACGAAGGTGCAGCGGATGCCGCTGGCCGTGCACCGGCGTGACGACGGCCGTCTGGTGTGGTCGGGGTCGGACGTCGTCCTCGGCGACGCGACGCGCGAGAACCCTTGTTTCTCGCTGTTCGATGAGTCCCTCGTCATGCGCGTGATCGTCGAGGACGGCCGCGCGGCGGGCGTCGTCGTGCGCGATCTGCGCTCGGGTGAGGAGCACCGGGTCGCGGCGCGGTTCGTGGTCGTCGCGGCCGATGCGCTGCGCACGCCGCAGCTGCTGTGGGCGTCGGGGGTGCGCCCTGCGGCGCTCGGGCGGTACCTGAACGACCAGGCCCAGGTCGTCTTCGCCTCGCGACTGCGCGACATGCCGCCGCTCGCCGAAGACGCCCCGACGACGGGCCTCGCGGAGTACAGCGGCGTCAGCTGGGTGCCGTTCACCGACGACATGCCCTTCCACGGCCAGATCATGCAGCTGGACGCCTCGCCCATCGCGCTGGCCGAGGACGACCCCGTCGTACCGGGCTCGATCGTGGGACTCGGGTTGTTCTGCGCGAAGGACCTGCGGCCAGACGACCGGGTCGTCTTCGACGACGATCACGTCGACGGATACGGGATGCCGGCTCCCCGTATCCACTACCGCCTCACCGCCCACGATCACGAGGTGGTGGAGCGGGCGCGTCGCGAGATCGTGCGCCTGGCGGAGGCCATCGGCGACCCTGTCGGCGATCGTCCCTTCACCCTGCCGCTGGGTTCGTCGCTGCACTACCAGGGCTCGACGCGGATGGGCGTGGCGGACGACGGCACCAGCGTGTGCGACCTCGACAGCGAGGTGTGGGGCGTCTCGGGGCTGTTCGTCGCCGGCAACGGCGTGATCCCCACGGCGACCGCGTGCAACCCCACCGTGACGTCGGTGGCGTTGGCGGTCCGCGGGGCCCGGGCGATCGCGGCATCCCTCGCCTGATTCCTTGCTTATGCAGGAATAAGACATTAGAGTGTAGAAATCAAGACAAAGAGGTCTGCGGCTCCGGCCGCACCGACGAGGAGGTCACGGTGATCCCGGATCGCATCATCGAGCAGGGCACGCTCTCCGTCGCGGGCGGTCGCGCGTCGGTGGAGGTCCGGCTGCCCTGGTACCGGGCTCTGCCGGCATCCTGCATCTCCGGCGCGAAACTCCGGGTCGACGGGGTCGAGGCTCCCGCCGACTCGCTGCGCTGGGAGATGAACGGCCGAGAGTTCACCTTCGCCGAGATGAAGACGAACACCGTGCAGTGGTGGTTCCCCACCGATTCGGCGGTGCTGTCGGGAGACCTCTCGGTGGATGCCGGGGAGCACGAGGTGCGCGTCGACCTGATGCTCTACATCCCGTACATCATCATCTCCGACGATGAGGTGCTGCACATCGAGGAGCACGACACCAAGACGATGACCGCCCGCCAGGTCGAGGAGGCCCGCGCATGACCGAGCTCGGCACGCCCATCCAGGGCGTCACCCTGTACAGCTTCACGCGCGCGTTCCACGGCCGCGAGTACGACCTCGACCAGCTCATCCGCAAGACCGCGGCCGAGGGCTTCGGTCCGGGCCTTGAGGTCATCGGCTTCTCGAGCTTCCGTGGCTTCCCCGAGATCGACGACCACTTCGCCGGCCGCTTCAACGAGCTGATCGACGAGGTCGGGCTCGTGCGCACCTCGCTCGCGGTCAACGCCGATATCGGCCTCCGTCCCGACAAGCTGATGGACCAGGACGAGCTCATCGCCTACATGCGCCAGCAGATCGCCGCGGCGGCGAAGCTCGGCTTCCCCATCGCCCGCGTGCAGATCTCGCTCACGCCCGACTCGATGGAGGCGCTCGCCCCCATCGCCGAGGAGTACGGCGTCACCCTCGCGCTCGAGGTGCACGCCGACCAGTACGCCTCGCACCCGCGCATCCTGGCGCTCCGCGACCGCTACGAGAAGGTCGGCTCGCCCTTCCTCGGATTCACGATGGACTGGGGCGCCACCGTCTCCGGCTTCGCACCCTCGCTGATCGAGGCCTACCGTCGCCGCGGTGCGTCCGAGGAACTCCTCGCCGCCGTGGTCGCCCTGTGGGACGAGTACTACGAGCAGGGCCCGCCCGCCGATCAGGCCGACCACGGTCAGCGCTTCGGCCGGTTCATCGGTCTCGCCCACCAGCACGGCCGCCCCGATCTCGGTATCGACTTCGGCATCAACGGCACCGGGCTCTTCGGCCCGGCCCGGGTCGACGACTGGCTCGAGATCTTCCCGTGGATCCGCCACGTGCACGGCAAGTTCTTCGGCATCGACGACAACGGCGACGAGCCTTCCGTGCCCGTCGCCGACCTCATCACGCTGCTGGTCGACAACGGCTACAGCGGCGCCGTGTCGAGCGAGTACGAGGGGTGGCACTGGAACCACTGGCAGAGCCCCTTCGAGATCATCCGGGGCGAGCAGGCCATCCAGCGCACCGCCGCCGGGGCCGCCGGGTCCCGGATGATCACGGATGCCGCCGAGGCCCGCCGCGCCCTCGACGCCCACCTCTCGCACGCCGTGCGCGCCTGACCTCGGGGAGACGAACATGACCGCAACCACCGGCGTCGCAGGAACGGGCATCAAGCTCGGCACCACCCTCTACTCGATGACGAGCGAGTTCGCCGCGGGTCTGTACACCCCCGAGACCCTCCTCAAAGAGGTGCACGACCAGGGGATCGGCCCGGGAGTCGAGTTCAACTTCGCGCAGCTGCTGCGCTCCTACCCCGACGTCGACGCGGAATTCGTGAAGCTCTGGTTCGACGCACTCGAGAAGTACGGTCTCGAGGCCAGCGCGGTGGGCACGAACCTCGACATGGGGCGCCGCAAGGACCGCGACATGACCCCCGACGAGGAGCACGACTTCTTCGCCCGTCAGCTCGCGTCGGCGCACGCGCTCGGGTTCAAGACGGTCGTCATCCGTTCGGCCGGCAAAGACCTGCTCCGCCGCCTCTTGCCCCTCGCCGAGAAGTACGACCAGAGGCTCGGCTACGAGATCCACGCGCCCTCCGGTCCCAACGACCCCAAGGTCGTGGAGATCCGCGAGGTCTACGAGGAGCTCGGGAGCGACCGCCTCGGCTTCACCGCCGATTTCTCCTCCACCATGCACTCGTTGTCGCCGACCCTGCTGCGCACGCTCGGGCAGATGGGGATGGATCAGAAGCACTTCCCCGTCATGAGGGAGATCTGGCGAGAGCCGATCCCCATGCACGTGCGCAACCAGGCGTTCGAGGACTACCTCTTCGGTGAGGGCGTCGATCCGCTCCGCTTCGGCCCGTTCACGCGTCTCGCGTTCAACATGCACGGACTCGTGCCGCCGGAGGAATGGCTCGACATCATGCCGCAGATCTTCCACGTGCACGCGAAGTTCTACGACATCGGCGCGGACGGGCAAGAGCCCGCCATGGACATCCCGCGCATCGTGAAGCAGTTCGTCATCGGCGGGTACGAGGGCTACCTCTCCAGCGAGTGGGAGGGGCACGCCTTCAGCGACCTCGGCGAGAGCGACCCGATCGACCTCGTCAGGAAGCAGCACGCGCTCATGCGCACCGCCATCGAAGAAACCCTCGCGGCGCCCCAGCCCGCGTGATCCACCACCACACCGAAGGAATGACCATGTCGAACACCACCACCGAGGCATCCGTCTCCGACCTCATCGCCGAGGTCACCCGCCTGCGCGAGCAGGTCGAGGCCGCCCACGCCCTCGCGCAGCGCGCCGAGGACCGCGGGCAGGTCGAGAACCTCTTCAACCGCTACATGTATCTGCACAACGCCTTCGAGGACGAGCAGATCATCCCCCTGTGGGTGAAGGAGGGCACCGAGGGCATTCGCGCGCGCTACACCAACGCCGGTCAGTACACGACCTGGCAGAGCGTGACCGACTACCACCGCGGGCGCCCCCACCCGGAGGGCAAGCTCATCCTGCACGCCACCAACACCCCCGTGATCGAGGTCGCCGGCGACGGCAAGACCGCCACGGGCGTGTGGATGATGGCGGGCACCGAGTCGGGTCTGACCGACCCGAAGGTCGCCGAGGAGTTCCCCGACATGTACTCGCCCGAGGAGGTCCTGGGCAAGAAGGTCTGGGCCCACTGGGTGTGGTGCAAGTACGCGATCGACTTCCTCAAGCAGGACGGCGAGTGGAAGTTCTGGAAGTTCCGTTGCTACGAGCTCGCGCGCGCCCCGTTCGAGGAGAACTGGGTCGCCTTCGGCCTGAAGAACCAGGGCGCGTTCGACCTCGACCTCATGTACTTCGGCGATGACGGCAAGCCCGTCTTCATGCCCCCGGCCGACGAGCCGGTGCCGTCGACCAACCACCCGTACAGCCCCGAGACCACGCAGAAGCTCGAGCCCGCGCCGCCGGTTGCGCACCAGACCTTCTCCGACAACTACGCCTGAGAGAACGCCCCCATGGCCACCCACAACTCGCTCTTCGCCGAGAAGGACGTCCGTCGCACCGACGACGGCCTCGCCGTCTCGGTGCAGCTGCCCTGGTACCGCAGCCTCTGGCTCTCGGCCGTCGACGACGTCGCCGTGACGGTCAACGGTGTCGCCGTGCCGAAGGACGACCTGCGCTTCTCTCTCGAGGGCCGCGAGTACCGCATCGAGGAGCTGCCCGAGCAGTCCGAGACGCTGTGGTTCGTCGCCGACCGACCCGACGTGCTGATCCACCTCGACACCCCGCCCGCGGCGGGGGAGAAGGTCGCCGTCGAGGTCGTGCTGACGATGCGTCTGCTGTACATGCAGATCATGCCGGGGGTCGACGGCGGTCCCGGGCGGTACGTCACGAACCGGGTTCCGGTCGAGCGGGAGCTGGTGCTGGCATGAGCCTCTCCGGCGAGCGGGCGCCGTTGCGCGTCGCGATGATCGGCTACGGGTTCATGGGCGCCGCGCACTCGGTGGGGTGGCGCCAGGCGCCGCGGATGTTCGACCTGCCGCGCGCGGTCGAGATGACCGTGGTGGTGGGACGCAACGCGGATGCCGTGGCATCCGCCGCCGAGAAATGGGGATGGGCCGAGTCGGCCACCGACTGGCGCGAGATCGTCGGGCGTGACGACATCGACATCGTCGACATCGTCACCCCCGGCGACTCGCACGCCGAGATCGCCATCGCGGCGCTGGAGGCCGGCAAGCACGTGCTGTGCGAGAAGCCGCTGGCGAACACGGTGGCCGAGGCCGAGGCGATGGCGGAGGCGGCCGAGCGGGCTCGGGCCCGTGGCATCCGGTCGATGGTGGGGTTCACGTACCGCCGGGTCCCCGCCGTCACGCTCCTGCGCGACATGATCGCCGAGGGCGCGGTCGGCACGGTGCAGCAGGTGCGCGCGGCGTACCGGCAGGACTGGCTGGTCGATCCCGGGATGCCGCTCGCCTGGCGTCTGCAGAAGGAGCACGCGGGGTCGGGGGCGCTCGGTGACATCGGGGCGCACATCATCGACATGACCCAGTTCGTCACCGGACTCGGGGTCGAGCGGGTGTCCGGGACGATCGACACGATCGTGACCGAGCGTCCGTTGCCCGCCGACGGTTCGATGGGGCTCTCGAAGGGCGCCGGCGCGGGAGAGAAGGGCGCCGTGACGGTCGACGATGTCGCGATCTTCACCGGTCGTCTCGCGAACGGGGCCCTGGTCTCGTTCGAGGCGACGCGCTTCGCGACCGGCCGCAAGAACGCCCTCACCATCGAGGTGTCGGGCGACCGCGGGGCCCTGGCCTTCGACCTCGAAGACCTCAACAGCCTGCGCTTCTACGACCGCACCGCGCCCGAGGGGCGGCAGGGCTTCACGCAGGTGCTCGTGACCGAGCCGCAGCATCCCTACGTCTCGGCGTGGTGGCCCGCGGGCCACATGCTCGGCTACGAGCACGGGTTCAGCCACCAGGTGGTCGACCTCGTGGGGGCGATCGACGCCGGCACCGATCCCCACCCCTCGTTCGCCGAGGGACTCACCGTGCAGCGCGTGCTCGACGCGGTCGAGCGCAGCAGTGAGAATGATTCGGCCTGGACCGGCGTCGTCGCCGGCGTCCCGGTCGCCTGACGCGAAGGAGCATCATGGCCCGCCCGATCACCCTGTTCACCGGCCAGTGGGCCGACCTGCCGTTCGAGGAGGTCGCGCGCCTCGCCGGGGAGTGGGGCTACGACGGCCTCGAGATCGCCTGCTGGGGCGACCACATCGACGTCTCGCGCTGGGACGACGCCGACTACGTGCAGTCGCGCCTCGACATCCTCGAGCGCAACGGGCTGAAGGTGTGGACGATCTCCAATCACCTCGTCGGCCAGGCCGTGTGCGACGACCCGATCGACGAGCGGCACCACGACATCGTGCCGCCGCGCGTGTGGGGCGACGGGGATGCCGAGGGCGTGCGGCAGCGCGCGGCCGAAGACCTCAAGAACACGGCGCGTTTCGCTGCGAAGCTCGGCGTGAAGACGGTCACCGGCTTCACGGGGTCGAGCATCTGGAAGTACGTGGCGATGTTCCCGCCGGCCTCCGACGCGATGATCGAACGAGGGTATGCGGACTTCGCCGAGCGGTGGCATCCGATCCTCGACGTCTTCGAAGAGGTGGGCGTGCGCTTCGCGCTCGAGGTGCACCCGTCGGAGATCGCCTACGACTACTGGACCGCGAAGAAGACGCTCGAGGCGATCGGGCACCGGGGGAGCTTCGGCTTCAACTTCGACCCCTCGCACTTCGTGTGGCAGCAGCTGGACTCGGTGGCGTTCGTGCTCGACTTCGCCGAGCACATCTTCCACGTGCATTGCAAGGAATCGACGACGAACCTCGACGGCCGCAACGGCGTTCTCGGCTCGCACCTGTCGTGGGACAACCCCCGCCGCGGGTGGACGTTCGTCTCGACCGGCCATGGAGATGTGCCGTGGGAGCCGCTGTTCCGCGCGCTCAACGCGATCGGCTACGACGGTCCGACGAGCGTGGAGTGGGAGGATGCCGGCATGGACCGCCTCGTCGGCGGCCCCGAGGCCCTCGCGTTCGTGCGCAAGCTCGGCGAGATCACCCCGCCGCACCAGCTCTTCGACGCCGCGTTCTCGAACAAGGGGTGATCGACGTTCTGACCGTCTCGGGTCAGCCGAGAAACGCTCTTCCTGTCGGGAAACGCGATGAGGGGCCGTTTCCGGACAGCGAGAGCGTTCATCGGTGAGGGAGTGGCGCGCATCCCCGCACGGCTGTCCGCCCATTCCGGCGACCATCGCGGCGCGAGGCACGGCGGTATCGTCGGACGATGAGTCCCTCGCCCGGAGTTGAGACCGCCACCCTCGCCGACATCGACGAGTTGCTGGCGTTCTGGGCGATCGCCGGGGAGAACGATGCGCGACCGAGCGACTCGGCCTCCGTGGTCGAGGCGCTGCTGAACCGCGACCCCGAGGCGGTCCTCGTCGTCCGGGCTGCCAGCCGTATCGTCGGCACCGTCATCGCGGGCTGGGATGGGTGGCGCGCCCACCTCTACCGCCTCGTCGTGCACCCCGATCACCGTCGCCAGGGCATCGCCCGCGTGCTCCTCGACGCGGCGGAGGCCCGCCTTCGCGCGCTCGGCGCCGGGCGGTTCGACGCCATGGTGCTCGAGGGCAACGACCTCGGGGCATCCGCCTGGGCGGCTCGCGGGTACGCACCGCAGCCCGAGTGGCGTCGCTGGGTGCGCTCCGCCCGCTGAGCCCCGCTCCGCCGGGGGAGCGCGGGGCGGGGCGCCGCCAGAACAGGAGATCGTGCCAGAACAGGTCGCCCGCGGCACCGCTCATCCTGTGCCGGCGTGATCGCCTGCTTTCGACGGGCGGTGGAACGCCGATCGCCGCCGTCGCGCAGCGGGCGACCGCGCGGCCGCGTCTCGACGACGACAGGGGATCGCGCCAGCACAGGATGAGTGCGCCTGGCGGCGTCCTGTTCCGGCGCGATCCCCTGCTCTCACGGGGTCGGCCGCGGGTGAGCCTCAGGCCAGGAGCGGGCGCAGCACCTTCTGCACGTACCAGCCGGCGACCATCGCACTCTCAGCGGGGTGCGGGCTCTGGTCGGACTCCACGACGATCCAGCCGCGGTAGCCGTGCTCGGCCAAGGCCGCGACGAAGCCCTCGAAGTCGACGAGCGCGCGCTCGTCGCTCGGCTCGAAGAACCAGCGCAGGATCTTGCGCGACCCGCCCTCGGTGCGGATGAACTGCTCGGCGTGCGGCGTCGACGCCTCGGCGTCGTCGACCGTCTCGCGGGCGTCCTTCAGCTGCACGTGCACGACCCGGTCCGGGTACCGCCGGTACAGCGCGACGGGGTCGATCCCCGCGATCGCGAGCTCGGCGGTGTCGATCGCGAGTCCCACGGTGTCGGCATCCGTCGCCGCCAGCAGACGGTGGATGCCGTCGCCCAGGCGCAGCGCGGAGAGGAAGTCGACGTGCAGCCCGAGGGCGATGCCGTCCTCGGCGATGGCCGCGCCGACGGTGTTCCACAGGGTCGCGAGCACCCCGATCTGCTCGTCGGAGAGCGCGCCGGTCTGCCACGCCGACGGCGCCGCGCGCACGACCAGCACGCTCCCGCCGAGGCGGCGCAGGGCATCGGCGAACCACCGCGCGGTGCGCACGATCTGATTCACTGACGCGGGGTCGAGGGGATCCGGCCCGCGGCCCATCTCGACCTCGAAGCCGACGGAGGGGTCGTAGACGTAGCTGCTCACGGCGTCGATCGCGCACGAGGAGAGGAACTCCCCGAACGCCTCGACCGAGCCGTACAGGTCGGCGAGCTGCTGCGGAGTGCCGAGCGGCTCCCACGCGCCGAAGCTCTCGGCGGTCAGCTCGACGCCCGCGAAGCCGCTGATCGACACGGTCTTGAACGCCCGCTCGTGCTCGCGCTTACGCACGAACGAGTCGATGTTGGTGTCCCACTGGTTGATGGCGTAGGCCCAGCGCACGTCGCTCATCGTGCGACCTCCTCGGAGTAGATGCCGTCCAGCACGTTCTTGGCGTACCACCGCGAGATCGCGGTGCTCTCGGCGTAGTCGCCGCCGAGCTTGTCGGCCTTGTCGTGCTCGACGCTGATCCAGCCGGTGTAGCCGTTGTCGCGCACCGCGCGCATCATCGCCTCGAAGTCGACCAGGCCCTCGTCGGTGCCCATCTCGTAGAACCACTTCTCGGTCGTCTTCGCCGAGACCTCGGCATCCGGGAACATCCGGTAGTCGTCGTTGACGTCTTTGTGGCGGGTGTCCTTGAAGTGGAAGCCCGTCACGCGCTCGTGGTGGGCCGCGTACACGTCGACCGGGTCGACGTCGGCGATGCAGTGCTGCGCGGTGTCGACGAAGAACTTCACGTAGCGCGGGTCGGCGTAGGAGTAGAAGCGGTCGATCTGGTCGCGCGTGCGGATGCCGGCGTAAAACTCGTGGTGGCAGCTGAGGTTGACGCCGTACTGCTGCGTGAGTTCGCCGACCTTGCCCCAGATGTCGGCGGCGTGCTTGAGCCCGTCGTCGGAGACGCCTGCCTCGTCGAAGGAGCGGGACCCGGGCATCACGATGATGTTGTCGAGCTGGATGCCCGACCACATGTCGAGCGTGCGCTGGAAGTCCTCGAGGATCGTGCCGTGGGTCGCGGGGACCTCGGGCGCGTAGCGGTCGGGGGAGTAGTAGACGCCGTGGAACGTGTTGACGATGCGCTCGAGGCCCTGCTCCTGCACGAACTCCTGGTAGTTCGCGACCGAGCCGTACTGCTCGAGAATCTGCCAGATGCGGAAGTCGAAGGTGTCGATCGCGTCGAAGCCGACGGCGGCGACCTGCTGCAGGAAGCGCTTCATCGCCAGCCTGGACTGCCACTGGTCGTAGGGCCCGGCGGGGCCGTTGGCCCGCCAGTGGTCCATGTAGCTCCATTTGATGGGTCGGTCGGTCATGCGGTGCTCCTTCTGCGAGTGTTCGAACGCGTGAGGTGCCAAGATGTGTCGCCGCGAGCCCGCTCGGGGCGACACATCTTGGCGACTCACGCCGCGGGTGAGGGGTCGGAGAGGACGGTGGCGGCCAGGGAGAGATGACGCGAGGTCATCTCCCACGGGTCGTCGTCGAGCCACTCCTGGCCGCCCCACTCGCTGCAGAGCGTGCCGGTGAAGCCCGTCGCGGCGAGGGCGCTGCCCACGTCGCGAAGGGGGTCGGAGAGTCGGTGGTCGGCGTCGTCGAGGTCCCAGAACTTCAGGTGCACCGCACCCAGGAGGGGGAGGACGGATGCCAGATCGGCGACCTGCGCGCGCCCGAAGCGCACGAGCAGGTTCATGTACAGGGTGTGCACGGGACCGGGGACGCCTCCGCCGTGCAGGAGGTCGAGCACCGCGTCGTGGGTCGCCGGGTCGCGCCACTCGTCGCGGAGGCGCCGCACGAGAGCGGTCGGGATGCCGCCCCGCTCGAGCTGATCGAGGTAGGTCACCGGCAGCGCCGGCATGAGCATGCTGATGTCGAGCAGCAGTCGCACGCGCGGGGTGTCGAGCGCGGCGATGCGCTCGTACGCCGCGGGGCGCGCGGCCGGAGTCTCGTGGCCCTGCACTTCCTCGTACAGCACGAGGTCGAGCTCTTCCAGCAGCGGCACCAGGTCGTCGAGCAGCGCTCCCGCTTGACCGATCGGCAGTCTCACCCCGCGCGCCCCGACCGCGGCCGCCGCGCGCAGCTGCGGTTCGAGGAAGGCCCGGCGCTCGGCATCCGTTCGCCGTCGCCCGCGGTCGAACTCGTCGATGCTGACCCCGACGATGCTGACCCTCCCGCCCGCGGCGGCGAGCCGATCGCGAAAGGTCTCGACCTCGACGGTCGGGGGAGCGGGGAAGCCGCGCCACATCTGGCCCAGCTCGATCTCGATCTCGCGGGCGATGCCGTACTCGACGAGGGAGAGGGCCAGGTCGGGGGCGGACCGCTCGGCGCGGATCACGGCGGGGGTGAGGTTGAAGGCGCTGGCGGAGAGGATCCAGCCGTCGGGCAGGCTCATGCGGCTTCTCCGACATCGAGCGAGACGCTCGTGGCGGTGGCGTCCGTCTCGAGCTCACGGCGGAAGAAGAACGGCAGGCGCAGGGGCGCGTCCGGCCCGGCCGGCAGGTACGGGATCTCGAGGTGGAACGACACCGACACCTCGTGGATGCCGGGGGTCGTGGCATCCGGGATCTCCAGGGCCACGCGATCCTGGAGGTACCACCAGCCCTTCTCCGCGGGGAGTGCCGCGGCGGGCACTCGCCGCGCACCGAGGACGAGGGAGGGTTCGTGGCGCGCGCCGTCGAGATGGACGACCGGGTCGATCAGGCTCGCGAGGGGAAGCGAACGGATCCAGGGCAGCGAGAGGCGGATCTGAGTCGTGGCCCCGGCGGCGCGCAGGGCGTCGTCGCGCAGAGCGGGAAGGGTCATGGCGGGCACGTCCTCGTGTCACAGCGCACCCCACGGCGCGCTTCCGCTCACAACCTACCGACTAAAGTCGAAATATGGAAGAAGTCACGCGGGGAGACCGTGAACGGCCGCCACCGTCGGCCGTCCCTCGGCGAACCATCGCGGCAGGCTCACCTCGAACAGCTGCTCGAGGGCGAGATCGACGCCCCCGCGCACCGGTTCCCGCGTGTCGTTCTCGCTCGTCTTGATGGCGAGATCGCGCGTGGCCAGCGGCAGCGAGAGCTCGTAGACGCGGTGACGCACTTCGGCGAGGAACAGCTCGCCCGTCGACGCCACGGCTCCGCCGATCACGATGAAGCTCGGGTTGAACATGTTGACCAGGGCGGCGACCGCTTCGCCGACCTGGCGGGCCGAGGCCTGCACGAGAGAGATCGCGAGAGCGTCGCCCCTGCCCGCTGCGCGGGTGATCTTCTCGAGACTGAGGTCTTCTCCGGCAGCCACGCTCTCGGCGAGGGGCCCGGTGGCGCCGCTCTCGATCGCGGCGCGGGCGTCGCGCACGAGCGCCCATCCGCCGGCGACGGCCTCGAGGCAGCCGATCTTGCCGCAGCGGCAGACCTGCTCGGCGCCGGGTACGCGCACGTGGCCCATGTCGCCCGCGGCGCCGTTCGCGCCCCGGTGGAGGCGTCCGTGCGAGACGAGTCCCGCACCGATCCCCGTGCCGACCTTGCAGTAGATGAGGTCGACGCTCTCGTCGCGGCGGGCGCGCTCGCCGGCGGCGAGGAGGTTCACGTCGTTGTCGACCCAGACGGGGGCGTCGTAACGCGCCTCGAACGCGCCGCGCACGTCGTAGCCGTTCCAGCCGGGCATGATCGGCGGGGCGACGGGGCGACCGGTCTCGAAGTCGACGGGACCCGGCAGGCCCACGACCATCGCCCAGACGGGGGTTCCGTCTCCCGCGGAGAGGAGGTCGTCGACCATCGCTGTCGCCGTGGTCAGTGTCTCTTCGGGGCCGCGTGAGATATCCCAGACCCGGTGGTCCTCGGCGAGGATCTCGCCGTCGAGGTCGGTCACACCGACGTGGATGTGCAGGCCGCCGAGAGCGCACACGACGATGCGGCCCCGCTCGGCGCGGAAACGGAGGGTCCGGGGCGCTCGCCCGCCGGACGAGGGCGCGTACTCGGCGTCCTCCAGGAAGCCCATCTCGACGGCGCGGTCGACGCGCTGGGCGACGACTCCGCGCCCGAGGCCCGTGACGCGGCCGATCTCGGGGCGGGTCACGGCTTCGCCGAGGCGGACCATGTTGACGATGCGCAAGAGGCTCGTGACCTCGTCGGTCTGGGCGCCGAAGCGGAGGGTGGACACGTTGGCCATGGGTTGATCTTCACATAAGAGCGGCTCTGTCCTGCTCGAATCTCGTCATCTATAGTTCGTGACGTGACAACTTCGGCATAAATCGTGCTGAAGTAGGCGAGGGGGCCGACATGACGTGGGGCGTGGGCATCATCGGATCGGGTCCCGGTGTCGCCGCGCTGCATGCACCGACGCTCGCCCGGCTGGGCGGGGACTTCCGGCTCGTGCACGTCAGCGATGCCGGGAGCGGGCGCGCCGCTCAGATCGCCGAGCGGTTCGGCGCGCGGGCCTCCGCAGGCGTCGACGAGCTGCTCGCCGATCCCGAGGTGGATGTCGTGGCGATCTGCAGTCCCCCCGCCCTCCACGCGGAGCACGTACGGGCGAGTCTGGCCGCCGGACGCCGGGCGATCTTCTGCGAGAAGCCGCTCGCGGACACCGCCGAAGACGCCGAACGTCTCGTCTCCGAGTGCGCGGCGGTCGGCGCCCTGCTCGTGGTCGGCACGAACCACCTCTTCGACCCCGCGTGGGTGCGGGCGACGCACCATCTCAACGCCCTCGAGGGGCGCATCTCCTCCGTCACGGTCACGCTGTGCCTCTCGCCCAACGACCGGTACCACGCGCTCACGATGGGTGCTCCCCTCCCCGCGGTGCCACCCGCGAAGCGCCCGCCGCTCGATCTCGACGACCCGGAGCAGAGTGCGCTCATCGTGCGCCAGCTCGTGGCCGGGCTCGGCGTCCACGATCTCCCGCTCGTCCGCGACCTCGTTCCGGGCGTTCCGGAGGTGCTCTGGGCGCGGCCCGTGCCACCGATCGGCTTCGATCTCGCACTGCGCGCGAACGGTGCCCTGGTGCGGTTCACGACCGTGATGCTGCCCGAGGGGGCCGATTCGCTCTGGCGGGTGAGCGTCGCCACCGCCGGTGCCCGCGTCGAGGTCGAGTTCCCCCCGCCCTTCGTGCACGTCGGCGGTGCCCGCACGACGGTCCGTGACGCGCAGGGGGTGCAGACGGTGTACCCGATCGACCGTCGCGACGGATACGAGGTGGAGTGGCGGGCGCTCACCGCCCTGCTGCGCGGGGAGGCCGCGATGGAGTACGACGAGCTTCGAGCGGACGCGGCGTTCGTGACGGCGATCGCCGACGGCGCGGCCGAGGCCGTGCGGGCGGGGGCGGTGGGGG
>NZ_LDRT01000106.1 GCF_001476655.1 Microbacterium testaceum | reverse complement strand
GGCCCCGGCATGGCGCGGAGCCGGGGCCGGAGCCGCTCGAGTCAGGCGCGGCGGAGCCAGACCGTGGTCTCGCCGGGCAGGGCATCGCCCTCGAGCGGGGAGCTCGACAGCAGCACCTCACCCGCGGGGAGCGCGGCGGGCACCGCGCCGAAGTTCGTCACGACCGTCCACCCGTTCGGGCGCTCGAACGCCACGACATCGGCGCGGCCGGTCTCGATCCACTCCAGCTGCTCGTCGGTCTGCAGCGCGTGCCGCAGGTCGAGTGCGCGGCGATACAGCGACAGCGTCGAAGCCGGGTCGCCGTCCTGCAAGTCGACGGCGTACGTGCCGAACCATTCCGGCTGGGGCAGGTGAGCGCCGTTCGCACCGAAGCCGAACGAGGTGCCCTCCTCCGCCCAGGGCAGAGGGACACGGCATCCGTCCCGCCCCTGATCGACGCCGGGGCTCCGGAAGAACGTCGGGTCCTGGCGCTCGGCATCGGGGATCTCGGCGACCTCGTGCAGACCCAGCTCCTCGCCCTGATACAGGTACGCCGAGCCCGGGAGGCCGAGCACGAAGGTCGCCGCGGCACGGGCGCGTCGCTCGCCGCGCCCGGCGTCGAGCGCGGGCGACTGGCCGCCCGAGAGCAGCCACTCGTTGCCGTGCTTGAGGGTGGGGCGCCCGTCGGCGCCGCGCTCGGCATCCGGGAGCCCGTACCGCGTGGCGTGGCGCACGACGTCGTGGTTCGACAGCACCCACGTGGTCGACGAGCCCGACTCGGCTGCCAGCGCGAGATTGTCGGCGACGATCCGGCGGAACTGCGCGGGGTCGAAGTCGGCCTCGAGGAGGTCGAAGTTGAAGGCCTGGCCGAGGCTCTCGGCACTCGCGTACAGCGGCACGCGCGAGGGGTGCACCCATGCCTCGGCCACGGCGGTGCGCGGCGGGTCGTACGAGTTGAAGACCGCGCGCCACTCGGCGTAGACCTCGTGCACATCGTCGCGGTCGATCATCGGGTGGGAGCCGTCCTGCGGGAGGGCGTCGAGCTCGGCGCGGGAGGGCAGCGGCTCGCTGAGGTCCTTCGTCAGCATGTGCGCGACGTCGATGCGGAAGCCGTCGACCCCGCGGTCGCTCCAGAAGCGCAGCGTCGTGAGGAAGTCATCGCGTACCTCGCGGTTGTCCCAGTTGAGGTCGGGCTGCGAGACGTCGAAGTTGTGCAGGTACCACTGTCCGTCATCGACGCGCTCCCAGGCCGAGCCGCCGAACACCGACAGCCAGTCGGTGGGCGGCTCGACGCCGTCGACGCCGGTGCCCTCGCGGAAGATGTACCGCTCGCGGGCCGCGGAGCCGCGCCCCGCGGCGACGGCCTCCCGGAACCACGCGTGCTTGTCCGAGGTGTGATTCGGCACGATGTCGACGACGATCCGGATGCCGTGGGCGTGCAGTTGCGCGATGAGCTCGTCCATGTCGGCCAGGGTGCCGAGCTTCGGGTCGACGTCGCGGTAGTCGGCGACGTCGTAACCTCCGTCGGCGAGGTCGGAGGGGTAGAAGGGGCTGAGCCAGATGGCATCCACGCCCAGTTCGGCGAGGTACGGCACGCGTGAGGCGATCCCGCGGATGTCGCCGAGGCCGTCGCCGTCGGTGTCGGCGAAGCTGCGGGGGTACACCTGGTACACCACGGCCTGGCGCCACCAGTCGGGGGCGGCGGAGAGATCGCGGGTCTGCACGGAAGGGGCAGGGGTGGTCACGGGGAGTCCTTTCGGGTGGGTGATCTGTCAGCCCTTGATGGCGCCCTGCGTGACGCCCGCCATCACCCATCGCTGGGTGAACAGGTAGGCGACGATCGCGGGGGCCATGGCCATGAGGTACGAGGCGAAGGCCACGTTGTAGTTGTTGCTGAACTGCGTCTGGAAGAGGTTCTGCCGCACGGGGAGCGTCTGCAGGGCCGGGTCGCTGATGATGAGCGAGGGCATCATGAAGTCGTTCCAGGCGTAGAGGAACGCGAAGATGCCGACGGTCGCGCTCATCGGGGCGAGCAGGGGGAAGATCAGCTGCCAGAAGGTCTGCCAGGTGGTCGCGCCGTCGATCCGGGCACTCTCTTCGAGCTCGAGCGGGATCGAGCGCAGGAACGCGGTGAACAGCAGCACGCTGAAGCTCAGCTGGAACATCGTGGCGAGAAGGATCACGCCGACGGGGTTGTCGAGCCCGACGCGACCGGTGAGCTGGATCTGCGGCAGAGCCACGACGGGGAACGGGATGAACATCGCCGCGAGCAGGTAGAAGAACGAATAGCGGAACAGTTTGCGATCCCAGTTGCGGGCGATCGCGTAGGAGGCGAACGCCGCGAGGATGATCGTCGCCACGACCGTGCCGGCGGTGACAAGCAGCGAGATCGCCAAGCCCACCGGGAACTTCGTGAGCGTCCACGCTTGGACGAACCCGTCGAAGCTGATGGGCGAGGGGAACGAGAACGCGTTGCCGTCGACGACCTGCGTTCCGCTCTTCAGCGCCATCGAGATCGTCACGTACAGCGGCAGCAGCACGGTGAGAGAGCAGAGCACGAGGATGGTCGTCGTCGACCAGTTGATGCGCTCCGTCCCGACGCGGCGGAAGCGGGACCGCGGACGCGGCACTACGGGGAGGGACAGTTCGGCCT
This sequence comes from Microbacterium testaceum, assembly GCF_001476655.1. Classification (GTDB taxonomy): domain Bacteria; phylum Actinomycetota; class Actinomycetes; order Actinomycetales; family Microbacteriaceae; genus Microbacterium; species Microbacterium testaceum_C. Next base: position 11,503 of record NZ_LDRT01000106.1, on the reverse strand, counting down.
GCTCGGAGGCGAGCGCGGGCTGGTTGAGAGCGGTCATGACAGGGTGTTCCTTCCCCGGGTGAGGGAGAGCTGGAGGAGCGAGATGACGATGGCGACGAGGAAGAAGAGCGCTGCGTTCGCCATCTGGTAGGCGTAGTCGCCGCCGTTGAAGCCGAGGATGATCGACATCGCGACGCTGCGGGTCGCGGTGCCGGGACCTCCGCCGGTGAGGCCCACGATGATGTCGTAGGCGTTGAGGAAGCCCTTGAAACCCAGAATGACGTTGATGACGACATACCCGGCCACGAGCGGCAACGTGATGCGCAGCAGCTGCTGCGTCTTGCTGGCCCCGTCGAGACCGGCGGCCTCGTAGACGTCGCCGGGCACCGACAACAGCCCCGCGATGTAGATGAGCAGCGTGCCCGGGATCGCCTGCCACGCGGTGACGATGACGATCGCGACCCACGCGAGGTCGGGGTTGGCGAGCAGGCTCGTCTCGAGCCACGGGATGCCGAAGGCGGCCCCCGCCTCGGGGACGGAGTTGCTGAAGAGGAAGTTGAAGACGTAGGCGATGATGATGCCGGAGATCACCATCGGAATGACGAAGACCGTGCGCAGAGCCTTCTTGAAGCGGATCTGCGCGGTCAGGCCGACCGCGAGAAGGAAAGCCGCGACGTTGACGACGATGACCGTCGCGACCGAGAACCCGAAGGTGAACAGGTAGCTCTGCAGGATCGCGGGGTCGCTGAAGATCGCGATGTAGTTGGTCAGCCCCGTGAAGTGCCACTCCCCCAGGCCGATCGAGTCGGTGAAGCTGAAGAAGATCCCGATGATCCCTGGCACCGTGATCGCGAGCGTGAACAGCACGAGCGTCGGCAGCAGGAAGAAGTAGTAGATCGGCTCGACGCGGCGGGTGCTGCGACGCGCGGTCGCCTTCCCACCCGTGACGATCGTGGTGGTGGTACTCATCGCGCGGCCTCCTCGCCGGGTGCGGACGCCGCGGCGTCGGTACTCGAGGCGGGCGGTTGGCGGAAGGCGAGCCGCGACCAGTCCTCGTCCATGGTGCGCAGGGTGCTCTCGGGCGAGGCGCCGAAGATCATCGCCTGGGCGTAGTTGAAGGTCGGGATGGTCTTGGGCACGAGGACCGAGGCGCCCTGGTAGATGCGTCCCTCCTCGTAGTACGGGATCATCCCCGCGACGCGCGGATCGCTGGGCGCGGGAGCGTCCTTCGTCGGGGCGAACCCGAGCTGGGACTCGTTGTAGGCCTCGATGATGCGCGGCTGGTAGAGGTACTCGAGGAAGTCGCGGGCGGCATCCTGGTGCCGGGACGCCTCGGGGATCATCGCCGCGAGGTCCATGTTCACGCGCACCGCGAGGTCGCCGGGATCGTCGGTCATGGGGAGGGGGAACGTGCCGACGGGCAGGTCGGGCGCGGTCTTCGCGATCTCCCCCAGCGCCCACGGACCCTGCAGGTACATGGCCGCGTCACCCTGGGCGAACGCGAGGTTGCCGTCGCCGTAGGCCCGGCTCTCGGCATCCGGATTCGTGTAGTTCTGCGCGAGCTGGAGCATGCGGTTCATCGGCTCGGTGAAGTCCTTCTCGAACGACACCGACGACGAGGGTCCGACCTGGTCGCCCTCGGCCGCGAGTGCGTCGAAGAAGTCGACGACGTCCACAGAGCCGCCGACCGCGTAGTCGTACCAGCCCTGGGCGACGGTCCAGTCGTCTTTGAACGTGCCGTAGAACGGTGTGATTCCGTTCTGCTTCAGGGCGTCCGACACCCGGAGGAGCTCGTCCCAGGTGGTGGGGACCGGAAGACCGAGCTGCTCGAAGATCTGCGTGTTGTAGATGACGGACGCCGCCATGACCGAGTACGGCAACGCGCTCGTGCGCCCCTCGCACGAGCCGTACTGGTTCATGAGTGGCTGCAGGTCGTCGCGGACGGTCGCGGCGGCCTCGGTGCCGGCCAGATCGGTGAGGGCGCAGCGCTGGACGAATCTCGCGACCTCGTAGTTGTAGTTCGCGAGCATGATGTCGGGCGGGTTCCCGCGGACGAAGCTTGCCGAGACGACGTCGACGCCGGAGCTGTCCATCTCGACGCGCACCTTGTCCTGCGAGGCGTTGTACTCGGCGACCACGTCGTTCATGAACGCGAGCGCCTCCCGCTTGCTGAAGGTGAAGCGGATGGTCTCGCGTCCGTCGCTGGAACAGCCCGCCAGCATGGCCGCTCCGAGCACCCCCACCGCTGTCGCCGCGAGCCATCGTCGGCCCGCTCTGCTCTTCGTCGACACCTGGATCCTCCTCCGCCGCTCTGCGAATATGTTGCGACGAGCAGTAAATCTACTCGCCAAATCAATGTCGTGCAGGCAGTATTGCAGGAGAACTCAGGGGGGTCAAGAGTGCCGATGGATGCCATGACGACGACGCCGTCGCTACGCCGTCACAATCTCGACGCGGTGCTCAGCCGCGTCTGGGACGAGGAGGCCTTCACCGCCAGCGACGTGATCGCGGCGGTCGGGCTGACGCGCTCGACGGCGATCGACGTCGTCGACGAGCTCACCGCCCGCGGACTGCTCGCGGAGATGCCCAACGCCCGCGCGGTCGGCGAGTACTCGAAGGGTCGCCCCGCACGCCGCTTCGCCTTCCAGCCCGACGCGGGCACCGTCGTGGGAGTCGACGCCGGGCGGGGACACCTGACGGCCACGGTCGCCGACCTCCGCGGCTCGACCCTCGCGACCTCGCGGCTCACCGTCGACCCCGAGCTCGACTCCCCCGAGCGACGCCGCCGCGCCGCCGAGGCGACGGTGGACGCGACCCTCAAGCGGGCGCGGCGCTCGCGTCAGGACATCGTCGCGCTGTGCGTCGGCGTGCCGGCACCGGTCGACCGTGCGGGGCGCTCCCCCGTGCACCACGACGGCTTCTGGGCGCGCATGAACCCCGACTTCGTCGACACCTTCGCCGCGTGGGCACCCGTCGTGCGCGTCGAGAACGACGCCACCCTGGCCGCCGTGGCCGAGCGGACGCACGGAGCCGCCAGGGGCTGCGACGACTTCGTCGCCCTCCTCGCCGGAGAGCGCTTCGGGGCGGGGATCAGCGTCGACGGTCACCTCCTCCGCGGCGCGCATGGCGGGGCGGGCGAGACCGTGGCCTTCGACCGGGTAGAGGGCGTCGGCAGCGCGTGGGGCCTCGCCCCGCGGTGCGTCGCCGCGGCGCGGGCGGCGCTGGCATCCGGAAGCCTCCCGGCGGAGAGCGCGCTGCGAGAGCTCGATCCCGCCGCCCTCGACGCCAAGACGGTGCTCGATCTCGCGGCCGCGGGCGACTCCGGGGCCCTCGCCGTGGCGCGCGAGGTGGGTCCGGCCCTCGCCGGGGTGGCGGCGACCTTCGGCAGCCTCTTCGACGTGGAACGCGTGGTGGTGTCGGGGGCGATCGCCGCGGGGGCGGGACCGATCATCGCCGCGGCGATCGAAGCCCTGCCCGATTCACTGCATCTTCCGGCGCCGCGGATCGTCGCCTCGACGCTCGGCGCCGACATCGTCTCCATCGGGGCCGTCTCGGCAGCGGTCGAGACGGCCCGCGCTCGCGCGCTCGACCTCGAGAGGTTCGCGCTGCCCGAGGACCGGGTGCGAGCGTGAGCGTGCGACCTTCGGACGATCCGGGCGAGCCGACGAGCTCCCTAGGCTCGCCGACATGACAGCTTCCCCACCCCCTCCCCGCGGTACTTTCCGGGGCGAGGCCTGGCGCCTCGCCGCGGTCGCCACCGCGGGCGTGCTCTTCTTCGTCATCAACGTCGGCTTCAGCGTCGACCTCGGCGCGGACGCCGGCTCGCCCCGCTTCGGCGGTCTCGTCGCCCTCGACCTCGCGGTGGGCGTGGCGGCTCTCGTCGTCGTGCCCTTCCGCCGCCGCGCGCCTCTCGTCGTTGCGGTGGTGCTGGCCCTCGGCGGCGCCGTGTCGTCTCTCGCGGCGCCCGCCGCCCTCCTCGCGCTGGCATCGCTCGCCACCCGCCGTCGCCCCGGCGAGATCGCGGCCGCGGTGTCGGTCTGGATCGCCGCGATCGCCGCGATCGGGCTGACCGGCTTCGACCTGCTCGACCGGCCCGCACAGATCGGCGAGATCGCTCTCATCCTCGCGATCCTCGTCGTCGTGCTCGCGGCCACCGTCGCCGTCGGCGTCTCGGTCGGTGCGCGACGCGCCCTGGTCGTGTCTCTGCGCGAGCGAGCGGTCCTCGCCGAGAAGGAGCAGCGCCTGCGCGAAGCCGCCGCGCGGGACCACGAGCGCACCCGCATCGCGCGGGAGATGCATGACGTGCTCGCGCACCGGCTGTCGCTCACCGCGATGCACGCGAGCGCCCTGCGCTATCGCGATGACCTGGACGACCTCGAGCGGGCGGCGGCCGTCGAGACCGTGCACGAGAACGCCCGCGGCGCGCTCGGCGAGTTGCGGGGCATCCTCGCCGTCGTTCGCGACCCGGATGCCGTGGACCCCGACAGTCCGCAGCCCACGCTCGCCGACCTCGACGACCTGCTCGCCGCGGAGGACGACGTCGACGCGCGCATCGAGGTCGACCTCACGACGCTCGCTCCCGCGATCGGGCGACACGCCTACCGGATCGTTCAGGAGTGCTTGACGAACGCGCGCCGCCACGCGCCCGGTGCGCCCGTCACGTTGCGCCTCACCGGGGTCGCCGCGGAGCGCCTCGAGATCGACGTCGCCAATCCCGTGTCGGACGCGCCGTCGGGGTCGCGCGGTTTCGGACTGGTGGGCATCGAGGAGCGCGCGGGAACGGTGGGCGGAACGGCCGTCGTCACCGCGGGGCCCGCCGAGCACCGCGTGCACGTGGTCCTGCCGTGGAGCGTCGCATGAGTGCCGGAGAGGAGATCTCGGTGGTCGTCGTCGACGACGACCCGCAGGTTCGCGCGGGCCTGCGCCTCGTCCTCGGAACCGACCGCGGGATCCGCGTGATCGGTGAGGCCTCGGACGGTCTCGAGGCGGAAGCGGTCATCGCGCGGCATCGGCCCGACGTGGTCCTGATGGACATCCGGATGCCACGCTGTGACGGACTCACCGCGACCGCGCGCGAGGTGGCCACCGATTCATCCCGCGCGATCATCGTGCTGACGACGTTCGACGCCGACGAGGACGTCGTTCGGGCACTGCGTGCGGGGGCGCGGGGGTTCCTGCTCAAGGACGCCCCGCCCGCCGAACTCGTCGCGGCCGTGCGGGCGGCGGCATCCGGTCGCTCGGTTCTCGCCCCGGGGGTGCTCGACCAGGTCATGCGACTCGCCGCCGACCACACCCGCCTGCCGACCGCGGCCGAGCGCGAGGCTCTCGCGTCACTGACGCCCCGCGAGCGGGAGGTCGCCGAGGCCGTGGCCCGAGGGGCGTCGAACGCCGAGATCTCGGCGCAGCTGTTTCTCTCGCTCCCGACGGTGAAAACGCACGTGGGACGCGTGCTGACCAAGCTCGGCGTCGAGAGCCGCACGCAGGCGGCGGCGCTGTGGGCGCGGATGGGTTCGGTCCAGTAGTCCACAACCCGGAACGCCGACGCACTCGCCGGCGACGGAGTTTCATCGGCAGCGATCGCTCCCTGCGACTTCGCCCGCCCCGCGCAACCCCGGCAGGCCCGCGCGCGTGACGAGGTACGGTCACCCCATGCCCTCCTGGCCCGAACACGTGATCTGGTGGCACGTCTACCCCCTCGGCTTCGTCGGTGCACCGATCCGCGAGAACGAGGGCCCGGATGCCGCGCCCGCGCACCGACTGGACCGCCTCGAGCCGTGGCTCGATCACGTCATCGAGCTGGGCCTGAACGGTCTGCTGCTGGGGCCGGTCTTCGCGTCCGAGACCCACGGCTACGACACCGTCGACCATTTCCGCATCGACCCGCGTCTCGGCGACGAGGAGGATTTCGCCCGGCTCGTCGCTGCGGCGCGGGAGCGCGGCATCCGGATCCTGCTCGACGGCGTGTTCAACCATGTGGGGCGCGGGCACGCGGCCTTCCGCGACCTCGACGAGAACGGGCCGAGCCTGTTCCGGGGGCGCTGGGTCGACGGACGGTTCGACGCCGAGGTGTTCGAGGGACACGACGCGCTCGTCGCACTCGACCACTCCTCCCCCGCGGTCGTCGACCTCGTCGTCGAGGTCATGTGCCACTGGCTCGAGCGCGGTATCGACGGGTGGCGCCTGGATGCCGCCTACGCGGTGCCGTCGTCGTTCTGGGCGGAGGTGCTCCCCCGCGTGCGCGAGCGATTCCCCGAGTCGTGGTTCCTCGGCGAGGTGATCCACGGCGACGCGGCGGAGATCGTGCGGGAGTCGACGATCGACGCGCTCACGCAGTACGAGCTGTGGCAGGGCGTCTGGCACGGCATCGCCGACCGCAACCTCTTCGAGCTGAGCCACGCGATCGAGAGGCACGACGAGATGCTGAGGACCTTCGTGCCGCAGACGTTCGTCGGCAATCACGACGTGACGCGGATCGCCTCGGCCGTGGGTCCCGACCTCGTGCCGCACGCGCTCTCGGTACTGTTCACGGTCGCCGGGACGCCGTCGGTGTACGCGGGCGACGAGTTCGGGTGGACGGGCGTCAAAGAAGAGCGCGTCGGCGGCGACGACGCGGTACGGCCGGCATTCCCCGCTCTCCCGGAGGAGGCGCACGGGGACGAGCGGATCCTCGACGCGCACCGCGCGCTCGTCGCGCTCCGCCGCCGGAAGCCGTGGCTCTGGCGAGCCCACACCGACGTGATCGAGGTCGCGAACACCGCTCTCGCGCTGCGGACAGCGATCGGCGACGACGCGGTCGTGGTCGCGCTGAACATCGGCGACGAGCCGGTGTCGCTGCCGGTCGCGGACGGGCGAGCGGTGGTCGCCGGCGACGGGATGCCGGCGAACGGGTGTGTGGAGCTCGGACCGCGCGGATGGGTGGTGCTGGAGGCGTGAGACGCTCCGAGACCCTGAGCATGTCGAAGGAACCGGGACCGTCTCACCCCGGTGGCTTCGACGAGCTCGGCCACCTCCCGCCACCCCCGTGACGGCCCTACCGCGGGTCACGCACCGGCGCGGAAGCGGTGCTCGGGGCGGCCGGTCGAGCCGTAGCGCAGGCTGACCTGCACCAGACCGCGTTCGGCGAGTGCCGTCAAGTGGCGCTGCGCCGTCGCCCGTGAGACGCCGATGCGTTCGGCCACCTCCGAGGCGGACGCCTCGTCTCCGCCGAGCGCCGCGAGCACCGTCTGCTCGGTCGCCGAGCGCGCGAGCGAGGGACCCTCGCGTTCTCCGCGCAGGACGGATGCCGCGCGGTCGATGTCATCCTGCGAGAGCGGCCGGGCGCTCGAGAGGAGGTTGCGGTAGCGGGCGTACCGGTCGAGACGCTCCGCCAGCACGCGAGTGTCGAACGGCTTCACCAGGTACGCGAGAGCACCGGCGGTGAACGCGCGACGGACAGTCTCGGCATCCGTCGCCGCCGACAGGACGAACGCGTCGATCCCGGCCGAGCGGACCAGTTCCACACCGTCGCCGTCGGGCAGATAGACGTCGGCGAGAAGGAGATCGGGTCGGTGCGCGGCGAGCGCGACGCGCGCCTCTCCCACCGTGCGCGCGGGTTCGAGCGCCACGAAGCCGGGGCGCGCGGCGACGGCGTCACGGTGCAGCCCCGCCACACGGAAGTCGTCGTCGACGACGAGGACGCGGATGTCGGTCATTCGTTCTCTCCTCGCAGGACTCCGGGCAGACGCGCGGCGACGACGGCCCCGTGACCGTCCCCGCCCGGGTCGACGACCCAGACATCTCCCCCGCGGCGCCGCGCGAACTCGCGCGAGAGCGGCAGCCCGATGCCGAGACCGTGCACCGCCGCCGGATCGTCGTCGCGCTCGCGCGGGGCGAAAGCGGCCTCGACGTCGGAGATGCCCCCGCCGGTATCGGCCACGGTGAGCACGATCGCATCGCCGTCACCGAGCACCGCGACCTCGACCTCGCGGGGTTCGGGGCCGGATGCCGTGGCGGTCACGGCATTGTCGACGAGGTTGCCCAGCACGGCCACGACGTCTTCCACGTCGTCGACGGTGCCCCGGAGATACGTGTCGTCGGAGACGCGGAGGATCACTCCGCGCTCGCGCGCGGCGAGCGCCTTCGCGCCGAGGAAGGACTGCAGCATCGCATCGCCCACGAGGTCGATGCCGGGCACGGCCCAGTCCACCGACCCGCGGTCGACGAGATCGGCGAGGAACGCACGGGCTTCGGCGGTGCGCCCGGCGTCGAGCAGCCCGACGGCCGCGTGGAGGCGATTGGCGTTCTCGTGCCGCTGGACCCGCAGGGCGTCGCCCATCGCCCGGACGCTGTCGAGCCGCCCCGAGAGAGCGGCGACGTCGGTCCGGTCGCGCAGCACCGCCACGCGACCCAGCGCGCGAGCGCCGCGGCGCACCGGACGCACGTCGATGAACACGACACGGCCCTCGACGGGCAGCCCCGTGCTCGCCCCGGCCCCGGCGAGGGCCGTCGCGACCGCCGGCGGGAGGTCGAGGTCGGCGAGGGGGCGGCCGACGGCATCCGTGATCCCGAGGAGACGCTCCGCGGTGGTCGTGCACACGCGGACGACCCCCGCCTCATCGACGGCGAGGACGCCCTCGTCGGCTCCCTCGAGCACGGCGGCCTGGGTCTGCACGAGTGCGACGAGCTCCTCCGGCTGGACGCCGAGGGTGAGCCGCTCGAGGCGACGGCGCATGAAGAGCGCGACCGCCGCACCGATCGCGACGGCGAGCACCACGGCCACGGCGATCCCGGCGACGAGGGCGGGCAGGTCGTCGAAGACGCTCGCCCGCTCGAAGCCGACACTCACCTCGCCGACCGGAGCGCCGCCGTCGGGTGCGTAGACGGGCACCTTCGCGCGCGCCGATTCCCCGAGCGTTCCGGTCTCCCACGTGACGACCTCGCGGCCCGCGAGCGCGTCGGCGTAGCTCGTGCTGACGACCTGCCCGAGGCGTTCGGGATCGGGATGGGCGAGACGGATGCCGTGATCGTCGGTGATCACGACGAACAGGCCCCGTGTCCGGCTGGTGACATCGACCGCGTACCGCTGGAGCAGACCGTCGCGCAGGCCCGTGGCATCCGGCGTCCCGGGGCCGGCGGAATAGGCGGCGACGAGATCGCGGACCTCGGGGGCCTCGGCGACCGAGCGCGCGATGTTCAACGCCGACGAGTCGGCCTCGGCCTTCAGCTGCTGAACGCCCAGCCACGCGAACACGGCGGTGCACACCACGACGACCACGATCTGGGTGGCGACCTGGATCAGGAGCATCCGCGTGGCGAAACGCATGCGCACCTCCCTCCGAGCCGGCACGACCTCGTGCGCGAAATGCGCAGAACACACGGTACGCGCATAACGCCCCGCAATGCGAGCAAGCACGCGCCCGGGGCCGCGGCGTCCGTAGTGTCACCGCATCGAGAGCGCGAGAGACGCGCCCGTCCCGACGAAGGAGTCGCGATGACCCCCCTGATCCTTGCGGCCGAAGCCGACGAGTACGCGGTGGCCTACACGCCCGCCGACGGCGTGCTCGTCGCCCTCGGCTTCCTCATGGTCCTGTCGTTCATGGCGCTGATCATGACGCGGCGCCTGACCCCGATGGTCGCCCTCATCGTCGTCCCGACGATCTTCGGCCTCATCGCCGGGGCGGGCTTCGGCCTCGGCGACATGGTGATCGACGCGATCAGCAAGATGGCCCCGACCGCCGCGCTGCTGCTCTTCGCGATCATGTACTTCGGCATCATGATCGACGTCGGCCTGTTCGACCCCCTCATCCGCGTGATCACCCGATTCCTGGGCGACGACCCGGCGAAGATCGTGCTCGGCACGGCGATCCTCGCGGGCGCCGTCTCGCTCGACGGCGACGGCTCGACGACCTTCATCATCACGACCTCCGCGATGCTGCCGCTGTACCTGCGCCTGGGCATGAGCCCCGTCGTGCTCACCTGCGTCGCGGGCCTGATGAACGGCACGCTCAACATCGTGCCGTGGGGCGGTCCGACCGTCCGCGCCGCCACGGCGCTCGGCCTGCAGCCGACCGACGTGTTCGTGCCGATGATCCCCTCGCTCGCCGCGGGGCTCGTCGTCTCGCTCGCCTTCGCCTGGTTCCTGGGTCTCGCCGAGCGCAAGCGCCTCGCGGGCGTCGTCGACACCTCGAAGCTCGACACCCCCGGCGGCTTCGGGCGCCTGGGCGGGCCCTCGCTGGTGCGGGGCGCGGAGCCGAAGCCCGGTGCCGCGGCCTCGCTGCGCACGGGCAACATCGTGACGGTGCGCGGCGGTCGCGACGCCATCTCCGCCCCGCAGCTGGTCGATGTCGCCGACACCGCGATGGCCGACACCATGCTCGACCCCAACCGCGCGACCCTTCGACCGAAGCTCATCTGGTTCAACCTGGTGCTGACCGTCGCGGTGATGGTGCTGCTGGTGATGGACATCTTCCCGCTCGCGTTCGTGTTCATGGTCGGCGCCGCCCTCGCCCTGATCGTGAACTTCCCGAAGCTGCGCGGCCAGGCCGACGAGATCGTCGCGCACGCCCCGAGCATCGTCGGGGTCGTGTCGATGGTGCTGGCCGCCGGCGTGCTGGTCGGCGTCCTCAACGGCACCGGCATGGTCACCGCGATGGCCGCGTGGATCACCGAGGTGATCCCCTCGTCGATGGGCCCGTTCCTCGCCGTCATCACCGGCGTGCTGTCGATCCCGTTCACGTTCTTCATGTCGAACGACGCGTTCTATTTCGGCATCCTCCCCGTGCTCGCCGAGAGCGCCGCGAACTACGGCATCTCCCCGGTCGAGATGGCGCGTGCGTCGATCACCGGTCAACCGGTGCACCTGCAGAGCCCGCTCGTCCCCGCGATCCTGCTGCTCGTCTCGCTCGCCGGCGTCAACCTCGGCGACCACCACAAGAAGGTGCTGTGGCGCGCGACGATCGTCTCGCTCGTCATGCTCGCCGTCGGCGTGCTCGTGGGCGCGGTCCCGCTGCTCGCCTGAGTCGACGCCTCGACAGGGGGTTCGGGATGCCACAGGGCGTTCCGGACCCCCTCTGTCGTCGCCGGAAACGGATGCCGTCCGGGACTTGTTAGCGCGAACACGTTTGGCTATCTTGGGGGTGCCACCGTTCGCACTCCTGGTCACCACCCGGGACGCTGAGGTTCGACGACGAACCGGAAAGGGGCGTCGATGACGACGCACAGCGACTTCGCGCTCGACCGATTCCCCGCCGGAACGAGCCGCCCACCCCTCGACGACGGCGCGTCCGCGGCGCCCCCGCGCTCGGCACACCACGCTCCGCCTCCCGCTCGCGGCACCCGCGATCGACGCGCTCGCTGCGGCCGGCATTTGTTCCCTCCCTCGGCCGCGCACCTCGGCCCTCCCTCTAGGAAGAAGACGATCTTGCGATTGCACCGCCCCCTGGCGCTCCTGGTCGCCGCGACCCTGACGACGGGATCGCTCACCCTGAGCGCCGCCCCCGCCTTCGCCGCGACGCCGAGCCCCGTCCTGTCGTACGACTTCTCGAAC
>NZ_LDRT01000105.1 GCF_001476655.1 Microbacterium testaceum | reverse complement strand
GCCATTTCGCATTTACGGGTAGATTTTCCCGAGGAGGACTGTCATGTCGACGGACGACGCGAACGATCGCAAGGGCAACGAAGGACGCTCGGCGGGTCGCGCCTCCGGTCGTGGATCATCCTCGGACGGAGGCGCCCGGGGAGATCGTCCTGCGCGACGTGACGGCGACCGCCCTTTCCGCCGCGATAGCAACGGCCGTCCGCCCCGCGACGGTGATCGCCCGTACCGTCGTGATGGTCAGGCGTCGGGTCGTCCTGCGCGTGAGGGTGATCGGCCTTTCCGTCGTGATGGTCAGGCGTCGGGTCGTCCTGCGCGTGAGGGTGATCGGCCTTTCCGTCGTGATGGTAAGGCATCGGGTCGTCCTGCGCGGGACGGCGACCGTCCGTTCCGACGTGACGCTGAGGGACGACCGCCACGTGAGGGTGAGCGCCCGTTCCGTCGGGACAGCCAGGGCGCGGGTCGCTCGGCGCGCGACGGCGACCGTCCGTTCCGTCGCGACGGTGAGGGGCGCCCGCAGCGTTCTTTCGATCGCGACGTTCGTGGCACTGGTCGTCCGCGCCGTGACGGTGAGGCTCCCGGCGGCGGGCGACGCGACGGTGCTTCGCGCGGTTTCGGCGGGGGTGACCGTCGCTCGGCCGGCGACCGTCGCCCGACCGGTGACCGTCGGCCCGGGGCCGGTGCGCCCCGACGTTTCGACCGCGAAGACTCTCGTGCGACGCGGCCGCCCCAGGACCGTCGGGAACGCGGGCCGGAGATCCCCGAAGAGATCACCGCGTGGGACCTGCCGGGTGCCGCGCGCAACGAGCTGAAGACGCTGAGCAAGGACAACGCGGAGAACGTCGCTCGGCACCTCGCCATGGCAGCACGTCTCATCGACGAGGACCCTGCCCTGGCTCACCAGCATGCCCTGGCCGCGTCCCGCAGCGCCGGTCGGGTCGGCGTCGTCCGCGAGACCGTGGCAATCACGGCCTACGCGGTCGGCGACTTCGCGCTGGCGCTGCGCGAGCTGCGCACCCACCGTCGCATCACCGGCTCGGATGAGCAGCTGCCGCTGATCGTCGACAGCGAACGGGGGGTCGGGCGACCTGACCGCGCGCTCGAGGAGGGGCGATCTGTCGATCGCGCGACGCTGTCGGTGCCGGTACGCGTCCAACTCGCGATCGCGATGTCGGGGGCCCGCCTCGATCTCGGACAGACGGATCGTGCCCTGCAGGAACTCGAGATCCCTGAAGCCGATCCGGATCGGGCTTTCGAGTGGAGTCCTGCGTTGTTCTCCGCGCGCGCTGCGGTTCTCGAGGAGTTGGGCCGCCTCGAGGAGGCAGCGGAGTGGGAGCGGCGCGCCGAGGTCGCCGCGGACGCCCTCGACGCCGCCTCCGGCGTCGCCGACCGAGAGGTCATCGTCGTCGAGGAGATCGACCTGATCGATGACGAAGGCGCTGTGGATGTGGCATCCGGGGTCATCCCCGTCGCCGACATCGTGGACGACGCGGTGGAGGTCGATGAGGTTGCCGTCGACGTCGCGGACGGGGCCTCTGCTGCCCAGGAGTCCGACGCGGATGCGCCGGAGGACCCGCGGTGATCTTCGGGCGTAAGCAGGAGACGTCTCCCCTCGAAGGCGTCGACGTCGTCCTCGCTGACCTCGACGGCGTCGTGTACGCGGGGCCGGGCGCGCTGCCGCACGCCGTCGACAGTCTCAATCGCGCTCAGGACGAAGGGCGCCGGCTCGGCTACATCACCAACAACGCCTCGCGGACCGACGCCACCGTGGCGGAGCACCTGTCTTCGCTGGGGCTGCGCGTCGCGGCCGACGACGTCGTGACGAGCCCGCAGGCAGCGATGCGGCTCATGCGCGATCTCGTTCCGGCGGGGTCGACGCTCCTCGTCATCGGCGGCGAGGGACTTGTCGTCGAGGTCGAGAAGGCCGGCTTCGTGGTGACCCGCAGCGCTGACGACTCTCCTGCTGCCGTGGTGCAGGGCTTCGCTCCCGAGGTGGGGTGGGCGCAGCTGGCGGAAGCCGCATACGCGCTCGCGACTCCCGTGGAAGAGGGCGGCATCCCCTGGGTGGCGACGAACACGGACTGGACGATCCCACAGGCGCGAGGAATCGCCCCGGGAAACGGCACCCTCGTCTCCGCCGTGCACACCGCGGTCGGACGCCTGGCCACCATCGCGGGAAAGCCCGAGCGTCCGATCTTCGATGAGGCCGTGATGCGGACGGGGGCCGTGAAACCGTTGTTCATCGGCGACCGGCTCGACACCGACATTCAAGGCGCGCGGGCGGCGGAGATGGCATCCCTGCTCGTGTTGACCGGTATCGATCGCCCGAAGCAGGTGCTCGCGGCCGCTCCGTCTCAGCGTCCGGACTACATCGTCGCCGATCTCCGTCAGTTGTTCGAGCCGTATCCGTCGACGATCGTCAAGGGGGAGCGAACGCGCGTCGGGGACGCCGTCGTCGAGATCGACGGCGTTGACCTGCGCATCGTGTCCGAGGGCTCCCGGCAGATCGACCTTCTGCGGGCCGGCGCCGCCGCGATCTGGAACTCGGGCCGGGCGATCTTCGGCTTCCGTGTTCCGGAACAGCTCTACGCGGATCCGTTCCGCGTGAGGTGACGCCGGTAGCATGGCATCCATGTCGGACAGCCGAGAGTACGACGCCGACCCCGAACTGATCAGCCGCCTCCGCGTCATCGAGGAGCAGCCGCTGGACGCACGGGCCGAGGCGTACGCGGCCCTGCACGACGAGCTGGTGCGACGCCTGGAGTCCGGGCCGACCGATGACGCATCGTCCGCGCACGTATGACACGACTGGATGCCGAGCTCGCCGCCCGCGGCCTGGCTCGATCGAGGTCGCACGCGACACAGCTGATCGCGGCCGGAGAGGTGAGCGTCGATGGGCGGGCGGTCGTGAAGCCGTCCGCTCCGGTCGACGCGGACAGCGTGATCGAGGTGGCGAGCCCGGACCACTACGTCAGCCGTGGCGCGCACAAACTCCTCGCGGCCCTGGACGCCTTCGCGATCGACGTCGCCGGGCGCGTCGCCGTGGACCTCGGCGCGTCGACGGGGGGATTCACGCAAGTGCTCAGGGAGCGCGGAGCGCGTCCGGTGATGGCGGTGGACGTCGGCCACGGCCAGTTGTCCACAGCCCTCGCCTCCGACCCGGACGTCGTGTCGGTCGAGGGGTATAACGTGCGGTTCATGACTGCTGCTTCGCTCGCACACGCCACCGGTGTCGCCGAGCGGCCCGAGGTCGTCACGGGCGATCTCTCCTTCATCTCGCTCCTCCACGTCCTTCCCGCGGTGGTGGAGACGGCTGCTCCCGACGCCGATGTCGTCCTCCTGGTCAAACCCCAGTTCGAGGTCGGGCGCACCGCCGTCAAGGGAGGACTCGTGACCGACCCGGCGCTTCGCTCGGACGCGGTCCACAGCGTGCTCTGGGCCGCGTGGGACGCCGGCCTCAAGACCAACGGCCTCATCTCCTCACCCATCGTCGGAACCCACGGCAACCAGGAGTACGTCGCGTGGTTCTCGGCCGCTCACGGCAGCGACCCCTCAGAATGGGAGAGCACCGTGACCCGACTGACCGGAAGCCGATGACCCCCAGCGATCGCCGAATCCTCCTCGTCGTCCACGCACGCCGTGACGACACCGTCCAGGCCGCCGAGCGCATCATCTCCGCCGTCCTCGCGGCGGGGGCGGTACCCGTGGTCTCGGCAGAAGACCGGCCCGAGCTCGCCGAACGTCTTTCCCTCGAGGGTGTCGCGACGCTCGGTGTCGACGCGGGCGTCGACGACGTCGAGCTGGCCATCGTGCTGGGCGGCGACGGAACGATCCTGCGCGCAGCGGAGATGGTGCGTGGCAGCACCGCGCCCATCCTCGGCATCAACATGGGCCATGTCGGCTTCCTCGCCGAGATCGAGCGCGACGACATGGACGACGCCGTGCGGCGCGTGATCGCCCGTGACTACACGGTCGAAGAGCGCCTGGCTCTCGCGGTCAAGATCCAGGATGCCGACGACCGGGTCATCTACGAGACCTGGGCGTTGAACGAGGCCACCGTCGAAAAGGCCAGCCGGGAGCGGATGCTCGAAGTCGTCATGGCCGTCGACGGACGCCCTCTGTCGTCGTTCGGCTGCGACGGGGTGGTCATCGCCACCCCCACCGGCTCCACCGCGTACAACTTCTCCGCGGGGGGCCCGGTGGTCTGGCCGACCGTCGAGGCGATCGCGGTCGTTCCGCTGTCCGCGCACGCGCTGTTCGCGCGGCCTCTCGTGGTCGGGCCCGACGCCAGCGTCGCGGTCGAGGTCCTCGAGCGCACGAGCGGCAGCGGCATCCTGTGGTGCGACGGTCGACGTTCGCACGACCTTCCGCCGGGAGCGCGCGTCGTCGTGCGCCGGTCGTCACGACCTGTGCGTCTCGCGCGGCTGCACCCCGCCGCGTTCACGGAGCGGCTCGTCCGCAAGTTCCGTCTTCCCGTCACAGGCTGGCGCGGCACCGCGGGAGGGGCCTCATGATCGAGGAGATGCGTCTTCGCGACCTGGGAGTCATCGCCGATGCCACGCTCCCCATCGGGCGGGGGTTCACGGCGATCACGGGCGAGACCGGCGCGGGAAAGACCATGGTCGTCACCGGACTGGGCCTTCTTCTGGGACAGCGTGCCGACTCCGGCGCCGTGCGCAAGGGCGCGACGCAGGCGGCGGTGGAAGGTGTGTGGCTCGTCCCCGAGGACGGCGCCGTGGCCGGGCGTGTGCGCGAGGCCGGCGGCGACGTCGAGCCCGTCGGCGGCGGTTCGGCTGAGCTGTACCTCGGACGGACGGTCTCGAGCGAGGGACGCGGGCGCGCCACGGTGGGCGGGCGCACCGCCCCCGCCGGGGTCCTCGCCGACCTGGCCGATGATCTCGTCGTCGTGCACGGGCAATCCGATCAGCTTCGGCTGAAGTCGGCATCCGCTCAGCGGGATGCGCTCGATCGTTTCGGCGGCGCCACCGTCACGACCGCGCGGGAGGCCTACCGCGCCGCCTGGGAGAACTGGCGAACGCTCGACGTCGAGCTGACCACGCTCACCGCTGACCGGGACGAGCGCGCCCGTGAGGCGGAGCAGCTGCGCGCGGCGATCGCCGAGATCGAAGCCGCCGCCCCCACCCCCGGCGAGGACGAAGAACTCGCCCGCCGTGCGGAGCGCCTCGCGAACGCCGAGGAGCTGCGGCTGGCCGCGGTGACGGCCCACGCGGCGCTGTCGAACGAGGACGGCGCGCCCGACGTGATCACCCTCCTCGCCGAAGCACGGCGCGCCCTCGAGCGCATCGCCGGGAGCGACGACGCCCTCGCCGCGATCGGGGAACAGGTCGCCGACCTCGGTTACCGCGCCGCCGATGCATCGGTCGCGCTGTCGGGCTACCTCGCCGACCTCGACGAGTCGGGCCCGCACGAGCTGGCCGCCGTCGACGAGCGGCGTGCCGTCCTGGCAGGGCTCACTCGCACCCACGGATCCGTGGATGCCGCCCTCGCCCTGCTCGAGACCGGCTCGGCGCGTCTCGTCGAACTCGACGACGACGGCGACCGCCTGCAGCGTCTGGAGACGCAACGCGATGCCGCCGCGACCGAGCTCGACGCGGCGGCCGAGACGCTGACCGCCGCGAGGCGCGAGGCGGCGGAGCGTCTGGGGGCCGCGGTCACCGAGGAACTCCACGCGCTGGCCCTGCCCGACGCCCGTCTGACGGTCGACGTGGCGCCCGGCCCTCCGGCCGGGCATGGACGCGACGAGGTGTCGATCCTCCTCGCCCCGCACCCCGGAGCCGATCCGCGTCCCGTATCGCGCGGTGCCTCGGGGGGTGAGCTCAGTCGCGTCATGCTCGCGATCGAGGTGGTGATCGCCGGAGTGGATCCGGTCCCCACGTTCGTCTTCGACGAAGTGGACGCCGGAATCGGTGGCGCAGCCGCGATCGAGGTCGGGCGCCGTCTCGCGCGCCTCGCCGAGTCGTCCCAGGTCATCGCCGTGACCCACCTCGCGCAGGTGGCGGCGTTCGCCGGCAACCACCTCACGGTGGTCAAGGGCAATGACGGGGCGGTCACGGCATCCAGTGTCCGACGGCTCGAAGGAGCGGAGCGGGAGGCCGAGATGGCTCGCCTGCTCTCGGGACTGACCGACTCGGACGCCGCGCTGACGCACGCACGAGAACTGCTCGAGACCGGGCGTACAGCGGGCTGATCCGACGGATCGACACGCGATCGTAACGACCAGCGTGAGGTGGATGTCGGAGGTCGGTGCCAAACTGCGGGACGAGGCGGAGAGCAACCGCGAGCCCACCGGACAGATGCGACTGATAGGATCGAAGCCCGTGATGCAGACTTCGGACGCGGCGGGAATTTCAGACAACAACACCTTCACGACGAAGCACATCTTCGTCACCGGAGGCGTGGTGTCCTCCCTGGGTAAGGGCCTGACGGCGGCAAGCCTCGGCAACCTCCTCACCGCTCGCGGCCTGCGCGTGGTCATGCAGAAGCTCGACCCGTATCTGAACGTCGATCCCGGAACGATGAACCCGTTCCAGCACGGCGAGGTCTTCGTGACCGACGACGGCGCCGAGACCGACCTCGACATCGGGCACTACGAGCGTTTCCTCGACATCGAACTGAGCCAGGCGGCTAACGTCACCACCGGCCAGATCTACTCCCAGGTCATCGCGCGCGAACGCCGCGGCGAGTACCTCGGCGACACGGTGCAGGTCATCCCGCACATCACCGACGAGATCAAGCGACGTATGCGCCTGCAGGCGAGCGAGAGCCCGCAGCCCGACGTCATCATCACCGAGATCGGCGGCACGGTCGGCGACATCGAGTCGCAGCCCTTCATCGAGTCGGCCCGCCAGATCCGCCACGAGCTCGGTCGCAAGAACGTCTTCTTCGTGCACGTGTCACTCGTGCCGTTCATGGGCGCCTCGGGGGAGCAGAAGACCAAGCCCACCCAGCACTCCGTCGCGACGTTGCGCTCGATCGGCATCCAGCCCGATGCCCTCGTGCTGCGCAGCGACCGGCCCGTCACCGAGTCGAACAAGCGCAAGATCGCGCTCATGTGCGACGTCGACGAAGACGCGGTCGTCAACGCTATCGACGTGCCGAGCATCTACGACATCCCGACGATGATGCACGACCAGGGCCTCGACGCGTACATCGTCGACGCGCTCGACATCGACAAAGCGGCCGACGTCGACTGGTCGCGCTGGCAGCGGGTGCTGCAGGCCGTACACAACCCCAAGCACGAGGTCACGATCGGCCTCGTCGGCAAGTACATCGACCTCCCCGACGCGTACCTTTCGGTGACCGAGGCGATCAAGGCCGGTGGGTTCGGTCAGGAGACGCACGTGAAGATCACGTGGATCCCGTCCGACCTCTGCGAGACCCCCGAGGGAGCCGCCAAGGCCCTCTCCGTCGTCGACGGCATCATCGTGCCGGGCGGCTTCGGCATCCGCGGTATCGAGGGAAAGCTCGGAGCTCTGCGTTTCGCGCGCGAGCAGGGCATCCCCACGCTCGGCATCTGCCTGGGCCTGCAGTGCATGGTCATCGAGTACGCGCGGACCGTCGCCGGCCTCGAGGGAGCCTCCTCGAGCGAGTTCGATCCCGACACCGCGCACCCGGTCGTGGCGACCATGGCCGAGCAGGTCGACATCCTCGAAAGCGGTGACCTCGGTGGCACGATGCGTCTGGGGCTGTACCCCGCGGATCTGGCCGAAGGCTCGCTCGCGGCCGAGCTGTACGGGGCGGAGCGCATCTCGGAGCGCCACCGTCACCGCTACGAGGTGAACAACGCCTACCGCCAGCAGCTCAGCGACGCGGGGCTGGTCTTCTCGGGGCTGAACCCCGACCTCGACCTCGTCGAGTTCGTGGAGCTGCCCCGCGACGTGCACCCGTACTACATCGCGACCCAGGCGCACCCCGAACTTCGCTCGCGTCCGACCGAGCCGCACCCGCTGTTCCGCGGACTCGTCGGCGCCGCGCTCGAGCGTCACCGTTCGAGCGAGCTGTTCGACGTCGAGGAGGCCTGACATGGATGAGCTGCGCGACGAACCCGTGACCCTCGAGATCGTCTCGACCGACCTCGTCTACGAGGGGGCCGTCTGGGACGTCCGCTCCGACACCGTCCGGTACGGCGACGGGGAGATGACGCGGCAGTACGTCGAGCACCCGGGGGCCGCGGCCGTCGTGGCGATCGATGACGACGAGCGGGTGGTGCTCATCCAGCAGTACCGGCACCCGATCAAGGAACGCGACTGGGAGATCCCGGCGGGACTCCTCGACGTCGCGGGGGAGCCGCCTCTGGAGACGGCCAAGCGCGAGCTGACCGAGGAGGTCGACCTCGAAGCGGACCGCTGGCAGCACCTGATCTCGATGCACACCACCCCCGGCGGCAACGACGAGGTCGTGCACGTCTTCCTCGCCCGCGGCCTGCGTTCGGTCGAGACCGACTACGAGCGCGAGCACGAGGAATCCGACATGCGCGTCGAGCGCGTGCCCCTCTCCGACGTCATCGACGGGGTCCTGGCAGGGCAGCTGCGCAACGGCATCCTGGCCACCGGGGCGCTCGCCGCGGCCGAGGTGCTGCGCCGCGAGGCCACCTCGGCCTGACGTGGAGCTCGGGCGCGCGGTCGAGACCTACCTCCGGCACGTCGCGCTCGAACGCGGCCTCTCCGACCACACCGTGGCCGCGTACCGCCGTGACCTCACCGTGTACGTCGAGTGGCTCTCCCACCGGGGGGTGACCGAGGCCGAGGAGGTGACCCCCGCGCTCGTCGCGGAGTTCGTCGCCGAGCGCGCGTCGTCGCAACCCCCGCCGGCGTCGTCGTCACTCGCGCGACTCCAGTCGTCTGTGCGTGGACTGCATCGTTTCCTCGTCCTCGAGGGGCGTGTCGACGATGACCCCAGCGGACGCCTCCGGCCGCCGAAAGCGCCGCGCCGCCTGCCGAAAGCGCTGACCATCGGCCAAGTGGATCAGCTTCTGGATGCCGCGGGGCCCGCACCCGGCTCGTCCGACGTCGCGGGGGTCGACCCCGCCGCCGTACGTGATCGTGCGTTGCTGGAGCTGTTGTACGCGACCGGCGCCCGAGTCTCGGAGATCGTGCAACTCGACGTGGACGACACCGCCCACGGCGATCTGCTGCGGGTGCGTGGCAAAGGAGACAAGGAGCGCGTCGTTCCGGTGGGCTCGTATGCGCGCGCGGCGATCGAGGCGTATCTCACGCGTGTGCGCCCGGCGCTCGCGGCGAAGGGCCGCGCCACCCCTCGGTTGTTCCTGGGCGTCCGTGGAGCGCCGCTGTCGCGTCAGAGCGCGTGGCTCATCATCCAGGCCGCGGCGGAGCGGGCGGGCCTCACCGCCCACGTCTCCCCGCACACCCTGCGCCACTCCTTCGCGACTCATCTGTTGCAGGGCGGGGCCGATGTGCGCGTCGTGCAGGAGCTGCTCGGCCACGCCTCGGTCGCAACGACACAGATCTACACGCACGTCACGGTGGACGCGCTCCGCGACGTCTACGCGGGGGCTCATCCGCGTGCGCGGTGAGCGTCGGTCGGCGTAGTCGGCCGCTGCGCGCGGGGTCATGGCTCACGTGCGAGAGCAGCGAGGGCAAGGGGCCGGCACCGGAACATCGCGACGACGCGCGCCGCACCCGCATCCTGAGAAACTAGAGGCATGACCGCCACC
The DNA here is from genome assembly GCF_001476655.1 of Microbacterium testaceum. Lineage (GTDB taxonomy): Bacteria > Actinomycetota > Actinomycetes > Actinomycetales > Microbacteriaceae > Microbacterium > Microbacterium testaceum_C. The sequence continues at coordinate 1,484 of NZ_LDRT01000105.1, read as the reverse complement.
CTCGTCGCGCAGAATCTCACCGGGGGCCACGGGCACCGCACGCTCTTCGAGGGCGTCGACCTCACGGTCGCGCCCGGAGACGTGATCGGCGTCGTCGGCGCGAACGGTGCGGGCAAGTCCACTCTGCTGCGCCTTCTCGCCGGAGTCGACGAGCCGCAGGGCGGTTCGATCAGCCTCGCACCCGCGGACGCCTTCGTGGGATGGCTGCCGCAGGAGCACGAGCGCGTCGCGGGCGAGACCGTCTCGGCGTACATCGCGCGTCGCACGGGCGCGGCGGAGGCGACACGGGAGATGGATGCCACGGCGGCGGCGCTGGGCGACCCCATAGCCGTGGGCGCCGACGACGCCTACGCGAGCGCTCTCGAGCGGTGGCTTGCGAGCGGTGCCGCCGACCTCGACGATCGGATGCCGCAGGTGTTGGCCGACCTCGGACTCGACGTGGGACCGGATGCCGAGATGACCGGCCTCTCCGGAGGTCAGGCGGCGCGGGTGGGTCTGGCCGCTCTGCTGCTGTCGCGCTTCGACATCGCCCTGCTCGACGAGCCCACGAACGACCTCGACCTCGACGGACTGGAGAGACTCGAGACCTTCGTGAAAGGGCTGCGCGGGGGAGTGGTGCTCGTGAGCCACGACCGCGAGTTCCTCGCGCGGTCGGTCACCCGCGTGCTCGAGCTCGACCTCGCGCAGAACGCGCACCGGGTCTACGGCGGCGGGTACGACGCGTACCTCGAGGAGCGCGCGACCCTGCGCCGCCAGGCGCGGGAGAAATACGAGGAGTATGCCGAGACCAAGGCCGACCTCGTCGGACGCGCACGAACCCAGCGCGAGTGGTCGAGCCAGGGCGTGCGCAATGCCATGAAGAAGTCCCCCGACAACGACAAGATCCGCCGCAAGGCCGCGACGGAGTCGAGCGAGAAACAGGCGCAGAAGGTGCGGCAGATGGAGAGCCGCATCGCGCGGCTCGAAGAGGTCGAGGAGCCCCGCAAGGAGTGGCAGCTCGAGTTCACCATCGGCTCGGCGCCGCGGTCGAGTTCGGTCGTGTCGACGCTGTCCGGGGCGGTCTTCCGGCAGGGGGACTTCACGCTCGGTCCCGTCTCCCTCCAGGTCAACGCCGGGGAGCGGATCGGCATCACGGGGCCCAACGGTGCCGGGAAATCGACGCTGCTGCGTGGCATCCTGGGCCGTCAGACGCCGGATGAGGGGTCCGCGAGCCGGGGCGCGAGCGTCGAGATCGGCGAGATCGATCAAGCCCGCTCCCTGCTGGTGGGAGAGCGGCCCCTCGCGGAGACGTTCGAGGGCTTCGTGCCCGAGATGAACGCCGGCGAGGTGCGGACGCTGCTCGCCAAGTTCGGTCTGAAGGCCGACCACGTCACGCGGCCGGTGGACGGCCTGTCTCCGGGGGAGAGGACGCGCGCCGGGCTCGCCCTGCTGCAAGCACGCGGTGTCAACGTGCTCGTGCTCGACGAGCCGACCAACCACCTCGA
>NZ_LDRT01000104.1 GCF_001476655.1 Microbacterium testaceum | reverse complement strand
ACGCGTAAGATCGTCGGCAGCGTCAGATGGGTATAAGAGACCGCTCCCACCCCGGCGAGGCCCAGGCCGACGGCGCCGAGGGAGACGCCGCCGAGCATCGCGGCGTTGTCGGCCGAGAACTGTTCCAGAGGGGTGCGATAAACCTCACCGGCGACGAACGTGCCCCGTACGAAGCCGACCGCGATGGTCATGTTCTCGCCCGGTCCGAGGTTCGCGGCGCGGGCGGACCAGGTCAGGGGCGCGCCTGCTCCTCCTGACGGGGAGATGTCGCACGGGGTGCGGGAGCCCAACGGCCCCTGATAGCAGGACGCGGCACCGTCGAGTGCCGCCTCCGCCAGGTCGGCGTCGACCCGGAGCCGTGCACTGACCTCGCCGTACGGCTGCTTTCCGTCGGTGCCGTTGATGTCGCGGTAGAACTCGTCGGCGTCGGTGTCGCCGAAGGACCGGATCGTGTCGCGCTGCGTGTACGAGATGACATACGTCTGCACGCCACGGACGTAGGTGTCGTCCCCGGTCAGGACCCGCACCTCGCGTCGGCTCTCCTCCACCTCGTACGGCACCGGTGAACCGTTCCCGTCCGTGACCGACACGACCTCGGTGTGCAGCGGGATGTCGTTGTAGTCGTCGGGGATGACGCGGACGATCCCCTTGTTCTGGTCCTCGTCCGGGAAGCGCGCGACGATCGTCTCCGTGACGTTCAAGGCGGCGTGCCCGTCCGATGTCCGGGTCAACAGCATGTCGGCGTCGAAGGAGTCGAACGTGAAGTCGTTCACATCCGCGCGCGCCGACGGCGCTCCGGCGAGCATCAGCGCGAGGAGCGCGAGAACGAACACGGTGGCGAGCGCGACCCGACGGGGTCGGCGGGTCGAGGCGGCGGCATCCATGCCTCGACGGTAGCGAGCGGGGGTTCCGAGCGACTCCGCCCCACGGGGGAGTCAGGGAAGGAGCACGCTCGCTGTCGGATCGTCGCCCGACAGGTCGTCGCCGGCGACCGCCATCACCTCGATCTCCTCCAGGACGGCCGTGCCGGAGAGGGTGGTGAGGAAAGCGGTGTCGGCGGCGTCGCGTCCGGTGGCGATCCTGACGTACTCTGCGCGGGGCGCGAGCCGCGTGGCATCCACGACCTCCCAGCGCCCGTCGACGAAGGCCTCGACGACCGCGTGGAAGTCCATCGGACGCAGTCCCGGCGCATAGACGGAGGCGAGACGTGCCGGGACCCCGACCGCGCGCAGGAGCCCCGCCGTGAGATGCGCGTAATCGCGGCAGACCCCCTGTCGCAGGAGCAGGGTGTGGATGGCCGTGTCCGTCGGGCCGCTCGAACCGGGTGTGTAGGACAGGTGGGTGAAGACCCACTCGGGAATCCTTCGGACGTTCTCTGCGGGGGTCGCACCGCCGAACCATGCCAGGGCTGTCGCCGCGAGTTCGTCGGACGGCACGAACCGGCTCGGACGCACGTACCTCAGCGAGTCGACGGTATCGGATGCCGTGGGCCCGGCCGGACGGTCGACCTCGGCGCGATACGTCACCACGACGTCCCCCACGGGCAACGTCGCGCGGTGCAGGCGCGTGCCGTGATCGTCGAGGACTTCCTCGACCGCGATCGGGTGGCCTCCCCTCGTCAGCGAGAGGTCCTCGACGCGCGCCCAGCCCCGGGCGACGGCGATCGAGAGAACCGCGTCGGTGTCGCTTTCGACCCGGAGGTCGAGGCGGGCCGAGACGTGCGTGCTCATGCCGCGACGTCCGGGGCCCCCGCCGCCGGGGGAGCCTTCACCGCGTCCGTCCCCACGCCGTCGACCGCCGCGCGCATGCGGTCGAGGAACTGCGTGACCGCCGTCGCCTCCGCCTCCGTCATACCGCGCGTGGCGAGCATCATCTGCGCGTGCATCGAGCCGAGGACCGCGCGCATGTCGTCCTCGGTGCGGGGGGTGACCGCGATGAGGACCTTTCGTCGATCGCTCGGATGCGGCAGGCGTTCGAGGTGCCCCGACTTCTCGAGACGATCGAGCAGAGCGGTCATCGAGGCGGTCGAGATACCGAGGTAGCGCGCGAGGTCGATGGGGGTGACATCGAGGCTGCGTCGCCCGTGTTGCGTGAGGAATCGGAGCACGAGCATCTCGTTCTCGCCCATCGCCATGGACGCCTGGGTGCGCCGTCTCATGGACATCTCGGCCGCACGGTACTCGCGCAGAGATTGCATCACGCGGGCACCCCGTTCGTCGTCGGTGCTGTCGCTGTACCAGTAGGACGGGGGACCCGCGCCGATGTCGGTCATGAGAGTCCCTCCGAAAATTCTTCCTGATATCTCGCTTGCCTATTCGCTAGTCTACCTAGTAAGTTCCTGACTAAGCAACGAGGAGAGGGAAACATCATGGCGAAGCTGTTCTACGGCACTTCCACCGAGCCGATCGAGATCGACGACCGCATGCTGGCGCACGTCAAGGTGGTCGCTGCGACCAAGCTGCGCCGTGGCGAGAGCTTCACCCTTTCCTGGACTCACCGCGCGGATGAGCCGGGCGGACGCTCGACCATCTGGCTCCAGCCGGCGATCCCGCTCCGGTTCGTCTTCGACTCCGAGCAGCCCGAGGCCCTCGACCAGGAGCTGCTCAAGCGCCTCGCGAACGACGCGAACTCGTCCCGCGGACTCAGCCTCGACGTCTCCATCGAGAAGGAGGCCGTCGCCCCGGTCAAGGCACCCGCGCGTTCTTCGACGCAGCGCTCGCTGGTTCGAGCCGCGTGAGTCGGCCCCGTCCCGTCGCCTGACGGGGCAGGGGCGCTCACTCGAGCGTGACGTCCTCGGGACGCGTGTGTTCGGACGCCGGTCCGTCGCCGGTGCGGCCCTCCGACCGTATGCGGATCACACCCGCCGCAAAGAGGACCGAGCCGCCCACGATGAAGACCAGCTTCACCGAGGCGTGGGCGTCGGGTGCCAGGAACAGTGTCGGCGTGGCGAACACGAACGCCGCGGCGGCACTGAGAACAGCTCCGAGCGGGAGCGAGCTCCTGGATTTCACCGCGTCTCCCTTCGCGTCGGGTTTCAGCCTAGAGCGCGTCCCTTGGGATCCCCGTAGCCGCACCTGTCTCCTCCGTCCCGGGGCGGACCACGATGTCCTCGCGCGGTGACGGTTCCCGAAACGACGAAGGGACCGTTCCCCCGCAGCGGATGGTCGATCTCTCCTCGCACTCACCGCTCCGGCGGGCACGTCCGCGGCGCACGCGGCGTCCGCCCCCGCGACACTGGCCCTGACCGGTCTCGTTCGGTCGCTTGGGGGGCGTGCCGGCTCAGTCGCGGTCCGTCTCCTCGGTCTGGGGCGTCCCCTCATCATTCTGTTCGACGCCGACCGCGCCGGCGGTGTCATCGTCCGCGAGGTCGACGCCCGCAGACCCACCCCGTGGTTTCGCGCGGAGGAGCTCGTTCATCTCGGTCATGAAGCTGCCGACCTGCTGCTGCTGCCACCGCAGGTCGCGCGTGCGGTCCTCGGCATCGCGGAGAACGGATGCCGCGTGCTCGGTGATCTTGTCGGCGATGCGCTGAGCGCGCTCACGAGAACCGTCGAGGATCTCTCGAGCGCGCACCTGGGCGTCGGCCTCGACCTGTTGCGCCTGGGCGCGAGCGAGGCGTTCGTAGTCATCCGCACGGGCGGAGATACGGCGCGCGTGTTCGAGGGCGGCGGCCACCTGCTCGCTGGCGTCACCGGTGATGCGTTCGGCGTGCGCGACCGCTTGGTTGTGCAGCACGAGGAACTCTTGCTGCGCCTCGTCCTGTCGGCGGGTCAGCGATTCTTCGAACTCGAGCACCCGCGCGGTCATCTCCCGCACGTCGCGCTCCGCTTTCGCCCGCAGTTCGCCGGTCTCTCGAGACACCATGGAGCGCAGGGCGGCGGCTCCCTTCTCGGCCTCGGTGCGAATAGCCACGGCTTCGCGCTCGGCCTGCGCGACCTTCTCCGCCGCGTGAGCACGTTCGCGTTCGAGCCGCGCGGAGTGCGCGGTCGACTCGGTCTCGATGCGCAGGCGAACCTGATCGGCATCGTGTTGCGCTTCGGTGCGGAGGCGGTTCTGATCGGCGACGGCCTCGTCGCGGATCGCGGCGGCCTCGTCGTGGGCGCTGGCCAGGAGCCGTTCGGCCTGGCCGACGGCATTCTGTACGAGCACCCCGGCCTGTTCCTCGGCGACGCGAAGGATGGCGTCGAAGTGTTCTCGACCCCGTTGGGGGTCGTCGTCTCCGGCGTCGCGGTGGGCGAACTCGTCTGACAGAGCGTGGACCTGCGCCTCCGCGTCCGCCGCGCGCGCCGATGCGGCACGAAGCTGCTCCTGGAGGCCGGTGACCTCCTCGGAGTAGCGGCGGGCGGACTCTTCGAGCTCGGCGTCGTGCTCGGCGCGCTGCTGCGCGAACATCGCCTCCGCGCGACGCTTGGCGTCGTGAGTGTCCTCCGTGGCCCTGCGCACGCGATCGGCGAGCTGCCGGATCGCTTCGTCGACCGCGTCGCGGTCGTATCCGCGGAACCCCACAGGGAAGGCCGTGGTCGCCTCGGAATCTCCGGCCGTCGACAACAGCTCGTCGAGGAAGGCGTCGTTCTCCGCGCTGCCCGTCCCGTCGTCGCGGCCGGCATTCCGGTGGTCGTTCGCGATCTCGCGGTCATCGGTCACGGGCAGTCCTCCTCGCGGTGTCGCGTCCGGATCGCGGGCGCTCCTTCGATTCAACCGCACGTGGGCGACGGTGTGAGAGTTCGGAGGAGGTTCATCAAGGGGATGCGCGGTCTCGACAACCGGGTGCCGTGGAGCGAGACCGCGCATCCTGGGGAGAGCGATCGTGGAGAAGAGGGTGCTTGGGGGAGAACCACTCGAGATCGCTCGAGATGAGACTGGCACGCGGAGGGTCGCGGAGCGTCGGGAATCACGCGATCCTCACCCCAAGAATCGCCCTCGGCCGGTCTCGCTTCACACGAACCGAGCACGCGATCCAGAGAAGACGGGCAGAGCCGCATCCGCTGCGAACAGCCCCCCGGCACGATCGCGCTCTGCAGGCTCTGCCCGCCGCATCAGCATCCGACCGCCCCCGTCGACGGCGTCACCGTGCGGGGACGAAATCACCCCCGAGCCGCAGGCAAGTCATCCACGGGGGCGAACCGGACCCGGGTCAGCGCGCACGGTAGGGTGGCCAGGCCCCTGACGACGCGCGGAGAGCCGAATGACCCAGACGACACAGCGGTCCACGGGGACCACCCCGCGAGCTCGACGAGAACGTGCCGTCGTCCTCGCGACGGGGGGTTCGGTCGCGGCCTTCGCGAGTGCGGCGCTCATCTGGTTGTCCCGCTCGTGGGAACCGAGCGTGCACTATGTGAGTCAGCTGGGTGCGACGGGGATGTCCACCGCTCCGGTGTTCAACCTGGCGCTGCTGCTCCTGGCCGTCGCCACCTTCCTGGTCGACCGGGCCGTGGCCGGCAGCGCGCGTCCATACCGGGTGGGGTGGCCGATCGCGACGACCCTTGTCGCGTGCGGCCTCTGCTTCGCGCTCGCCTCCGTCGTGACCTGCTCGCCGGGATGTCCCGTTCCCTTCACACCCGGCGCACTTCCGCAGGATCTCGTTCACATCAGTTCCGCGGTCACTGGGTTCGTCCTGGCCATCATCGCCATGGGGCAGGTGGCGACTCTGCGTCGGCGCCCGTGGATGCGTGCCGCGAGCGTCGCCACTCTCGTCGCCGTGGGGGCGACGTCCTTCACGGGCGCCATGCTCTCGCTCTTCCGAGGCGACACGGTTCTCGGGGGCAATCTCGAGTTCACGGCGGCGACGCTCGCCATCTCCTGGTTCGGAGTCTTCGGACTGCAGGTGGCGGCCGATGAGCGCGCCGCCGCCTCCTGATCTCAGGCCTGAGCCGCGAAAGACCGCACCGGGCTCAGGCGGGTCGCCCATCGTGCGGGCACGATCGACGCGAGCAGCGGAGGAGGAAGAGGACCTCTCGACTGGACCGAGAGTCCAGGTTGCCGGTCGGCCCGTCCGCGAAGACGAGGTCGGGAGTGGTGGCGAGCGCACGGGCGATGGCGACGCGCTGCTGCTGTCCGCCGCTCAGCTGGTCGGGGCGGTGATCCATCCGCGTCTTCAGCCCGAGGGTGTCCACGAGCGTCGCGACCCGCGCCGCCTCCTGTGCGGTGGGGCGCCGGGCGTCGAGGTCGAACGGCAGCCGGATGTTCTCGGCGGCCGTGAGGGTGGGAACGAGGTTGAATGACTGGAAGACGAACCCGACGCGCCGTCGGCGCGAAGCGCGACATCTCGCCGCGTCCGTATCGGGGAGGACATCGATGCCGACCCGTCATTCTGGAGGGTGATGAGCACCACCGCCCTCCTCGCCGGCCGCCACCAAGTCGGATGAACCGTTAGCGTGGACGCGTGAATCGACGATTGCTCTGGCGCATCCTCGTGTGGGCCGCTCCGGTCGCCGCGTTTCTCGTCATCCTCGCCGTCCTTCGCGGAGCGGGCGTCCCGCTGACGTTGCCCGGAGTGGTGCTCACCCTCGTGCTTCTCGTCGTCGTCCGATTCGCGGTGGTGAAGGTGCGTCGCCGAGCCGACCGCGGTCGAGTCGGCCGTCGTCGCGTCGATCGTCTCTGACGGGGCGTCGCGACGACGGCCAGGTCATCCCTCGTTCTCGCTCTCGATCAGACCCCATGCGTGTGCCGCGCGGATGGCGCTCGCGCGGTCGGAGACCTCGAGCTTGCGGTAGAGGCTCTGCAACTGCGTCTTCACCGTGTTCGGCGAGACGACGAGAACCCGGGCGATGTCGGCGATCGTCGACGCGGGTGTCAGCTGACTCAGAACGACCTGCTCCCTCTTGGTGAGGTGCGGGACGCTGACGGATGATGCGAAGAACGATTCGCGAGCCGCGACCCGATCTCGAGCCGCTCCCGAGAGCGCCCCGAGCACCATCGCCCGGTCCTCCGGCGCCACCGCGCTCCAGGGACTCCACAGATCGAAGCGGATGCTGATCGCCTCGGCCCGCTGCATCGTGCTGCGCTGGGCGGCGGAGCCATTGAGCCGGATGTCCGCCACGATGCTCACCACCATGCTCTCCAAGGACGCGCGAGGCGAGGACTCCTGATGGATCCCCCACTTCACGCTCAGGACGAAGGCCTCGTGCGCGCGCCCCGCATACAGCTGCGAGAGCGCGATCGCCGGGGCCGTGGCGGAGGAGAGCCCGAACGGTCCCTCGAACAGAGCCAGCGCCTTTCGCGCCTGCCGAAGGGCGATGAGGACCTTTGCGCGCGCCGTGAGCATCTGCGTGGATTGGAAGTGCGACGGCGGTGTGCTCCGGGCTCGCGTACCCCACGAGCGCAGCATGCCGAGAGCATCGGGAGCGGCACCGGAGAGCAGGAATGCGAGCGCCTGAGTAGAGGCCGCGTAGGGCCACAGCTCCCGGGCGGAGGCGGTTGCCGGCACGCTCTCGAGGAACTTCCGCGCTTCGTGCGCATCGCCGCGCTCCAGCGACAGCCAGGAGACCGCCAGGCGGGTGGCCTCACCCCACGGGGTCTCGAACCAGCTGTCGTCGCGCGTGCGCTCGACGATCGACTCGGCGCCGCGGACGTCCCCGTCGAGCAGCGCGATCACGGCCAGGATCCCGTTCGCCCGCATCCGTTGCGGGGGAGGCGCCATTCGTTCGACCTGACCCATGGCCAGCGAGGCGTCACGCAATCTCCCCATCGCGAAGTGCGTCATCCCGACCTGGTACCAGCCCTCGATGGTGACGTCGGTGCCGAGATCCTGGCGACGGCGAAGGGCATCGATCAGCAACGCCGCCGATTCGGTGGCGAGGGCGAAGCGTCCTGCGGCCCGCAGCAGGCTCACCCGCAGGGTGAGGCCCAGGATGTTGCCGTGCGCGGCGGCCTTCGCCTCGGGAAGCTTGCTGAGCGCCGAGACCACGGCGATCGGCGTCTCCGTCGACGTGGCCGTCTCCGGATCAAGCGTAAGGAGGGTGTCGACGGCGATCGGTTCAGAACCCGCGTGAGCACGCAGGGCGGTGATCAGGTTACGGAAGACGGTGACGTCGCGAGCCCAGATCTCCGCCCCGGACGAGCGGAGCACGGAGGCGAGCGTGCCCCATTGGCCCGCGTCTGCAGCCAGCTGCGCCGCGCGCAGGGGTTCGCCGGTGGCGACGAGATGCTCCAGCAGACGCAGCCGGGTGCGCTCGACCAGCGCGGGCTGTCGTGTTTCGATCTCCCGCAGCCACTGCGCACGCACGGGTTCGGCGAGCGCGAGGCGCGTCGAGCTCGGCCAGACGAAACCGGCGTCCTGAAGTTCGCCGAGAAGCTGCTGCGTGGTCCCGACGGTCGGATCGATGCCGATGGCGTCGGCCAGATCGACGTTGATGAAGGGTGCGACGGCGAGGAGGCGCAGTTCGTCGGTGACGGGCGTCGCCAGCCGCTGCTCCATGTCGGTGGTCAGTGAGCGACTCGCGTGTTCGGCGACCGCTTCCGCTTCGTCGCGGCTGCGGAGTGAGAGGCCCTCGAGCCGGAGGCGCGAGCTCACCAGCTGCGCGAGCGCCGGCCAGCCGTGGGTGCGCGTCATCAGCACGTCGAGCGCCGCGTCGGTGGCATCGACCCCGTTGAGTTCGAAGACGAGGGCGAGCTCGGAGCGCGACATCAGCAGGTCCGAGGGCGGGAGGACGTGCACATCGAACTCGAGCGCGACCAGGGGACTCTCGAGTCGGGTGACGTGTCGCGTGGCGACCACCACACGAAGGGCGGGGTTGGCGCGAAGCGACTCGAGGATCCGGTCGGAGGTGAGGCCAGACCTGTCGGTCAGGTTGTCGATGAGCAGGATGTGCTGCGCGGGGCCATCGTGGAAGGCCGCGGACACCTTCTCGAACAGCTCGGGCGAGGTCTGCTGCGCGTCGATGAGCTGGACCCCCGCCTCCGCGTCGTCGGCAAGCGCCGCGGCGAACTGGCGGAGCAGGGATGTCTTGCCCACCCCGGCGGGTCCGCGCAGGAGCACGACATCGCTCGTCACCGCGTCCTTCAACAGGGAGATCGTGTCGCAGCGGGGCGTCCAGAAGCGGCTCGAGCGGCGGGATGCTCGGGCGGGGGAGGGT
>NZ_LDRT01000103.1 GCF_001476655.1 Microbacterium testaceum | reverse complement strand
ACGCGCCCTCCCGCCGCCCGACCCGCAGCACCGCCTCGCCCGCCGCGGCGATCGCCGCAGCCAGGGCCAGCGACACCGCGATCGTCACCAGCGCCGCGGCCGGGCCCGTGGCATCCAGTGCCGCTCCCGCGATCACCCCACCGATCGGAACACCCAGCGACATCGCGGCGGTGGGATACGCGAGGGTCTCGGTCACGCGCCCCTCGGGAGCGCGGGCGGATGCCACCAGGATCCCCGACACCATCACCGGCGACACCGCGAGCCCGAGCAGCAGGATCACCCCGAACAGCACCGGAGCGGACCCCTGCGCGAACGGCAGGGCGAGGGCGACCGCGCAGGCGAGCGCCGCGAAGAAGATGTAGCGCGCGGCGGGGGAGAGCCTCCAGGTCCGTGCTCCGGTGACGACCGAGCCGATCGCGATCGCCACGGCCAGCGCGCTGAACGCGGGGCCCGCGAGCCACGGCCGCTCGCTCACCTCCGCCCAGCCGACCAGGCTGACGTCGAACGATCCGAACACGCCACCGAGGGCGATGCACGCGATCGCGATCGGGATCACTCCCGCGGGCGGCAGCACCACCCCGCGCCGGGGACCGCGCGGCGTCGGCGCCGGTTGCGTGCCGCGCTGCGCGGCGAGCCACACCCCGCCGATCACTCCGAGCCCGAGCGAGCCGAGCATCGCCACGGCGGGATCGATCGGGGCGGCCACCGCGGTGATGGCCGGCGGCCCCGAGATGAACACCATCTGATCGGCGATCGTCTCGAGCGCGAGGGCGGGGGTGCGCTGCGACTCCGGCGCGAGCACGGTCCACCGCGCCCGCACGGCCGAGGTCAGGTCGGGAGTCGCCGCCCCCGTGACGAACGCGGCGACGAGCCACGTCCAGAACGGCGCCCCCGTGAGCACGAGGGCGAGGAATCCGGATGCCGCGAGCACGAGGCATCCGAGCGAGATCAGGATGACGCGGGCCTGGCCGTGCCGGTCCATGCGCGACGACCACAGGGGAGCGGCGATCGCCATCCCGCCGACGAGCGGGGCCACGACGAGTCCGGCGGAGGCGAAGCTGCCGGTCGCGGAGGAGACCAGCAGGATGATGCCGAGCGACAGCGTCGCCCGCGGGAAGCGCGCGAGGATGCCCGCGGCGACGAAGCTCCGCGCCCCGGGCAGGCGCAGGACCTGCCCGTAGGCCCGCACGCCCCGCGCCGGTTCGGCGTCCACGCTCACGCGCGCGCCGCCCGACCCGCGGCATCCGGTACCAGCCCCGTGTCGACGCCGGCACAACTCCTGCGATATCCGCGTTTCGCGAGAGTCCTACGCGCCCCCGACCGGCTCGTGCAGGAGTTGTGCCGCAGGGGCCGGAGGCCAGCCGCCGCGCGCAGGGCGGCGGGCTCGCGCCTCGCGGCCGCACAGCTCCTGCAGAATGCGCGCCGCGAAGCCGTTCCGAGGCTCGCCGGCCGGATCTGCAGGAGTCGTGCACCCCGCCGCGCGGAGATCACGCCGTGTAGTCGAATCGGCTGATCTCCTCGAGCGCCTCGACGACGAACGAGACGCTGTCCTCGAACAGCTGCGCACCGTGCGCGGCGTTCGCGCCCGTGGGGTCGCCGAGGACGCCGGTCGGCCCGAAGTCGTTCGACAGCCACCCGAACGTGACGGGCTTGCCGTTGAACCCGATGTGCCTGAAGTCGCCGATGTGCGCGGGCACCGTGGCCTCGAATGTCGTGGCGTCCACGAGCTCGGGCCGCAGGTGCATGATCATGCTCGTCTCGCCGTGTCCGGCGTGGATGCCGGTGCCGTGCTCGTTCGGGCCTCCGTCGGTGCCGTCGAACGAGGGAACGCGCGCGGCCGGCATGAAGAACGTGCGCAGGCCGAAGCGGCGGCGGAGCTCCCGGTTCGCGACGTTCAACAGGGCGACGTTGCCACCGTGCCCGTTGAGGAAGACGAGGGTGCGGGCGCGGGTCGTCAGCAGCGACCGGCCGATGTCGACGATCGTCTGCATCATCGTCTCGGGCGTGAGCCACAGCGTCCCGGGCGCCCACGAGTGCTCGTCCGACTTCGTGATCGACAGGGTCGGCAGCTGCCAGACGTCCAGGCCCTGCGCCGCCGCCCGCGCGACGGCGGCCGTCGCGGAGGCCTCGGCGACGATGGCATCCGTCGCCAGGGGCAGGTGCGGACCGTGGTGCTCGATCGCGCCCGTGGGCAGGACCACGATCGACTTTTCGGTGAGGGCCTCGGCGGCGGCGGGTCCGCTCAGCTCGGCCAGCAGACGGGTCATGAGATGATCGCTCCCTTGCGCGCGCCGGCGTAGTCGGGGTCGAGCTTGCCGGGGTTCAGCAGCCCGTTCGGGTCGGTCGAGCGCGCGGTCTCGACGGTCTGCTCGACGTTGAAGTCGACGTTCCACTGGTGCGGGTTGTGCACGCCCACGCCGATCGCGTTCAGCTCGGCGATGCCGCGGTACACGTCCTCCTCGCTGACGTAGGGCGCGGCGAGCATCCCGATCGGGAACGCCTTGGTCGACTCGATGTGCAGGTGCGAGCCGGGGAACACCGCCTCGACCACCGCGATGTCGTCGGCCAGGGGCGCCCCGGCCACCTCGAGGTGGAACACCTCGTGCGGCTGGCTCTTCTGGTACCACTCGATCGGGTGGTTGTAGCTCAGCATCGACAGGCGGATGCTGGCCTGCGGTCCCTCGCGCACCGCCTCGACGCGGCCGCCCGAGCCCTCGATGATCGCGGTCACGGCGTCGATCTGCCCGGCGTCCAGGATGACCCGCAGGCTCGACCGACCCTCCGGGATGGCCTCGTCGGAGGGGAGGGATGCCGAGATCTCGGGCCCATCGCCCGACACCAGCCGAGGCGAGGGGTCGAGGTTGCCGATCGTCTGCACGACCGAGAGGGTCCCGGCGAAGTCGGGGAAGCTCGCCCAGAGCCCGCGCCACTCCCGGAGCGGCTCCAGCCGGACCGTGGCCCGCACGATGACGCCGGCGGTGCCGTAGTTGTGCACGTACTTCTGGGCCTCGTCGCCCTCGACGTGGTGGATCTCGTCGCTGCCGTCGGCGTGCACGACATCGAGGGCGGCGACGAAGCCGCGGTCGTTCGAGCCGTGCTCGATCGACCCGGTGCCGCCCGAGCCGCCGGAGAGGAAGCCGCCGAGGGTCGACTGCGCGGTGGAGGGGTACATCCACAGCGCCTGTCCCGCGGCCCACGCGGCCTGCTCGAGCAGGACCATCGGGGTGCCGGCCTCCGCGGTGATGTAGCCGTCGCCGACTTCGACGATGGCCTTGGCGCGCGTGGTGTCGACGACGAGGCCGCCCTGCATCGGGATGGCCTGGCCGTAGTTGCCGGTCCCCTTGCCGCGCACGGTGATCGGGACCCCGTGACGGGATGCCGCGGCCACGGCCGTGGCGATCTGCTCGGCGTTCTCGGCGAAGACCACGAGGTCGGCGAGCCCGAGCGGAAGCTGGGCGGCGATGATCGGCGACATCGGCGATCCGTCGACGCTGGCGCGCTCTCGCACACGCGGTTCGGTGCTGACGGCGGCGGGGCCGAGCAGGTCGAGGAGGTCGTCCTCGAGGGAGAGGACGCGGGTGGCGGTGTCGCTCATGGGGTTTCTCCGGGTGAAACGGGTTGCGGGAAGGGGGTTCCGGTCCCTTCGACGTGCTCAGGGACCTCGGTTGCGGGGGAGGGGCTGAGCCTGTCGAAGCCACCGGGGCGGCCCGACCCGCGCGAGGCGGGCCGGGCCGTTCGGTTCAGAACGAGATGCTCTTGTCGATGAACTCGTTCGTGTAGAGGTCCTTCGCGGTCTCACCCGACGCCGGCGGGGTGCCGAGGTCCGTGTAGACCTTGGCCGCCTTCGTGTAGAAGTCCGCGAAGCGGGTGTCGTCGAAGTCGCCGTAGGTCGAGTCGGGGCCGTTGCCGACGAGGCCGAGGTCGACCTGCGTCTTGACCGAGTAGTCGGCGACGCCCTGCGTGTAGGTCCAGCCGGTGGCGTACTCGTCGACCAGCTTGAGGATCAGGTCGTTCGCGGCCTTCGGGTCCTTGTAGTAAGCCACGCCCGCCTTCTGCAGCACCGGGACGAGCTTCGACAGGCACGGCGACAGCTCGTCGAACTTGTCCTTCTTCACCGACATCGACGACTGGTAGGTCTGCCATCCCGCGTCGTGGATGAGGGCGAACTTCACCGGCTTGCCCCAGGCCGAGACCTCGTTCTGGTAGACGTACGGCTCCGCCGACGCGAAGCCCTGCTGCATGTCCTTGCCGCCGGCGGCGACGAAGTTCGACGGGGTGCCGTCGTACGAGCCGTCGAGGATCGAGGCGTTGGCCAGGCCCGCGCTCTTGAGGTACTCGATGTACGCGGAGCCGTCGAAGTAGCGCCACACGCCGCCGTTCTTCTCCAGCGCCGGGGCGACGTCCTTGATGGTCTTGACGTCGGGGTAGGTCGCGGGGTCCCACATGACCATCGTCGGGCTGATGTCCAGGGGCGCGAACACGGCCTTGGTCGGTGTGGTGGCCGAGAGCTGGATCGCCTCGTCGGTGCTCACGTAGCCGAGGGTGATCTTGTCGTCCTGGTACATCTGCGCCGAGACGGTCTGGAAGCCGATCGCGGGGCCGCCGGCGCGGATCTCGAGGTTCACGCCGGTGTACTCGCCGTCCGACATGAGGGGGCCGGTGACCGCCTTGGTGTTGGCGTCGATCGTGTACTTGTCCTTGATCATCTCGTAGAGGTGACCGTGCTCGGCCTCGGGGTTCCAGTCGGTCTGGACGACGATCGTCGAGGGGCAGTCGGCCGAGAGGTCGACCGACCCGATCGGCATGTCGGTCGCCGGGGCCGCCTGGTCCGCGGCGCTTCCCGCGCACGAGGTGAGCGTGAGGGCGATCGCGAAGGCACCGGTGGCGGCGGTGGCGCGAAGAAGGGTGGAGCGCTGCATGCGGGGTCGCTTTCTGTGACGTGATGGGGCTCGGGTGCGGAAGGTGGAGCAGGTACAGGGGTGTTTCGGGTACGCCGGATGCCGCCTCCCGCACGCGTGACGCGGCGGGAGGCCGTGGCATCCGGAAGGGGGGTCAGCGCGTGCTGTCGTACCAGCGGCCGACGGCCACCTTCGACAGCCAGCCGAAGAAGGCGAAGATCGCCACGCCCAGCAGGCACGCCGCGAGGATGGCGGCGAACAGCTCGGCGCTCTGCAGGCGCGACTGGTAGTTCGAGATGAGCGAGCCGATGCCCGGCTCACCGCGGCGGAAGAAGTAGTCGCCCACGATCGCTCCGATGACCGAGAGGCCGGCCGAGGTTCGCATGCCCACGAAGATCGAGGGAAGGGCGGCGGGGAGCGTGAGCTTGGTCAGCACCGTCCACTTGTCGGCCTTCTGCAGGCGGAAGAGCTCGCGCTGCGACTTGTCGACCGACTGCAGGCCGAACAGGGTGTTCGACACCATCGGGAACAGTGCGATGAGGACGCAGACGATGACGCGGGCGAGGAACTCGTAGCCGAACCAGAAGCCCACGAGGGGAACCAGGGCGAGGATCGGGATGCACTGGAGCATCACGGCGTACGCGTAGGTGGAGCGCTCGACCCAGCGGGCCAGCGACATCGCGATGGCCCAGCCGATGCCGATGACCATGGCGATCGCGAGTCCCGTGAGGGCGACGCCGGTGGTGCGGAACAGGGCGATCCAGATGTCGGAGCCGACCTGGGGGTTGAAGAAGCCCTGCGTGAACATCTCGTGGGGCATGGGCATGAGGAAGCCCTTGCCCGACGCCGCGAGGGCGATGGAGACGCCGTACCAGGCACCGAGCAGGACGACCAGCACGCCCAGCGGCGGCAGGATCGACGCGGCTCGAGAGCCGAAGCCCCGACGACGCGCGGGCGTGCGCGGCTTCGGCGGAGTGGGCGGAGGAGTGGATGCCGTGGGCTCGGGCGACAGGGTGGCGACCGGCTCTGCGGAGGTGGTGCTCATGAGTGTCCTTCCCGAAGGGCGTGGGAGACCTCGCCGACGAGCTTCGCGTACTCGGCCGTGTAGCGGATCTCGGGGTCGCGGGGCATGTCGAAGGGGATCTCGAAGGTGTCGACGAGGTGACCGGGGCGACCCGACATCACGACGACTTTGGTGGAGAGGTAGATGGCCTCGGAGACCGAGTGGGTGATGAAGAGTCCGCCGAACTTCTGCTCGACGAAGATCTTGAGCAGCTCGTCGTTCAGGCGCTCGCGGGTGATCTCGTCGAGCGCGCCGAACGGCTCGTCGAAGAGGAAGAGCTCGGGGTCGAGGGTGAGCGAGCGGGCGAGCGAGGCGCGCATCTTCATGCCGCCCGACATCTGCTTGGGCAGGTGCTTCTCGAAGCCCTTGAGCCCCACGAGGTCGATCGCCCACTGGGCTTTCGGCGTCCGGACGCGCTTGGGCTGCCAGTTCAGCTCGGCCAGCAGTTCGACGTTCGACTGCACGTCGCGCCAGGGCAGGAGCGTCGCGTCCTGGAAGACGTAGCCGATGCGATCGGTGTTGACGGTCGCCGTGCCCTCGCTCGCGGTCTCGAGACCGGAGGCGATGCGCAGGAGCGTCGATTTGCCGCAGCCCGAGGGGCCGACGACGCTGACGAACTCGCCGCGGCCGACCGTGAGGTCGACGCCGGAGAGGGCGGTGGTGCCGTTGGGGAACGTCATGGCGACGTTGCGGAAGTCCAGCAGAGGCGCGGTCGGGTCCGCGATGTCTGCGGGAGCGGGAGAGGCCAAGGTCACGGGGGCGCTCACTTTCCGGTCGGGTTCAGGGAGTCGTCGCGGATGCGGCGGCGCGGGCGGGTTCGGTGGTGCGGGGAGCGGCCGTCTCGGTGGAGACGGTGGTTCGGCTGACGAGACGGCCACGGTGGATGACGACCCGGTCGGCGGACGCGAAGGCCACGGCTTCCTCGAGCGAGTCGGCACGGATCGCGACGAGGTCGGCTCGGGCACCGGGCGCGGGACCTGCGACGGGGAGCCCCATCACGTCGCGCGCGCCGACGGTCACGGCATCCATCGCCTCCGTCGGGGCGAGGTGCCCCGCCGCGACGAGCAGGGACGCGGTCTCGAGGTGGTCGCACCGACCGACGGGGTTGAAGGGGTCGCGGACGTTGTCGGCTCCCGCGGCGACGCGGACGCCCGCGGCTTTCAGGCGGCCGATCGGCGCGATCCCGCGGGGCACGGCGTGGTCGTCCTCCCACCCCTGCAGGTACAGGTTGGTGATCGGGAGGGCGATCACGCCGATGTCGGCGAGGCGGATCTGCTCTGCCAGCTCGGAGAGATCCGTGGCGGTCATCATGCTGAGGCGCACGCAGTGGCCGGCGCTGCGGGGGCGGTGCCAGCCCGTCACCGCGCGGGCGTAGGTCGCGAGGGTGTCGGCCCCGGCGAGGCTCTCGTCGGTGTGCAGGTCGAGTCCGACGTCGCGGCGGCGAGCGAGGGCGATGAGGCGCTCGAGGTCGGCGATCGGCTCTTCGGCGAGGTGCGGGGCGCCCCCGACGAGATCGACGCCCGCGTCGAGAGCGGCGTCGAAGACGTCGTCGGTGATCGTGGGTCCGCCGAGCGCGACGAGCTCGATGTCCATCAGGCCCGTGAGCTCTTCGCGCAGGCGCACCATCGCGCGGACCCCGGTGAGGGGGTCGTCGCCGCGGAGGAGGTCGACGTGGGTGCGCACCGCGGTGATCCCGGATGCCAGCATCCGCAGCGCCGTGGTCCGTGCCCGCCCGAGGGTCTCGTCCTCGTCGAGCGTGACGGCGAAGGCGTGCCAGCTCTCGATCGCGCGCTCGAGGTCACCGAACGGGGGCTGGATGGCATCCCACGACAGGGCCTTGTCGAGGTGCGCGTGCGGTTCGGCTCCGGCCGCGGTGAGCAGGTAGCCGGTGAGGTCGAGCGTCTCTCCGTCGGTGTCGGGGAGGGGTGTTCCCGCCGGAACCACCGCGAGCACCTCGTCACCGTCGAGCGCGATGTCGACGAGCGCGCCCGAGGGCAGGCGCGCACCGCGGAGAGCGGCGAGGGAGACGGGCGGAGCGGCAGACACGGGGCCTCCGAGGAATCGGGTAGACGGTCGTCGAGACGGGAGCCACGGCATCGGGGCGGGTCGCCGAGGGCGGCCGGCCAGTGTTGGTGTGACCAACATCCGGCGATGTTCCGATGCTAGGAACCGCGCGTTTCCGCTGTATTTCCTCGGCGTGACCCTCGTGACAAACCTTTCGCCGCGCGCCGTGGGCGCCGCCGCGCGCCGTCATGACAACAGGGGATGCGACCAGAACAGGCCCATCCGCGCCGGATCGGCCTGTTCCCGTCGCATCCCCTGTCCTGGTGACGGCAGGGATGCCGCGCGCGTCAGAGCTCGAGCGTGATCCGCCCGCACGCCGCGCGCGAGACGCACACCATCATCGAGCGGTTCGCGTCCTGTTCCTCCGGCGACAGCACCGAGTCGCGGTGCTCGACCTCGCCGTCGATCACCGGCACCTCGCATGTCCCGCACGTGCCGACCCGGCAGCTCGAGGGCACGACCGCGCCCGCCTCCTCGACGACGTCGAGGATCGAGCGCTCCGGCGGCACCGTCACGGTCAGGCCCGACATCATGAGGTCGACCTCGAAGGCCTCTGCCCACACCGGCGGCCCGAGAACCTTCGCCTCGAAGCGCTCGAGGTGCAGGCTGCCGCGAGGCCAGTCCGACATCGCCTCTTCGAGGGCCGCGAGCAGGCGCGCCGGCCCGCACGAGTAGACGACGGTCCGTGCCGTCGGGGTGGCGAAGCGCGCGGGCAGATCGAGGCGGCGCCCCTCGTCGGCCGCGAAGACCTCGACGCGCTCGCCGTACCGCTCGACCAGCTCGTCGACGAATGCCATCGTCCGGCGCGAGCGTCCCGCGTAGAGCAGCGTCCACGCGGCGCCCGCGGCCTCGGCCGCCTCGATCATCGGCACGATCGGCGTGATGCCGATCCCGCCCGCCACGAACAGGTACGACCGCCCCGCGGTGGGTGCGAAGAGGAAGTGGTTGGCGGGTCCGCGCACGCGGAGCGTCTCGCCCACGTGAGCGTTCTCGTGCAGCCACACGGAGCCCTCGCGTTCGCGGAGCACGCCGATGCGCCAGGTCCCGCGAGCGCTCGGCGACCCGCACAGCGAATACTGCCGCTCGATGCCACCGGGCAGGACGACGTCGATGTGCGCGCCCGGCGACCAGTGCGGCAGGGTGCCGCTCGTGCGTTCGAGGTCGAGCACCACCACGCCGTCGGCGGCTTCCCGCCGCTCCCGCACGATGGCCTCGAAGGTCATTCCCGCGCTCATGTGTCTCCCTGGGGCACATCGTCCATCGAGCCGTGCACGAGTTCTTTGACGATCAGCAGCCGGTACGGCGATCCGTCGGGCGAGTGCCAGCGGTGGGGTGTTCCCGAACGGCAGTAGACCGAGTCGCCCACCGTGAGCCGCCGTTCGCCGAAGAGTCCGAACGAGATCACGATCGTCCCCTCCAACACGGTGAGGAACTCGTCCTCGTCGTGCACGTAGTGGTCACCCGCCTCGGCGTTCGATCCCGAGAACTCGAGCGGCTCGAAGCGCCGCGGCCCGTCGGCGAGGAGGCGCGCGGTCCCCTCGGCATACGGCCCGATCGCACCCTCGTCGGCGAGCACGAACGACGGCTCCGCGTCTGTGTCGGTGCGGCGCGGCTCCGAGGCCGCGATCAGCTCGACCCGGCTCGTCCCCAGCGCGCGGGCGAGACGCTCGAGGCTCGCCATGCTCGGTCGCGCGAGTCCACGCTCGAGCTGGCTGAGGAACGGGTGCGACAGCGCGGCGGCCTCGGCGAGCTGCGTGAGGGTGAGCCCGCGCGCCTTGCGGAGACCCCGGACGCGGGCACCGAGTCTCTCGTCACCGGTGGGGGAGTCATCGACCGACGTCGCAGGAGCCATGGTCGTCATCGTCCCACCCTCTCGAACAGCCGCGCGACGATCTCGTGCTCGTCGGCGGTCAGCAGACGCCCCTCGTCGACGACGATCCGACCCCCCACGACGACCGTGCGCGGGCGGCGCCCGGGCGACGCCCACAGAAGACCCGAGACGGCGTCGGCGACGCCGGCATCCGCCACTCCCGAGACATCCCACAGGCAGAGGTCGGCGGCGGACCCGGGGGTCAGTCGACCCAGCTCCGGCCGTCCCAGGCCGTCCGCCGAACCCGTCGTCGCGAGAGACAGGACGTCGGATGCCGGTAGCTGCGGCCCCACGAGTGCCGAGACCTGCATCGCCAGACGCGCGTCCGCGAGAAGGTGCCCCGCGTCGTTGCTGCCGCCGCCGCTCGTGCCGAGGCCCACGGCGATTCCGGCGTCGAGCAGGCGGCGGACCGGAGCGATGCCCCACCCCATCGGCACGTCGCAGCCGGGTGCGTGGGTTGCGGAGACCCCGGATGCCGCGATACGGGCGATCTCGTCGGCGGTGACGTCGCACAGGTGGGCGAGGGTCACGTCGGGCGCGAGCCAACCCCATTCCTCGAGCAGGTCGAGGGGGCGGATGCCGTAGCGGTCGAGGGCGATCTCGACGTCGACGACCTCGTTCGCCTGGGTCCGCCGCCGCAGTCCGTGCGCGCGGGCGACCTCGCCCAGCAGGGCGAACGTCTCGCGCGGGTCGCTGTGCACGCCGGCGGGGCCGACGGCGACCTGCAGCATCCCGTCGGCGGAGACGCCGCCGTGGACGTCGGGCAGGAGCGCCCGCACGATCGCCTCGGCCGAGAGCGCTGCCTCTTGCGGATCGTCTCGAGCGGCCCCGCGGACGAACGCCAGACGGGTGCCGAGCTCGCCGGATGCCGCCGCGGCGGCGCGGGCCATGCCGACCGTGTCGGCGCCGCTCGGCCAGGTCAGGTGATGGTCGGCGACAGTGGTGACCCCGCTCAGCAACGCCTCGGCGAGCCCCGCGCGGGCGGCGAGACCGGTCAGCTCGGGGTCGACCCCCGCGGCGGTGTAGGCCGCCGCCATCGTCGGGAGCCACTCGCGCATCGGGATACCGCGCGTGCCCGACAGGGTGCGAAACGCCGTCTGCAGGAGGTGGTGGTGCGCATTGACGAGCCCCGGGGTGATCACGCAGCCGGAGGCGTCCACGACCGTCGCTCCCGCCGGGGCGGCGGTGTCGACGATCCTTCCGTCGACGCTGACGACATCTCCCGTGTGCACCCCGCCGTCACCGTCGATGACCGCGACAGCGCCGCGGACGACCAGAACGCTCACGCGCTCCTCACCGCGCAGGACGCCGCCGCGTCTCGCCCTCGCACGGCTCCGTGTCCCTCGCGCAGCGGCCGTGCGCTGGCGGAGTTCCGGGATGCCACGATCTCGGCGATCACCGAGAGCGCGGTCTCCTCGGGGGTGGCGCCGCCGAGGTCGAGGCCGAGGGGGGAGTGCAGGCGCGAGAGCTCGGCATCCGTGACTCCGGCGGACCGGAGCAGCATCGCGCGACGCGCGACCGTGGCGCGTGCGCCCATCGCTCCGACGAAGCCGACCGGCATCCGCAGGGCTTCGCGCAGGGCGGGGACGTCGAGGCGCTCGTCGTGGGTGAGGACGCAGACCGCGGTGCGAGCGTCGGGGGAGTCCAGGGTCGCGAGGTAGTCGTATGGGGCCGCGACGACGAGCTCGGCGGCATCCGGGAACCGCTCGCGCGTGACGAGGAGGGCCCAATCGTCGCAGACCGTCACGGCGAAGCCCGCGGCGGCGCCGAGGCGGCAGAGGGCGGCGGCGTGCTCTCCCGCGCCCAGCACGATCAGCCGCGGAAGGGCCGGTCGGTGCAGCACGAGCGGCTCGCCGTCGAGGTCGAGGCGGAGCGTCGCCTCCCGACCGGCGCGGGCGTCCCCCAAGGCCGCCCGCGCCACGGTGCCCTCGATCGGGTACGCCACCACGTCCACCGCTCCGCCGCAGGCGAGTCCCGCGGCGATGGGGGTGACCACGCCGTCGTCCGAGAACCCGAAGCGCGCGCGACGCACCGTGCCGGTACGCAGCGCGTCGAGGCCGAGCATGACGGCGTCGCTCTCGACGCACCCGCCCGAGATCGAGCCGATCACGCGGGCATCGCGCGTGACCGCCAGGGTGGCCCCCACTCCGCGAGGCGCACTGCGCACGACCGCGGTGACCGTGACCGCGGCGACGGGCACTCCCGCGTTGAGCAGCGGCAGCAGGTCGGCGGCCAGTTCGAGCATGGACGCGACGGTAGTCGGGGTGTGTTTCGCGCACGCTACGCTGTCGTGACCATGCCCGCCGTTCCCCCCGAGCCGCCGTGCGGAGTGGTCCTGGCGGCCGGTGCCGGTCGCCGATTCGGTGGGCCCAAGGCGCTCGCCCGCACCCCCTCGGGCACCCCCTGGATCGCTCTCGCGGTCCGCGCGCTGCGCGCCGGAGGGTGCGGCGAGATCCTCGTCGCCCTCGGGGCGTCGCTCGAAGAGGCCGCCCCGCTCGTCCCTGCCGACGCCGCGATCGTCCCCGTGCCCGACTGGGCATCGGGAGTTGCGGCATCCCTTCGCGCGAGCCTCGCGCACGCGGCATCCGGAACCTCCCCGGCCGCGGTCATCATGCCGGTCGACACCCCGGATGCCAGCCCCGCCGCGATCGCACGGCTCGTCCGTCGCGCGCGGCCCGATGCCCTCGCGCAGGCGGTCTACGACGGGGTGCCGGGACACCCCGTGCTGATCGGGCGCGCACAGTGGAGCGCGGTGAGAGCCGCGGTCCGCGGCGACATCGGGGCCCGCCCCTACCTCATCGCGCAGCAGGCCGAGCTCGTGGAGTGCGGCGATCTGTGGTCGGGGGCCGACCGCGACGAGAGCTGATCACGGTCTGATCACGACCGAGATGAATTTTGACGTGGCTATAGACAAAACCCTCTCGGCTAGATAATTTTTCGGAGCCGTCATAATTGCGACGGCACCAAGAAGCCGGGACGAAGGCGTACCCGATCTGTGCCGGGGAGGGCACGGGTACGACCACGGGGGTCCCTGCAGTTCAGAGAGGAACGCAGATCACATGCTGAAGAAAATCCTGACCGGTGCGGCCATCGCCGCTCTCGCCGTCGGTCTCGGAGCGTGCAGCGCGGAGCGCACGACCTCCGGTGGGGGCGACGCCGCCGGTGGCGGCACCGAGTGCAACGTCGGCATCGCGATGCCGACGCGCAGCCTTGAGCGCTGGATCAACGACGGTGAGCAGCTGCAGAAGAAGCTCCAGGACGCCGGCTGCACCGTCGACCTGCAGTACGCAGACAACAAGACCGACCAGCAGATCAGCCAGATCCAGAACCAGATCTCGGGCGGCGCGAAGATCCTCGTGATCGCCGCGATCGACGGATCGACGCTGGGCCCGGTGCTCCAGGAGGCCAAGGCGCAGAACGCCACGGTCATCGCCTACGACCGCCTGATCAACGGCAGCGAGAACGTCGACTACTACGCCACGTTCGACAACTACAAGGTCGGCACCCTCCAGGGCCAGTACATCGAGACGCAGCTGGGCCTCAAGGACGGCAAGGGGCCCTTCAACCTCGAGCCCTTCGCCGGCAGCCCCGACGACAACAACGCGAAGTTCTTCTTCGCCGGCGCGTGGGACGTCCTGAAGCCCTACGTCGACAAGGGCCAGCTCGTCGTTCCCAGCGGCAAGTCGCCCGCGAACGACGACGCGTGGGCGTCGATCGGCATCCAGGGCTGGGCCTCCGACAAGGCGCAGGCCGAGATGGACAACCGCCTGTCGTCGTTCTACGGCGACGGCAAGAAGGTCAACGTGGTGCTCTCGCCCAACGACAGCCTCGCCATCGGTATCGAGGCGTCGCTGAAGTCGGCCGGATACACCCCGGGCGCCGACTACCCGATCATCACGGGGCAGGATGCCGACAAGGCCAACGTCAAGGCGATCCTCGACGGCGCTCAGTCGATGACCGTGTGGAAGGACACCCGCGCCCTCGGCGACCGCGTCTTCACGATGATCCAGGAGATCAAGGACGGCAAGACCGTCGAGGTCAACGATGAGAAGACCTACGACAACGGCAAGAAGGTCGTCCCGTCGTACCTGCTGACCCCCGAGGTGGTCACCAAGGCCGACGTGCAGTCGAAGCTCATCGACTCGGGCTTCCTGAAGGCGTCCGACGTCGGACTCTGATCCATCCCTCGCGGCGGGGCGGGCTTCGGCCCGCCCCGCCGCTCGATCCCTGACGGAGGGACAACCATGACCGAACCGATCCTGCGCATGTCGGGGATCTCCAAGTCGTTCAACGGCGTCCCGGCTCTCGCCGACGTCTCTGTCGACGTTCATCGCGGTGAAGTGCACGCGATCTGCGGCGAGAACGGTGCCGGCAAGTCCACCCTCATGAAGGTGCTCAGCGGGGTCTACCCGGCGGGGAGCTTCGAGGGCAGCATCACGCTCGAGGGTGAGGAGGTGGCGTTCCGCTCGATCAACGACAGCGAGGCCGCCGGCATCGTGATCATCCACCAGGAGCTGGCGCTCAGCCCGTACCTGTCGATCGCGGAGAACATCTTCCTCGGCAACGAGAAGGCCCGCCGCGGCGTCATCGACTGGAACGCGACGAACACCGCCGCCGCCGAGTTGCTCAAGCGCGTCGGCTTGCGGGAGAGCCCCGCGACGAAGATCTACGAGATCGGCGTCGGCAAGCAGCAGCTCGTCGAGATCGCCAAGGCCCTGGCCAAGGAGGTCAAGCTCCTCATCCTCGACGAGCCCACCGCGGCTTTGAACGACGACGACTCCGCGCACCTGCTCGACCTCATCGACCAGCTGCGCGACCAGGGCATCACCTGCATCATCATCAGCCACAAGCTGAAAGAGGTGCTCCGCATCGCCGACCGCATCACGATCATCCGCGACGGTCGCACGATCGAGACCATGCGTCGCGACGATCCCGAGACCGACGAGGGGCGCATCATCCGCGCCATGGTCGGCCGCGACCTCAACAGCCTCTTCCCGCCGCGCGAGCCCGACATCGGCGACGAGCTGTTCCGCGTCGAGAACTGGACGGTGCACCACCCCGTCGACACCGAGCGCGTCGTCATCGACAACGCCTCGTTCATGGTGCGCGCGGGCGAGATCGTCGGTTTCGCGGGCCTCATGGGCGCCGGCCGCACCGAGCTCGCCATGAGCATCTTCGGCCGGATGTACGGCACGGGCATCTCGGGCGAGGTCTACAAGAACGGCCAGCAGATCGATGTGCGGACGGTCGACGCCGCGATCAAGCACGGCATCGCCTACGCCACCGAGGATCGCAAGAAGTACGGTCTCAACCTCATCGGCGACATCCAGGTCAACGTCTCGGCATCCGCCCTCGCCCGCCTCGCCCGTCTGGGCGTGGTCGACCGGTACCGGGAGTACAAGGTCGCCGACTCCTACCGCTACAAGATGAACATCAAGGCCCCCAGCGTCGCGGCCATCACCGGACGCCTGTCCGGCGGCAACCAGCAGAAGGTCGTGCTGTCGAAGTGGATGTTCACCGGACCCGACGTCCTCATTCTCGATGAGCCGACCCGCGGCATCGACGTCGGCGCGAAGTACGAGATCTACGGAATCATCAACGAACTCGCGGCTCAGGGGAAGGCCGTCATCGTCATCTCGTCGGAGCTGCCCGAGGTCATCGGCCTCTCCGACCGCATCTACACCATCTCCGAGGGACGCATCACGGGCGAGGTCAGCCGCGCGGATGTCACCCAGGAGACGCTCATGCGGCACATGACCGCCGGAAGGAACTGACAGCAATGGCCACCGCATCCACTCAGACGGTCGAGGCGCCGACCCAGCCGGGTCCTCGCCGCCGCGGCATCCTGTCCCGTATCAATTTCCGACAGTTCGGCATCCTCGCCGCCCTGGTCATCATCATCGTGCTGTTCCAGGTGCTCACCGGCGGACGCCTGCTGATGCCGGGTAACGTCAACAACCTCATCCAGCAGAACGCCTACGTGCTGATCCTCGCGATCGGCATGGTCATGGTGATCATCGCCGGGCACATCGACCTGTCGGTCGGCTCGGTGGTGGCCATGGTCGGCGCGATCGCGGCCATCGCGATGAACCAGTGGGGCCTTCCCTGGTGGTTGGCCGTCATCCTCTCGCTCGCCGTCGGCGCCGTCGTCGGCGCCTGGCAGGGCTTCTGGGTCGCCTTCGTCGGCATACCCGCGTTCATCGTCACCCTGGCCGGCATGCTGCTGTTCCGCGGTCTCACCCTCGTTCTGCTCACCGGGGGCACCATCGCGGGCCTCCCCGACGGCTTCACCGCCATCGGCGCCGGGTGGCTGCCGCCGATCCTCGGCTACGTCGGCGTGTGGGACTCCCTCACCGTCGTGCTGGGCTTCGTGGCCGTGGTCGCGCTCATCGCGCAGCAGCTGCGGACGCGGGCGACGCTGCGTCGTCTCGAGCTGCCCCGCGAGGTCGCGTGGTCGTTCTGGGCGAAGAACGCCATCGCCGCGGTGGCCATCATGGCGGTCGCCTTCACCCTCGCCGCGTACAACGGCACGCCGATCGTGCTGATCATCCTCGCCGTGCTGGTGCTCGCGTACACGTTCGTGCTCAACCGCACGACTTTCGGTCGCCACGTCTACGCGATGGGCGGAAACCTGTTCGCCGCCGTGATGAGCGGTGTGAAGACGAAGTGGGTCAACTTCTTCATCTTCGTGAACATGGGTGTGCTCGCGGGCCTGGCCGCCGTGGTCAGCACGGCTCGCGCCGGTGGGGCCGTGGCATCCGCCGGTCAGAACTACGAACTGGATGCCATCGCCGCCGTGTTCATCGGTGGTGCCGCCGTCCAGGGCGGTATCGGCACCGTGATCGGGGCCGTGGTCGGTGGTCTCGTCATGGGCGTGCTGAACATGGGTCTGTCGATCTTGAGCGTTGACGCCGCCTGGCAGATGGCCATCAAGGGCATCGTGCTGCTGCTGGCCGTCGCGTTCGACATCTTCAACAAACGGCGCAACGGCGGTGCCTGATCGGATGGGGAGCGCGGCCCCGGGGCCCGCTCCCCATCCGCGTCTCGGCGTTTCCCACCCGTGCGGCTCCGATGGGATGATGGGGGAGGTGCGCCCCTCATGACCCCTGCCGTGTTCGAGCCCGCGACGCCGCTCGCACCCCCGGCCGGTCGTACGACCAACGACCTGATCCGCCAGCAGAACCTCGCGTCCGTGCTGTCGCTCCTCCACTCTCGGGGAGCGCTCTCACGCGCGCAGCTCGGTGCCACCACAGGGCTGAACCGCTCGACCGTGACCGGGCTGGTCATGGAGCTCACCGAGCTCGGTCTCGTCCGTGAAGCCCCGGGTGGGGAGCGCACCGGCAAGGTGGGCCGCCCCACGCTCGACATCGAGCCCGAAGACCACGTCGCCGCCCTCAGCGTCCGCGCCGAGCCGCACGCGGTCACGGTCGCCCTCGTCGGACTCGGCGGCGTCGTGCACGCACGGCTCCGCCACGACACCGCGAGCCGGCCCTCGCCGCGACGGTTCGTGCAGATCGTCGAGTCGTCGGTCGAGGCCATGCGTGCCGATATCGACCGTCACTACCGGGTGGTGGGCGCCGGGCTCGCGGTGCCCGGCCTGGTGAACGCCAACGGGTCCGTCCTCGTCTCGCCGACCCTCGGCTGGAAGCGCGACCCGGTCGCCGCCCGGTTGAGCGACCAGCTCGGCATGCCCGTGACGGCCGGCAACGACGCGAGCATCGGCGCGCTCGCCGAGTCGCGCTTCGGCGTCGGCGTGGGCGTCGGCAACCTGCTCTACCTCGGCGGGGCGATGCACAGCATCGGCGGCGGACTCATCATCGACGGCACCCTGTTGCGCGGAACCTCGGGCTACGCCGGTGAACTCGGCCACACGGTCGTCGACCCCCGTGGTCGGCGCTGCGTGTGCGGGCGGAAGGGATGCCTCGAAGCCGAGGTCAGTCTCGACCTCATCGAGCCGCTGCTCGGGCGCCGCAAGCTCGACGAGGATGAGCTCGACGTCGAGCTCGGGGTCGCCCGCAACCCGCGCGTGATGGCCGAGGTCACCCGTCAGGTCGAGGTGCTGTCGATCGCCCTGACGAACTTCGTCAACGCGTTCAGCCCGGAGACGGTCGTGCTCTCCGGCTACCTCGGCGCGCTGCTGTCGGTGAGCCGCGAGCGTCTCGCCGACGCGGTGCGCGTGCATCCGCTCGGCGCGGAGGGACGCACGATCCGCCTCGAACGCGCGCACCTGCGTTCCCGCCTCATGCTCGTGGGCCCCGCGGAGTTGGCATTCGCCGACCTGCTGTCGAACCCCGCGGGCTTCCGCGGCTGAGTGAGCCCGCGGTCAGCCGCGAGAGGGTGACGCGGCGCCCGCTCGCCCTGAGCGCTCCGCGCGCTGCCGGGCGATTCGATGGCCCCATCGGTTGAGGGGAGCTTCGATGAGGCGGTACGAGATCCACGCCAGCACGAGGGATCCGGCCAGACCCAGCGGGTACTGCACCCACGAGGGAACGGCGGCCGGCAGTTTCTCGAGAGCATTCAGCACGAACGCGTGCGTGAGATAGAACGAGTAGCTCACCATCCCGATGAACAGCAGGGGGCGGAGGCTGAGCAGTGAGGCGGCGGCACCCGCGGGCGCGGTGAACAACGAGATGATCGTGAGCGCCCAGAGAAGCCCGTAGGGCACGTACCACGCCGTGCCGAGCGGGATATCGGGAGACACCACCATCGCCAGGCTCGCCGCGAGGAGCGTCCAGGTCGTCCATCGCCGCCCGAGCAGGCGAGCGAGCACCGTGAACGACGGGCGGTAGTGCAGACCGGCGGCGACGAGCACACCCAGGATGATGTGGACGTAGGGCTGCGTGACGCGCGCGAGGGGAGTGCCGAACCCCACGACCGTGAGCACGCCACCGGCGACGAGGAGCAGAGGCACGAGCGCAGCCCAGCGACGGCGCAGGAGCAGGAAGCCCACCACCGGCCACACCAGATAGAACTTGTCCTCGATGCCGATCGACCAGGCACCCGAGAACGGCGCGGAGTTGTCGACGGTGTTGGTGAGCTGGACGATCTCGGGGAACCCCAGCAGATAGCCCGGGAGCGCGTGGACGAACTCGCCTCGGCGGTCGGCCTGTGCGCCCACCACGAAGATGAGCACGCAGTACACCGCGAGCACCGTCAGGTACACCGGGAGGATGCGGAACGCGCGGCGGATGTAGAAGGCACCGAAATCGACCGGGCGGGTGTCGCTCTCCCTCAGCAGCAGCGTGGTGATGATGAAGCCGGAGATGACGAAGAACAGCGTCACGCCCACGCCGCCCTGGATCGCGTTCCACGGTCCGGGTGCCTTCACGTGACCGGTGAAGACCAGCAGGATGGCGATCGCGCGGAGCCCGTCCAGGGGAAGGAGCCGCCTCGTGCCGCGGAAAGAGTCGTATGACCTCTCGATGGTGTGTGTCATCTCGCCTTCCAGGACAGGGGCTGGTCCGTGCGTTCGCTCCGTCAGGGTCGGGAAGGTCAGAGCGCGCGTCGTCAGGATGCCGGGTGCATCGGGCGTCATCGGCCTGCGCGCCGAGGGAGGCGTGTGATGGCGAGCTTCCCGGGAGAGTGATTCACCCGTACCTTCATCACCCGTCGTCATGAGGGACCCTCGGCCGAGCGGCATCCGTCCCTTCCGGTCTGCAGGGCATCGCGATAGGCGTCCAGGGTCCGCAGGGCCATCCATCGCCACGAGTACATCTCCGCGCGTCGCCGCCCGCGCTCGCGGAGTCGATCGGCGAGACCCTGGTCGCTGAGCACGCGCGAGAGAGCGGCGTGGAGATCCGGCACCTGACGAGGATCGAAGTACTCCGCGGCGTCGCCGTAGACCTCGGGCAGGCACGTCGCGTCGCTGCTGACCACGGGGCAACCGTGCCGCATCGCCTCGAGTCCGGGGAGCCCGAATCCCTCGTAGAGAGAGGGGAAGGCGTACACCGCGGCATGCTCGTACAGCCATCGCAGCTGCGCGTCCGACACGAAGCCGGTGAACTGCACGCCTTCCCGGGCCCCTTCATCGAGGGTCTCGATCAGGCGCGCGCCATCGGCGTCGATCCGGCCGGCGACGATGAGGCCGATGGTGTCGTCGTCGGCGCGCAGCCGCAGGACGGCGTCGATCAGGCGGCGAAGGTTCTTATACGGCACCTGGGTACCCACGTAGAGCACGAACCGTCGGAAGGGCGTCCCCACGGACTGAGGGGGATCCGTGATCGGATCGGCGGCCGGGTACGTCACCGTCACCGTGCGCGCGGCGGCGCGCGTGTAGGAGATCAGATCCCGCCCCGAGTATCTGCTGACGACGAGATTGGCGCGCGAGCGATGTGCGAAGACGGCGAAGGCGGCAGCGCCGACGACGCGCTTGAGCGCCGACACGACCCGATGCTTCTTGTGGTTGCGAATCTTCAGCAGAGTCATGTCGTGGAAGGTCGTGACCCGAGGGGCGCCGACGTACAGCGGTTGCTGCGGCATGGCGAAGTGCACCAGGTCTGGACGCAGGCGGCGAAGCTCGCGCGCGAAGCCGGTCTGCTCGCGCAGGGAGAAGTACGGAGTGTCGGTGCCGACCGTGGAGAAGCGCGGGCTCGTCGGTTCCCACTCGTCGACCTGCGCGCGGGGGAGGACGATCGTGTAGCGATGCTCGGTATCGAGTCGCTCGAGGTTCTCGATGAGCTTGCGCGTATAGCGGCCGGTCGACGTGAACATCGAACGAGCGTCGATCACGATGTGGGCGGGGGGAGCGGTCACGGTCTCGTCTCTTCTCGGGCGGGCGCTGCGCCGATTATGGCCGCCACCGCGAGAGGCACCTCCGCCGGCCCCGCCGATTTCTGCGGCCCTGCGTTGGGGCGATGAGCCGGGTGAATTTCGTCGCGGGGGGTCTCGGCGGGATCGCCGTGGTGGCCGTGCCACCTCGACCTGTCGTCGGCGACCGGGGCCCGGACCTGCGCGGGGGGATTGGTAGCTTCCCCCGAGATCCGGCGGTGTCTGCGGCGGAACGACGCCGCCCGCCGCGGGGGCACGGTGAGGAGAAGCCATGCGGATCGTCAGTCTGGTCGCACACGTCCCCTATACCGGCATCCCCCATGCAGGGGGGCAGTACGTGCTCGCACACATCGGGGCCTTACGCGCGCTCGGTCATCACGTGACGCTGGTCGCCCCCGACTGGAGGGGCAACGCGGAAGGGGCGCGCCGTCTTCGCGCCGAACTCGACATCGACGTCGTGGTCTGCTCGCCGGGCTCGCCACGGCCCTGGGATGAGTGGCTCGACACCCAGCAGATCCGGCTCTTCCCCGTGCGGCCCCCGCTGCGGTTCCGCCGCGCGGTCCTCCGCTCCCGGCGGGTGCGCGAAGCCGTCAAGAACAGTGAGCTGCTCGAGGCGCATTGGACGGAGATGGGATGGGTGAGTCGCGGGCTGCGGAGGTGGGGGCGCGACGTGCGGTGCATCGTGATCGCGCATGACGTGATCGTTCAGACGTACGAGCGCATCTTCGCCGCCACGCGGAAGGGCTCGCCTGCATGGGCACTCGGGCTCTGGCGCAACCGGTCCGTGGCCCGCGACGAGGGCCGTCTGTACCGCGGAATGGATGCGATCCTCGTGTTCAGCGAGAAGGATGCCCGCTACGTGCGGGGGCTCGGCGTCCCGTCGGACAGAGCCGTCGTCGTGCGCCCGCCCTTCGCGGGCGGTGCCGGGGCAGGAGAGGATGGTCCGCCCGAGGGGCCCCCCACTGTGCTCTTCGTCGGGGCGTTCTTCCGCGACGTGAACGAGCAGGCGGCGAAGTGGCTCGTCGACGACATCATTCCGCGCGTTCGCGCGGAGCGCGCGGACGCGCGGTTCGTCCTGGCCGGTGCGGGGCCGACCCCCGAGATGCTCGCGGCGGCGGAGGCCGATCCGCTGCTGATCGTGACCGGGGAAGTGCCCTCGCTGGAGCCGTTCTACGCGTCGGCGACCGCAGTCGTCGTCCCGCTGCGCATGGGGGCGGGTCTGAAGTTCAAGACAGTGGAGGCGCTGATGCGCGGTATCCCGGTGGTGTCGACGACGGTGGGAGCCGAGGGGCTCACCGGGGAGGGCGATACCGGCGGCCTCGTCGTCGCCGATGAGGCCGCCGCCGTCGCGGCGGCTCTCCTGCGCGTGCTCGACGAGCCCCAGCGGGCGTGGCGCGAAGCACGTCGCACACGCGAGTGGGCGAGGTCGGCGTTCTCGATCGAGACGTACCCCGCGCGGTTGCACGATGCCCTGCTCGGGACAGGAGGGCATCGATGAACGCCGCCGTGGTGATCCCGAACTGGAACGGGCGGGAAGACCTCCCCGCATGCCTGGACTCCCTGCGCCGGCAGACGCTGCCGGCCGAGGTCATCGTGGTCGAGAACGGGTCCACGGACGGCTCGGCCGAGATGATTCGCGAACGGTATCCGGAGGTGACGCTGCTGGTGCAGCCGGTGAACCTCGGTTTCGCCGGAGGAGTGAACGTGGGGATTCGATATGCGCTGCATCGCGGGCACGAGGTCGTCGCTCTCCTGAACAACGACGCGATCGCCGACGCCGACTGGATGCGCGCACTCGTCGCCGAGATGTCCCGCGACGACAGCGTGGGAATGGTCGCGAGCAAGTTCGTCACCATGGACGGGTCTCGCCTCGACAGCACGGGCGAGTGCTATTCGACATGGGGTCTCCCCTTCCCTCGCGGCCGGGGGGAAGAACGGTTGGATGCCTACGACGGGGCGACCGAACTGTTCGGGGCGAGCGGTGGATCGACGCTGTACCGCGCAGACATGCTGCGGGAGGTGGGCCTCTTCGACGAGGACTTCTTCGCCTACTTCGAAGACGTCGATCTGAGTTGGCGAGCGCAATTGCGGGGATGGCGAGTGCGCCTCGCCCCGGATGCCGTCGCCTACCACCGCATCGGGGCGACGAGCGGGCGCATACCGGGGTTCACGACCTATCAGACGTTGAAGAACCTGTTGTGGCTGGCGGCGAAGAACGTGCCGCGAGGGCTTCTGCCGACGATCGCGCCGCGCCTCGTCTTCGCGTACTCGCTGACGTTCTGGCGTGCCGTCCTGCGTGGTCAGGGTGTGATTGCGGTGAAGGCCCTCGTCGTGGTGGCGCTGAAGATGCCGAAGAAGCTTCGACAGCGTCGCCGTATCCAGTCGGGCCGTCGTCGTTCCGACGACACGTTGCGTCCGCTGCTCACGTGGGACCTTCCCCCGGGGTCGACCAACCTGCGCCGGCTGCGCTCGCTGGTGCGTCGCGTCTTGCGGCGACCCCCGCTCGATCGGCGCGCCTGAGACGCCGGGTCTGTCTTCCGAAGACCGGTACGGGCCGAGGCTAGCGTCGGTGGCGGCGCAGCTCGGAACCCGGGGCAGATTCACCCGTCAGCCCACCCGTGAAGCGTGGTTCATCCGCGGGCACCCGGCTGCTCTGGGTGGCGATGATGAAGATCGGCACCAGCATCGCGGCGAACAGGGTGTCGGGAGCCTCGACGCGCCACGCCGACTCGGTGATCGACACACCGGCCAGCACGCAGAGGAACGCGAATGCCCCCACGCGTTCGCGGTCGGGCAGACGGCTCGCGGTCCGCGCGGAGAACACGACGACGACAGCGATGAGACTCACCAGGATGAGGCCGCCGGTGACGGTATAGGTCACGAAGACGTTGTGGCCGTGGCCGGCCGCACTCGACAGGGCGGACTTCAGCATCGGGTAGTTGTCGGTGTACCAATTGTGGCCGAGCCCGAAGACCCAGTGGAGGCCGCTGAGCTGCGCGAGGTTGAACTGCCAGATGGCTCCGCGTTCGGTGTACGCCTCGGGGTCGGTCGTGGTCACGGGAACCACGACGACCGCCACCATGAGGATGGCCAGGACGACCCCGAGGACGCCGGCGATGCGACGGCGCACCGCGAGCGACAGGAGCATGACGACCAGCCAGACCGCCGCACCGAAGAGCGCCGTACGCGACGACGTCCAGACGATGGCGGTGAGGATCACGCCGGCGGTGATCCAACGGAGGTACCAGCGCGAGAACAGGTAGGTCAGGGGAAGAGCCAGCACGAGGAAGAGGCCGTTGGCGTTGGGGTGGCTGAAGAACCCGGCGAGCAGGGGTAATCCCGTGATCGACTTCTCGGTCGCCTCGTCGAAACTCTGCGGCATGTACATCAGCGTGGGTGCGCTCGACGTCAGTGCCATCGACACGGCGGCGAGGATCGTCGCCAACAGCGCGTAGAGCTTGAGATCGCTCACGCGAGGCTGGATCGCCCAGAACGTCAGTGCCACACCGATGGGCAGGATCGTCTGCTCGGGGATGACGTTTCCCCGGGTGAACTCGTTGAGATTGATCCAGATCCACGGGGTGAGGGTCACCAGCAACGGGACGAGGTCGTTGCGCACGAAGACCACGCGGAAGAGCAGGACGAGCAGAGCGATGATCGCGGGGACCAAGAACCCCACATACCAGGCGTCGACGACGGGCTGCGAGATCGCCGTCTTCACGCCCTCGACGGCGACGCGTCTGCTCATCGTGAGGGTCTGCGCGATGGAGAGCGAGATCGACGCGCCCCAGAAGAGCAGGAGCAGTGCGTACGAGGCGGCGCGGGCCGTCGCGGATCGCGCCGGAGCGAGGGAGGGGACGGCGGGCGCGATGCGGGCCGCAGGCCGCTGATCGATGAGGGGGGACAGAGTCACCCGGTCAGGGTAGGCGTGTGCCGCGCGACGTCCGCCGCGGCCGGGGTCCGGGCGACGAGGGGACCGACCGGGTGAAATCCGTGCCGTGGGGGAGCCGTCTCGTCGACCATGGCGATTCTCGAACGTAGTCTTGCCCGGCGAACGCGCCGCCCCTGCGGCGAGGCACGAGAAGGACGGTCACGTGAAGCTCCCCGCATCCACGGGTGCCCGCGCCCGGGGGGCGACGGTGCTGTTGTCGACGCAGTGGCTGAGGTACGCGCTGCAGATCGTGAACATCGTCGTCCTCGCGCGACTGATCGGGCCGGCGGACTTCGGCGTCGTGAGCCTGGGCCTCGCGATCGTGGGCATCGCCGCGGTGATCGGCGATTTCGGCCTCAGCCTCGCGGCGCTGCGGGAGAAGAACCTCTCCCCGGCGCAGAAGAGCAACCTGTTCTGGATCAACTCCGCCGTCGGCGCCGTGCTCGCTCTCGTGGTGGCGTCCGCTGCGGGACCGATCGCCGCCGCCTTCGATGACGACCGTCTCGTGGCGGTCGTGCTCATCGCCGCGCCCGCGTTCTTCCTGCGCGCGGCGACCGCCCAGTTCCAGGTGGAGCTGAATCGCCGGGACCGGTTCTCGCGGCTGGCCGCGTCGGAGCTCGGCGGCGACGCCGCGGGGGTCGCCACCGCCGTCGTTCTCGCACTCATGGGCTCCGGCGTGGTGGCTCTCGCGGTGCAGGGCACCGTGGCAGCCCTGGTCTCGCTCGTGTGGGCCGGTCTCGCCGCGGGGTGGATGCCCGGCCTTCCCCGCCGCGCACCGATGCGGCATCTGCTGGTCTTCGGGGTGTCGACTCTCGCGACCCACGCGGCCCACTACGTCACCACCAATGTCGACACGGTCACGATGGGCGCGTGGTACCCCGCAGCCGTCGTCGGCTTCTACGCCCGCGCGTTCCAGCTCGTCATGCTGCCCTTGCAGCAGGTGGCCGCCCCGTTGACCCGGGTGGTGCTCCCGCGCCTGGCCGACGTCGCCGATGATCCCGCCGCGCTCAACGACGCCCTGATTCGTGCGCAGAGACTCGTGAGCCACGCGCTTCTCGCGACCACCGGGCTCATCGTGGTGTGCGCCGGACCGCTGATCGAGGTGGTGCTCGGCTCCGTGTGGCTGCCCGCGACGCAGTTCCTTCCGATCCTCGCGGCGGGAGCGGTGTTCCAGACGATCGCGTACGCCTACTACTGGGGGTTCGCCGCGAAGGGGCGCTCCGGCGCGCTCTTCGTATCGGAGGTCGTCGGCCGTGTGCCGATGGTCGTCCTGATCCTCGTGCTGGCACCGGTGGCCCCGACCGGGGTCGCCTGGGGGGTGGCTTTGGGGCAGCTTCTCATCTGGGCGTCGGGGACGTTCGTGTTCGCTCCGCGGGCGGGGCTGCCGGTCCGGGCGCTCCTGGCGACAGCGGTCGTGCCGCTCGCGGTGAGCGGTGCCGCGACCCTCGGCGCGTGGGGGCTGGACGAGGTAGCGCTCGACGTGTTGCCGCCCTTCGTCCGTCTGATCGTGATCGCCCTCACCTGGACGGCGGTGGCCGCGGCCGTCCTGGCCATGATCGGGCGCCGCGACGCTCGATTGATCGTCCGCACGCTCCGGACGATGCTCCCGCGTCGACGCGCGGATCGTCCTCGTCTCAGCGATCAGCCGGGGTGATCGGGCCGGGCTCGCCCGCCGATGACGACCGAATCCGCGCGGACCGGGACCGAGGTCGTATCCCCGCCGTTCACGACGGCGTCGTCGGAGCGGTCTAGCGTCGGCGGGTGCGCTCGACCCGACGGGCGCACGGGAGGTGCCCGTGGAACACGGCGAGGCTGCGCGCCGGCCGCTCTGGCCGTGGCTGCTCGCCCTCACGCTGCTGGTGGGCGGAGGGGGAGCGTTCGTGGTGCAGGCGCAGGCCTGTGCCTTATACACATCTGTCGCTGCCGACGATCTTACGGGTGTGAA
>NZ_LDRT01000102.1 GCF_001476655.1 Microbacterium testaceum | reverse complement strand
CTTCGCCGCGATGGCCCCGGATCCCCCGCCGACGAGGGCAGCCGGGGCCATCGCGGCGAAGGCGATCGCGTCGTCGAGGCGCTCCTGCTCGCCGAGGTCGTAGAGCGCGGAGGAACGACGGACGGATGCCGCCAGCGTCCAGACCGCGCGGATTCGCGCGAGGGGCTGGTCGGTGTAGTCCGCGACCGCGGCGAGGAGGCCCGGCATCCGCGGGTCGGAACGGGCCTCCTCGATCCGCGCGGCGAAAGTCCGGGCAGCGGCGTCGTCGGGGAGCTCGCCCACGACGAGCAGATGCCAGACGTCCTCGAACGAGCGTTCGCGGGCGAGGTCGGTGGCCGAGTGGCCGCGGTAGTGGTAGACGCCGGCTTCGCCGTCGACGTCGCTGAGGGCGGTCTCGGCGGCCACGACGCCGGTGAGTCCGCGGGGCACATCGATGAGGTCGCTCATGCGCTCAGTGTGCGAACATGACGGCGACAGCGTCAACGTTGATCGGATCAATATGCTCTCCCCGCTCCCCCGTCTCACGGCCGCCCAGGTCGCCGCTCGTCTCGGCGTCAAGCCGCAGACCGTGTACGCCTACGTCTCGCGCGGCCTGCTCCGCCGCGAGCGCGACGCGCACGGCTCGACGTTCGATGCGCTCGAGGTCGAAGCGTTCGCCGGGGCGCGTCGGCGTGCCGCCCCCGCGCTCGCCCACCCGACCACCGGAATGCCGCTCGCCGTCGTGCACACCGACATCGCCGACATCGAGGACGGCGAGCTGCTGTACCGCGGTCGCCGCGCCCGCGATCTCACCGGCCGCCCGTTCGCCGAGATCGTGCAGTGGCTCTGGGACGCCGAGCGCGTCGACGCTCCGGACCCCGCGATCGGCAGCGCGCGCGAGCTGGTCGCGGCGCTTCCCCCGCACGCGGGTGCCATGGACCGGCTCCGCGCGGCGCTCACCGGCTTCGCCGCCGATGACCCTCTGCGCCACGATGCCTCCCCGGCCACGCTCCACCGCATCGGATGGACCCTGCTCACGGGCCTGCCCGTCGCCCTCGGCGGCGACCCGCACCTCGATACCGCGCGCTCCCTCGTGACCGCATGGCGCAGACCGTCCGACGACGCCACGGTCGCCGCCGTCAACGCGGCGCTGATCCTGCTCATCGACCACGACCTGTCGGTGTCGACCTTCGCCGCGCGGGTGGCGGCGTCGGCGAGAGCGGACGGGTACGCGGCGGTCAGCGCCGCCCTCGGCGCGGCCGACTCGCCGCTGCACATCTCGGCGGCGGCACGGACCGCACGCCTGTTCGCGCGCGTGCGGCGGGGGCTCGAACCCGAGCGGGCGCTGACCGAGGCGCTGCGGGACGGCAACGGCATCCCGGGCTTCGGTCACCCGCTCTACCCCGAGATCGACGACCGGGCCGACGCCCTGTTCTCGTTCGTCGCGCGTCTTCCCGACGGAGAGTCGACGATGGATGCCGTGCGCCGCCTCAGCGATGTCGTCGCCGACCGCACGCGCCTGCGACCGAACGTGGACCTGGCGCTGGCGGCGCTGGCATCCGGAGCCCGCCTCCCCGAGGACGCCGCGAGCACGATCTTCGTCCTCGGACGCCTCGCGGGCTGGATCGCGCACATCCGCGCCGAGTACGCGGAACGACCGATGCGCCTGCGGCCACGGGGCGAGTACGTGGGGCGGTGAGGCGCGCCCTTCGGACGAGCTTCCTGCGGCCGCGAGGTGAAATCGGCAGCTGGGCACCTCGACCTAGCCATCTGCCTGGCTAGGTTGCCGGCATGATGTACAACGTCCTCGAAGCGCGGAACAACCTCTCGAAGCTCATCGCCGAGGCCGAGTCGGGGGCCGAGGTGACGATCGCGCGACGCGGCGTCCCGGTCGCGCGGCTGGTACCGATCGATGACGCACCGCCGCGTCCGCGAAGCGCCTTCGCGACGTGGCTTCAGGAACATCCTCTGACGCCTGGGCACGCCCGACCGGTCGACGAGATCGAGGCGATCGTCGCCGAGAACCGGGCTGCCGGGGCGTGATCTACGTCGACAGCTGCCTGGTGATCTACGCCGTCGAACGCGACGACCACATCGGCGAGCGTGCGCGCTCAGCCCTCGCCGAAGCGGAGGAACCGATTGCGACCAGCCCGCTGGCTGTTCTCGAGTCGCTCGTCGGGCCGATGCGAGATGCCGATGCCGAGGCACAGCTGCGCATGTGGACCGCCTTCGACGCCTTCGAGCTGCTCCCGGTGCAACCGGATGCCTACCTCGACGCGGCGCTGCTGCGTGCCCGGTATCGGGGTCTGGGAACAGCGGATGCTCTCCATCTCGGGATCGCGCGGCAGGCGGGATGCACGGCGTTCTGGACGAACGACGCGCGGCTACAGACGGTCTCCGGCGGCCTCGCGGTCGACGTGATCGGGCGAGGCTAGCGGATCAGCGGTCTTCCCACCCGCGCGCCATCTCGACCACCGCGGCGACGGCGGCCTCGGTATCCGCGGGGGATCCGCCGGCGCGGCCGGCGACGAGCCCCGCGACGAAGGCGCTCAGCGGGGCGGCCGGGCGAGCCACGCCGTTCGCGACGTCGCGCGCGAGGTCGAGGATCAGCGAGATCGGGATGTCGCCCTCGCTCAGTCCGAAGCGCTCGGCGAGAGCGCCGCCCCACTCGTTCAGGGCCTCGGGCGGCAGGGTACGGGATTCGGTCATGGCTCCTCCTCGGGCTGCTCGAAGATCGTCCCACGTGTCGACGTCGCGCGTCAGGGCCGGGTCGACGGCGACCGGCTCGACGCGGAGCCCGCCGAGCAACGCCCGCATCGCGGCATCCTGTCCCCGATCCGGAAGGGCGGATGCCGCCGCCCGCAGCGCCGTGGTCCGGTATCGCCCGATGAGCCACTGGCGCCGACCGTCGTCGAGGCACGCTCCGTCGACACCCGTCGGGAGCGGGGCGGGTAGGGCCGCCACCGCGGGGCCCGCTGTCGGCAGGTCGCACGCGAGGACGAGGACCTCGTCGGCATCCACGTGCGGGAGAGCGGCGAGGAGGGCCGCGACCGGACCGCCGAAGGGCGGATCCTCGCGCGCCCAGGTGACGGCGAGGTCGTCGTCGAGTCTGGGGCCGACGACCACGATCGTGCTCGCTCCGACGGAGCGGGCCGCGTCGACACCGGCGCGCAACAGCGTGCGGCCGTCCACCTCGAAGAGAGGCTTTGCGGCCCCGCCCACGCGAGATGCGCGGCCCCCGGCCAGCAGAATCGCAGCGACCGTCGCCGCGGGGCCCGTCGCATCAGGGCCCGTCGCTGCTGGGGCCGTCACCGCGGGGGCCGTCGCCGCGGGACCCGTCACCGCAGGACCCATCGCCGCGGGACCCGTCACCGCAGGACCCATCGCTGCAGGACCCATCGCTGCAGGGCCCGTCGCTGCAGGGCCCGTCGCTGCGGGGCCTGTCACCGCAGGACCCGTCGCTGCGGGGTCCGTCACCACCGGGTCACCGTCACGAGGTCGCCGATCTCGAGGTCGCGCTCACTCGGCGGGATGATCGCGAGGCCGTCGGCGTCGCCGAGCCCCCGGGTTCCGTGCGCGGTCGGTGCAGCCATCCAGCGGGCGGGGTCGGAGCGGTCGAGGCGCACCGGTACGTACTGCACACGCTCCGGTCGGGCACGGCGGCCGGCGGCGAGCGCGACGCGGAGCGTCTCGCGGCCGAGCTCGACGTCGCCCTCGAGAGCGCGAAGCGCCGGTCGCACGAACAACTCGAACGAGACGGCCGCACTCACGGGGTTGCCGGGGAGGCCGAACAACAGCGTGCCCGAGGGGGTGCGTCCGAAACCCTGCGGTTTCCCCGGCTGCATGCGGACGCGGTCGAAGCGCATGAGGTCGCCGAGGGTGTTCTTCACGACCTCGTAGGCGCCCGCGCTCACCCCTCCCGAGAACACGACGACGTCGGCCCCGGCGGCTTCGGCGGCGGCGATGGCATCGCGCGGTCCGTCGCCCTCGTCACCGACGCTCGTGCGCAGCACGATCTCGGCTCCCGCCTCCTCCGCGAGACCGGCGAGGAGCACGCTGTTCGACTCCGGGATCTGCCCGCGCCGGAGCGGCTCGCCCGCGGGCTGCAACTCGGAGCCCGTCGACACGACGGCGACGCGGGGCGCGCGCGACACCGAGACCGTCCCGACGCCGGCCGCCGCGATGGCACCGAGTCGAGCGGCGTTCAGGCGGATGCCCTCCGCGACGACGAGCTCCCCCTCCCGGACATCCGAGCCGCGGGCGCGGATGTGGGCCCCCGGCCCGCGCGGGGCGACGACGACGGAGACGTGCTCGAGGCCGCCGGCGAGTCCCCGCTCGGTGTCTTCGAACGGGACGACCGCGGTGGCGTCGGTCGGCACGGGCGCACCCGTCATGATGCGGGCGGCGTCGCCGGCATCCATCCGCGGATCGTCGCGGGTGCCCGCCGGGAGATCGGCGATCACCCGGAGCGTGACCGGCGCGGTGACCTCGCGCACCGCGAACCCGTCCATGGCGGAGCTGTCGAATCCCGGCACGTCGACTCGGGCGAGAACAGGATGCCGCAGCACCCGGCCACGCGCCGCCGCGACGTCACGCTGCTCGGGCTCGAGAGGTCGCACGGCCCCGAGGACCGCCGCGAGGTGGTCGGCGACGTCGATCACGCGATCGATCCGCGGCGGAAGAGGGGCATGGTCTCAGCGTAGGCCGGGGTCAGAGGTCGAAGCGGTGCGGGATCGCACCGTCGCCGTCGCGATACGGCGCGAACCCCATCGCCGCGTAGTAGGCGAGGCCGGGAGCGTTGTCGGCCCCGATGGTCGCGTCGATGTGCCGGAGGCCGGCGGCCTCGGCGGCGGCGAGGGAGCGCGCGAACAGGCTGCGGCCGATCCCGCTCCGGCCGAACTCGGGGTGGATGTGAGTGCCGATGATCCCCCACCCCGTCTCGACCCCGTACGGATTGCCGTCCCAGGCGCGCTTCACAGACTGGAAGCCGACGACGACTCCGTCGCGGTCGGCCACGGTGCAGGAGATCGTGTGCGCCGCGTCGAAGTAGCGCTCCTCGACGAAGGCCGCGTCGACGGGCGACGGCCGGAGTCCCACGCGATGGATCGCGTTCTGCACCTCGACCATCGCGTCGACATCGGCGGGTCGCGCTTCGCGGAACTCGATCATTCAGCCATCCTCGCAGCCCCCTCCGACATCGGCCGGTGCGGTGCGTCCGTGCCGTGAGCGCGCGCCGGACCCGCGCGATGAGCCCGCGCGGGACTCGCGCAGTAAGCATGCGCAACCAGGCCGCGCGACCGCCCCGCGCTGGCCCCCGCGCTGGCCCCCGCGCTGGCCCC
>NZ_LDRT01000101.1 GCF_001476655.1 Microbacterium testaceum | reverse complement strand
GCGTCGGCGGGGGGAGCGTCGGCGGGGGGAGCGTCCACGGCGGAACCGTCGACGGCGAGAGCGTCCACGGCGGAACCGTCGACGGCGAGAGCGTCCACGACGGAACCGTCGACGGCGAGAGCGTCCACGGCAGAACCGTCAGCGGCGAGAGCGTCCACGGCAGAACCGCCGGCGGGGGAACCGTCGGCAGACGGACCGCCGAGGGCCGAGCCCTCGTCCGTCGGCTCGAGGCCGTCGGTCACGCGGTCGGCGGCGGCGATGTCGGCCTTCGCCTGTTCCCGGCGGGCGGCCTCGGTGTTCCCGCGGGCGAACTCGCTGGCCGCGGACGCGGTGCCGGCCGCGAGGTCGGCGGCGGCGTCCTTGGCGTTTCCGAGTGCCCGGGCGGCGGCGTCGGCCTTCTCCCGGATGACCGCCGAAGCCGCATCGGCCTGCTCGCGCACGGCCGTCGACGCGGCGTCCGCCCTCTCGCGAACGGCTGTCGAGACCTCGTCGGCCTTCTCGCGCACCGCGGCGGAGGCGGCATTCGCCCGCTCCTTGACGGCACCGGCGACCTCGCGAGCGCGGTCGGCGGCGGCATCCGCCCGCTCCTCCGCCTCGACGACGATGTCCCGGTCGAACGGGCCGAAGACGCCCGTGACGACCACGTCGACATCGATGCGCCCACGGCCGAGGGGCTCCAGGGCGCTGCGCACGGCCCGGCGCACCTCTGCGGAGACCTCGTGCAGCTTGTGCGGATAGTCCACGACGAGGGAGATGGTCGCGGTCACCGAGTCGGCGCGGTCGGTGTCGATCTTGACCCCGGGAACGGTGCTCGCGAGGCCGACGCGTTCGCGCACGGCATCCGAGGCCCGTCCCAGGAGACTGCCGAGGGCGTGTACTCCGTCGACCGCTCCAGCGGCCGTGGCCGCGAGTTCGGCCGCCGCGTCGAGGGTGGGTGTGTCGATGCTGGTCATGACGTCTCCTGGGAGATCAGTGCACGCGGGTGTTGTCGCGTGCGAGCTTGGCGCGCAGACCCGAATGGATGGAGATGTACGCGCGCAGGTTCTGCCCGGTGAGGGCGGCGAGGTTCGTCACGAGCGTGTCGATGTGCTCGGCCACCTGGCGGGGGGAGGTGTTCTGTCGCGGGGTCACCGAGACGTGGAGCACCGACTCGCGCTGGATCTCGCCGGCGCTGATGCGGGAGGACAGGATCTCGTCGCGCTCGGCGAGCGCATTGTTGAGAGCCTCGGCGGCGAAGCCGTCGGTGATGGTGATACGTCCCTCCGCGCTGTCGCTGCCCGTGGACTGCAAGGGAGCCTGACGACGACCGCGGACCGCCGCGGACGCGATGACGACGAGCAGAATGGCCACCACAACGAGAGCGGCGACAGCACCCCAGCCGGCGGACTCGCGCCCGAGCGACTCGAGCCATCCCTGGAAGCCGCCCATGACGGAGGTCCAGGTGTCGGCACCGCCCGGAAGCAGCGCCACGGCGAGCGCCAGGGCACCCGCGGCCAGCAGCACGACACCGACGAGGAAGAGGACGAAGCGGTTCAGACCGCGGCGCGTGGCGTTCATCAGGACTCCTTGGTGTCGGGGCGCTGCACGCGCACCTGGGTGCGCACGGCGGGCGAGAGTTTGTAGGTCGAGATCTCTTCGTCGACGATGCGGCGCAACTGCGCCTCGTCGACGGGGATGCCGACAGGGGGGCGCACGGTGACGTCGACGGTGCGGTGGGCGACGCCGACGACGATGTCGTCCCGCGCGATACCGGACTCGTTGCTGAGGTGCTGGGCGAGAGCGGATGCCACGACGCCGTTGTCGACGACGACGGCTCGCTCACCCCACGCCATCTCGTGGCGGGACAGGCGCCCGGGCTTGAGCGCGAGGACGAGCACGATGAGACCCAGGAGCGCGAGGACGATGCCGCCGACGATGAACGCGACGGGCTGGAGCGCGGTCGGAGCCGCGACGACGGCGTTGAGCGCGACGCCCGGGGAGACCAGCAGCGGCTGCTGTCCGAGGAGGGCGAGGACGATCTCGACCACGGCGTACGCGAGGACGAGCAGCGCGAGCACCACCACGACGAGCATGGCCACGGTGCGCGGCGAGTGCGTCTCGCGACGCACGACGGTGCGGAGCACGGAATCGGTCATCACAGCACTCGCTTTCGCTGGGGGACGGTGGCGCCCGAGATGGTCAGATCGACGCGCG
The DNA here is from genome assembly GCF_001476655.1 of Microbacterium testaceum. GTDB lineage: Bacteria > Actinomycetota > Actinomycetes > Actinomycetales > Microbacteriaceae > Microbacterium > Microbacterium testaceum_C. The sequence continues at coordinate 9,221 of NZ_LDRT01000101.1, read as the reverse complement.
AGACGTCGCGCCCGAACAGGTGCGTCAGTCGCGATCGCAGAGTGGTCTGCGCGGTACGCGCCGCCTCGAGGACGGGGACGGCCGCGCCGACCGCGGCGGTGTCGTCCAGGCGCGGGACGGGAAATGGAGTGGTGACGCGCACCACGGCGGTGTCGCGCGCCGAGACGATCTCGACGCGCACGTTCTTGGCATCCACCCCGATGATGTCGGCCGCGGCCCGCTCCGCCGTCTTCTGCAGAACACGATCGGCGACGTTCACGCGGCCCGCGGGGAGGCCGGGGCCGGCAACCGTGGTGCGGCTGCCGACCCCGGGGGAAGCGGTGACGGTGGTCACGATGTGCTCCGACCCTTGAAGGCGTTGACGATGTTGCCGAAATCGATCTCGCCCGCGGTGATGCGGGCGACGACGATTCCGATGGCCATGAACAGGGCGACCAGGATGAACCCCCAGAAGCCGAAGATCAGGGCGCTGAGAGCGAGGACGAGCCCGACGAGCGCGCCCTTGGTGGAGGCGCTCACTGGACGCGCTTTTCGTTGCTGTCGTCGTCGCTGTTGTCGTCGCCCGGGATGTGGACGTCGTTCACGTCGACGTTGACCTCGACGACCTCGAGACCGACGAGGCGGTTGATCGCACCGGCCACGCGGCTGCGGACCTGGTCGGCGACCTCCTGGATGGGGGCGCCGTACTCCACGACGATCGTGATGTCGGCGGCGGCCTGGGTCTCGCCGACCTCGACCTTGACGCCCTGCGTCAGGTCGGTCGCATTGATCGCGTCGCGGATCGCACCGAGCGCGCGGGCTCCGCCGCCACCCAGGGCGTACACACCGGCGACCTCGCGGGTCGCGATTCCGGCGACCTTCGCGACGACGCCTTCGGCGATCGTGGTCTTGCCCTCGGTCGGGGTCTCCGAGCCACGGGCGTTCAGCGGACGGTTCACGCGCGATGCCGCCTGGGGGACGTTCTGCGCGGCGGGGGTGGTGGGGGCGTCGGTAGCCATGTCGGTGCCTTTCACGTGTTCTTCCCGGCGGGGCCGGGGTGGGCGCTTTGGCCTACATGGATAAGACGTACCGGGATGCGAATTCGTCACGCCGGGATTGAGGAAATATCAAAAATATGTATCCGCTTGCATGTGAATCGTTCTCGGTCGCGCAAAATCGCGGATGGCCGCGCTCCCACATCCGCGGGCTCCCGGCATCCCCACGTGCCGGTTTTTGCGGCGTACGCTCGACGCATGTCCCCCCTCTCCTCCTCGGCACGGTTCTGACGTGGGTCGCCTCACCGCCTCCCGGCGGGTCACCCGCATCACCCTCGACGGGGTCATCCGTCAGAGACCGGATGCCGTCGCCGTCGAGGAACCGCTCGAGATCCGCGTCGCGGGCTCGCCGTTGGCCGTCACGATGCGCACCCCCGGACACGACGTCGAGCTCGCCGCCGGCTTCCTCGTGTCGGAGGGCGTCCTCAGCCGCGGAGACCAGTTCGCGCGAGCGATCCATTGCGGTGGGCCGGGAACCGGCGGTGCCGACGGCAACACCTACAACGTGCTCGATCTGACGCTCGCTCCGGGGGTCGCTCCACCCTCCCCCGACATCGCGCGCTCCTTCTACACGACGAGCTCGTGCGGGGTGTGCGGAACCGCCTCGATCGAGGCGGTGGAGAAGGTGTCGACGTATGACGTGTCGACCGACGGTGTCCGCGTCGACGCCCGCGATGTCGCGGCGTTCCCCGACCGTCTGCGCGAGGGGCAGAAGGTTTTCGACAAGACCGGCGGCCTGCACGGCGCGGCCCTCTTCGACGTCTCCTCCGGCGAGATGCTCGTGGTGCGCGAAGACGTCGGTCGACACAACGCTGTCGACAAGGTCGTCGGATGGGCGCTGCTGAACGATCGGCTCCCCCTGAAGGGCATGGTGCTTCAGGTGTCGGGGCGCGTGAGCTTCGAGCTCGTTCAGAAGGCCGTGATGGCCGGCATCCCGATCCTGTCGGCGGTCTCGGCGCCGTCGTCGCTCGCGATCGAGCTGGCCGAACGCGCCGGTCTCACGCTCGCCGCCTTCGTGCGCGGGGGCAGCATGAACCTTTACTCCCGCGCCGACCGAATCGCGGTTCCCTCCACGGACCTGCCCACAACCCCCTCCCTCACGGAGGCGTCGAGCGTACGCTGACGAAGACCGCCCGGTGCGTGGATGCCACCGACGCGGCACCGAATCCACGGAGGGTGAGCATGGGTGAATCGTTCGGGCTGATGACCGAGAAACCGCGCCAGGGAGGCCTCGGACCCGCCGTCTCGGGCGACTGGGCCAGCACCGGCGAGTACGAACACCCGGCCGCGGGCTGGGGCGCCGCCCTGGCGGTCGGCAAGGTCCTCCTCGAGCAACGACAGCCCATCGCGGGTACCCGCGCGATGTTCACGATGAACCACCCGAAGAGTGGTTTCGACTGCCCCGGGTGCGCGTGGCCCGATGACAAGGGCGTCGCGCTCGACATCTGCGAGAACGGCATCAAGCACGTCACGTGGGAGATGACGCACAAGCGCGTCGGCAAAGAGTTCTTCGCCGAGCACTCGGTCTCCGAGCTGTCGCAGTGGACCGATTTCGCTCTCGAAGACGCCGGCCGTCTCGTCGGCCCCATGGTCTACGACGCCGCGAGCGACCACTACATCCCGATCTCGTGGAACGATGCGTTCCGCCTGATCGCCGAGCAGATCACCGCTCTCGACAGCCCCGACCAGGCCGCGTTCTACACCTCCGGGCGTCTGAGCAACGAGGCATCCTTCCTCTATCAGCTGTTCGCGCGGGAATTGGGCACGAACAACCTCCCCGACTGCTCCAACATGTGCCACGAGGGCTCGGGGCGCGGGCTCACGGCATCGCTCGCCACCCCCAAGGGCACCGCCGATCTCGAAGACTGGGAGACCTGCGACGCGCTCTTCGTGCTCGGCGTGAACGCGGCTTCCAACGCCCCGCGCATGCTGACGAGCCTCGCCGAGGCCATCGACCGCGGCGCCCAGGTCGTGCACGTCAACACCCTCCGCGAAGTCGCCGGCACGCGCACGATCGTGCCGCACGAGATCGTCGACATGGCGACCTTCCACTCGACGCCGACGAGCACGATGAACCTGCAGGTGCGCCCGGGTGGCGACCTCGCCCTCGTGCGCGGCATGGCAAAGGTCGTCTTCGAGGCGTCCGAGACCGATCCGACCGCACTCGACCAGGCGTTCCTCGACGAGTACACGACCGGACTCGACGGCTACCGTGCCCTGGTCGAGGCGACGCCGTGGGATCAGCTCGTCGAACAGGCGGGGCTGACCGAGGCCGAGATCCGCGGGGCCGCAGACGTCTATCTCAGCGCGGACCGGACGGTCATCAGCTGGTGCCTCGGCGTCAGCCAGCACCAGCACGGCGTCGACACCGTGCGCGAGATCGTCAACCTGCTGCTGCTGCGCGGCAACGTGGGGCGAAAGGGCACGGGTCCCTCACCCGTGCGCGGCCACAGCAACGTGCAGGGCAACCGCACCTGCGGCATCAACCACAAGCCCACCGAGAAATGGCTCGCGAAGCTCGACGAGGTCTGCGGCATCACCTCGCCGCGAGAGCCGGGGCTCGACACCGTCCACACGGTGGCAGCCCTCCACCGTGGCGACCTCAAGGTGTTCATCGGCATGGGCGGCAATTTCGTTCGCGCCGCTCCCGACACCACGCTGACCGCCGAGGGCATGAGCCGGTGCGAACTCACCGTCCACGTCAGCACCAAGCTCAACCGCAGCCACCTCACCCACGGCAAGCAGGCGCTGATCCTCCCGTGTCTCGGCCGCACCGAACGCGACGTGCAAGAGGCAGGGCCCCAGTCGATCTCGACGGAGGACGCCATGAGCTCGGTCATGCTCTCGCTCGGCTCCCGTAAGCCCGCGTCTGCGCATCTGCTCAGCGAGCCCGAGATCATCGCGCGCATCGCTCGCGCCACCATGCCCGACTCGGCGACGCCGTGGGAGTGGTACGTCGGCGACTACGACCGCATCCGCGACACGATGGCCCGGGTGTTGCCCGGCTTCGAGGGGTTCAACGAGCTCGTACGCCAGCAGTACGGCTTCCGCATCCCGCAGCCCGCCCGCGAGCGCGACTTCCAGACCCCGTCGGGCAAGGCGGAGTTCTCGGATGCCGAACTGCCGAACGTCATTCCCGAGGAAGCCGACGTCCTGGTGCTGCAGACCATGCGCTCGCACGACCAGTGGAACACCACGATCTACTCGGCCGATGACCGCTATCGGGGCGTCCGCAACATCCGCGAGCTGGTGTTCATGCACCGCCGCGACATGAAGGACCGCGGCATCGCCGAGGGCGACCTCGTCGACATCGTCGCGACCTCGCGCGACGGCTCGGTCCGCAGTGTCACGGGCTTCCGCGCGCTGGAGTACGACACCCCGCGCGGCAGCGCCGCCGGCTACTTCCCCGAGCTCAACGTGCTCCTCGGCCCCGACGACTACAGCCGCCAGAGCGACCAGCCGCTGATGAAGGACATCCGCGTGCGCATCGCGAAGACGGCGTAGGAAAGGCGGCGCGGCACGGGGACGGGGTGCGCCGCCTGCGCGCGGCACCGGGCGCGCGCGGGGCCGCGCCGCGGAGCCGGCCCGCGGAGCCGGCCCGCGGAGCCGGCCCGCCCGTGCGGGGCCGGGCCTCGCGTGCGGGGCCGAGCCGCGGGGCTGAGCCGCGGGTCCGCGCCGCGGAGCCGGCCCGCCCGTGCGCGGTCCGCGGCTCTCGCAGAATGGGCCGCTCCTCGCAAGAGTCGGTCCCAGAAGTGCGAGCTTCGCGCGATTCTGCGAAAGCGGCAGAAGAAACCGAGGCTCACATCGTTGACAACACGCGGGCCATCAACGACGCCCACACGACGATGAACACGACGTTTCCCGCCGTCCCCAGAGCCCCGATGATCATGGCCCACCGCGCGAACCCGACGCCGCCTTCGACGTTGTCCGGCCGCTGGAGCTGATTGCGCGCGACGATACCGATCACGAGCCCTGCGATCGGCACGATGAAAGCCGCGATGAAGCCGACGACCGCGAGAGTGCTCGTTCGCACCGGCGCCACGGGAGAGGTCATGGCGCGATGCTAGCGACAACCGCCCGAGCGGCGCGCGCCGGATCCGAATCACGAACGCGGATCCGGATGCGGACACGTGACCCGCTCAGCCGTTCTCGCGCCGCGCCCACCTCGGTGCCCGCTCCGGACGCGGTCCGACGCCGATGACGAACGCCGGGATCACGTTCAGCCAGGGCATTCGCCGCAGCAGGATGCCGCCCGCCCGGGGCACCACCACCTCTTTCGCCCCGACGATCACCGGCGCGATCACCCGGGCGTGGACGATGCGCTGCAGCGTCTGGATCACGACGGTCGGGAACCGCCGCCGTCGCTGCACACGGGCCAGCAGACGCCCCGACCGGGGACCCGCGAGCGTCCCGGCGCGCAACGACTCCGCGAGCAGTCGCGCCGTGGCGACGGCATCCTGCACCGCGAGGTTGATCCCCACCCCTCCCGCGGGCGACATCGCGTGCGCGGCGTCGCCGATGCAGAGCACGCCGTTCGCGTGCCACCGGCGGAGGCGGTTCAGGCGCACGTCGAGGTGCTTCACGTCGTCCAGCGACGCGATCGTGCGCACGTCGTCGGCGAGGTCGGGGAGAAGCTCGGCCACCTGCGCGCGGAACGCGTCGATCCCGGCGGAGCGGAGCGCGGCATCCGTCCCCTTCCGTCCGATCCACGCGACCTGCACGTATCCACGGCGGGGGATCGCGATCCCGATACGGCCCCGGCGGACGCGCGGGAGCAGCGCCTCCGACAGGTGTCGGGCGGTCGTGATGCGGAACCACCACACATCGAACGGCACCCGGAACTCGCGCACCGGGAAACCGACCGCGCGACGCACGACCGACCACCGCCCGTCACAGGCGACGGTGAGGTCGGCCCGCAGTTCGCCCTCGCCGCGCGGGGATCGGAACGTCACGCCGCGGACACGCCCGCCTCCGCGAAGCACCCCGGTCACCTCGTGCTCGCGCAGCAGGGTGAAGGTCGGCTCCGCCTCCGCGGCCGCCGCGAGAAGGTCGAGCAGGTCCCACTGCGGCACCATCGCGATGTACGGATGCCGCACCGGCAGCCGATCGAGGTCGGCCAGCACCACGTCGGAGCCATCCGCCGTGGGGACCCGGAACTGTCGCACGCGGGACTGCGGAAGCGCGTCGAAGCGCTCGAAGAGTCCGAGATCGTCGAGCAGTCCGAGAGTCGACGGGTGGACGGTGTCGCCTCGGAAATCGCGGAGGAAATCCGCGTGCTTCTCGAGGACGGTGACCCGGATGCCACCCCGCGCGAGCAGGAGCCCGAGCACCAGCCCCGCGGGCCCACCACCCACGATGGCGCAGGTCGTGCGCGAGTGCGGCGTCGACATGACTCTCCCCTCGACGCGGCCATTCTGCTCCGCACGAGGGAGGGAATCGAGTCCCGGTCGATCAGGGGGAACCGCGTGGTGTCGCGAAGCCTCCGCGAACAGCCCTCGGCCGGTCGTCCCGCAAACGACGAATCATCTCTGGATTCAACGAGTCCGCGCTGTTACTGTGAGCGGTAACACTGGCCAATGGTGGCCAGCCACTTGATGGAGAGTGTTATGCGCCTGCCTTCCCCGGCTGTCCCGAAGACGCACCCCGCCCACCCGGCGAGAACCCGCCGCCGCACCCGAGTGGCGACGACCACCTGGGGTGTCGCGACCGCGGCCGCCCTCTGCGCGAGCCTGCTCGCCCCGGCCGCCTCGCACGCGGCTGGCCCCACGGACTCCCTGATCGCCGACTTCACCTTCGACAGCGGCACCACCAGCTTCAGCGGCGCGGGGGCGACGGCCACCACCCAGGGCACCGCGCGTCTCGTGCCCGGTGTCTCCGGCAACGCGGCTCAGCTCGGCGCGGGCTTCTGGCTGAACGTCGCCAAGAACGACGGCAGCCCCCTGCTGACCGGGCTCGACGACGTCACGATCTCCTACGACAGCAAGCCGAGTGCCACCGGCAACGTCGGCTGGTCGGTCTTCGCCGCGCGCACCGCCGCGCCGCAGACCTACGCGCAGGAGCACTACCTCGGCTTCCTCGACCGCACCACCGGAATCGTCGTCGAACGCTACGACAACGCCGGCGGCCGCAACACCGCGGGCAACCTCGTCTCGACCGTCGCGACCACCGAGTGGAAGCACGTCGACCTCGTGGTCTCGGGCTCGACCGCGCGACTGTTCGTGGACAAGAAGCTCGTGTCCAGCACCACCGCCGGCCCCGCCCTCTCGGCGATCCTCGGCGCGAGCGGCGGCGTCCTGCAGGTCGGGAAGGCGAACTGGGGTGGCGGCGAGTACTTCTCCGGCCTGCTCGACAATCTCCGCATCTACAACCGCGCCCTGACGCCGAGCGAGCTGGGACTCCCCTCCGCGACCAGCGATCCGGCCGCCGCTCTCAGCATCCCGGCGCGCATCTCGGGCGACCTCCCGGGCTCGGTGCTCGGTCGGGCGATCACCTGGTCGGCCACGGGGGCGGGCGCTGCTCTCGTCGCGACCGACGGCAAGATCACGCGGCCCGACTCCGGTCCGGTGTCGGTGAACCTCACCGCCTCGATCGACGGCGTCGCCACCCCGGTCACCGCCAGCGCGGAGATCCTCGACGCCGGCGGTGAGATCGCCACGTACGTCAAGACCGTCACGACCACCGGTGGCGTCAAGGATGACCCGCTCGCCTACAACGACGATCGCCGCTCGGACGCCCTGTTCGTCTCGGCCCGCCCGTCCGGCGCCGCCGCATGGGAGCCGCTGAATCGCTCGCAGGCGATCCTCTCCGTCGCGTGGGACGGGTCGCAGACCCAGAGGCCCAACGCGCAGATGGGCTCCCCGACCCTGGTGCGCTTCGCCGACGGCACGCTCGGAGCGGTCGCCGCGCAGAACAACGCCACCGACTCGGTGTACGTGTGGGACGCGCGCGACGGCGCGACCTTCCGCAACCAGCGCTCGGTGAAGATCGCCTCCGACGGGTCGGTCGTGAAGAATCCCCGCCTCGAGTTCGACGCCGCGACCGGCGCGTACAAGGCGTTCTGGCTCGACGAGCTCACCGGCGAGGGTCGCGTGGCGCGGCTCGGCGACCTCAGCGGCACCGCCACCCCGACCGCCGCGACCAAGGCGGACGCGCGTTCGCTCGGCGTCACCGGGACCGGCCTGCCGTCCTTCGCCGCGCAGGCGCAGGCCAGCTCGTTCAGCCTGTCGAAGGCCGAGTTCGCCACGTTCTACAAGAACTACGTCGACCTGCAGAACACCGGCGTCCGCGCCCCCGCCGACGTGAAGGTCGAGAACGGTCGCACCGTTCAGGCCGGCGACCTCCCCGCCACGGTCACCCTCGATTACAACGACGGATCGACGAAGAGCCTCCCCGTGCAGTGGGATGCCTCGGATCTCGCCGCGATCGACTCCCGCACCCCGGGCGTCTACGAGGTGTCCGGCACCGTGCAGCAGACGGCGGAGGAGATGGTCAACGACGCGCGGGCCGATCCGCACCTGTTCTACAACGACGACGACAAGCACTGGTACCTGACGGGCTCGCACTACTCGATCCCCTCGAACGCCCCCGACAGCCAGCTGATCGACGCCAACGCCTACCGGAAGATCGGCCTCAAGCGCGCGACCACGATCGCGGGCCTCAAGGACGCTCCCGAGCAGATCGTCATCGATCCCGACGCCGGCACCCCGGGCAAGCAGGCGCAGTACCCCAACACCTTCTACGGCTGGGGCGGGTACATCTGGGCCCAGGAGTTCCACAAGATCAACGGACAGTGGTGGATCGTCGCCGGTATGAACCGCGGCTACGCCCCCACCGGCGGCTGGTGCGACAACACCGTCCTCATCCCCTACATCGGTTCCGACGAGTCGTTGCGCAGCGGCGGTCTGATGAACCAGCAGAACTGGGGCGAGCCCACCGTCCTCGACGGGGCGGCGTTCGACGTCTCGTACCTCGAGCGCGACGAGAACGGCGTGACCCAGGGCTACTGGGTCATGCCCAACGGCGGCAAGCTCTTCGTCGCGAAGGCGAAGATGGGCCCGAAGGGCACCGTCCCCCTCCTCGACGGCGGCCTGAGCGAGATCTACGCCCTCAGCCAGCCCTGGGAGTACGGCAAGCAGGCACCGACCCCCTCCGACACCACGGAGGGCGCCGACCAGGGCATCGTCGAGG
>NZ_LDRT01000100.1 GCF_001476655.1 Microbacterium testaceum | reverse complement strand
CATGAGGAAGGCCCCGTCCGCGGACGGGGCCTTCCTCATGACGGAACCTGTCAGGCGCCGGCGGAGTGCTGGAGCCAGAGCACGCCGAGCGGCGGCAGCGTCAGCGTGGCACTGCCGCGTGCATCCGTGGTGACCGCGCCGAAGTTGCCCTGACCGGAACCGCCGAAGGCCTGGGCGTCACTGTTGAGCACTTCGGTCCACGTCCCCGCCTCGGGAAGGTCGATGGGGAAGTCCCCGAGGGGGACACCGGAGAAGTTGCACAGCACGGCCACGGTGTTGCCGTGATGGTCGCGGCGGGCGAACGACAGGACGTTCGGGTTCCATGCCGGGGCTCCCAGCCGCGAGAACGCGGCAGCGTCGTGATCGCGGGACCACAGCGGGGCGTGCTCCTTGTAGACGCGGTTGAGCTCCGCGACGAAGTCGTGCAGCTGCGCGTGCGACGGCTGGTCGAGCATCCACCAGTCCAGACCCCGGCCCTCGGACCACTCCGACATCTGCCCGAACTCCTGGCCCATGAACAGCAGCTGCTTGCCCGGGTGCCCCCACATGTACGCCAGGAACGCGCGCATGTTGGCGAGCTTCTGCCAGTGGTCGCCCGGCATCCGTCCGAACAGGCTCCCCTTGCCGTGCACGACCTCGTCGTGACTGATCGGCAGGATGAAGTTCTCGCTGAACGCGTAGACGAAGGAGAAGGACAGCTCTCCCTCGTGGTGCGAGCGGTACATCGGGTCGCGCGCGATGTACTGCAGCGAGTCGTTCATCCACCCCATGTTCCACTTGAAGCCGAAGCCGAGACCGGCGTGAGAGGTAGGGGCGGTGACGCCGGGGAAGCTCGTCGACTCCTCCGCGATCAGGGCGATGCCCGGGTAGCGCTTGTACGAGGTCGCGTTCACCTCCTGCAGGAAGCGGATCGCCTCGAGGTTCTCGCGTCCGCCGAACTGGTTGGGGGCCCACTCGCCGTCGTTGCGGGAGTAGTCGAGATAGAGCATGGATGCCACGGCATCCACGCGGAGCCCGTCGACGTGGAACTCCTCGAACCAGTACAGCGCGTTCGCGACGAGGAAGTTGCGCACCTCGTTGCGTCCGTAATCGAAGATCAGCGTGCCCCAGTCCTTGTGCTCGCCGCGACGGGGATCCGGGTGCTCGTAGAGGGCTTCGCCGTCGAAGCGGGCGAGCGCGAACTCGTCCTTGGGGAAGTGGCCGGGGACCCAGTCCATGATGACGCCGATACCGGCCTGGTGCAGCCGGTCGATGAGGTAACGCAGGTCGTCGGGGTTCCCGAATCGGCTGGTCGGGGCGTAGTAGCCCGAGACCTGGTACCCCCACGACCCCCCGAAGGGGTGCTCCGCCAGCGGGAGGAACTCCACGTGCGTGAAGCCCTGGGCCCCCACGTAGTCGATGATCTCGTCCGCGGCATCCCGGTACGACAGGCCCGGCTTCCACGAGCCGAGGTGCAGCTCGTAGATCGACATCGGCCGGTCGATCGGAGCGGAGCTCGAGCGCGCGGTGATCCACTCGTCGTCGGACCAGGTGTAGTCGGAGTCGGTCACCACGGATGCGGTGGCGGGCGGCACCTCGGCGAGGCGTGCCATCGGATCGGCCTTCTGCAACCACTCGCCGCTGCGGGCGAGGATCTCGAACTTGTAGCGGGCGCCGACGCCGACGCCCGGGACGAAGAGCTCCCAGATGCCGCTCGAGCCCATGGAGCGCATCGCGCTACCCTGCCCGTCCCAGCCGTTGAAATCGCCGATCACGCGGAGCGCACGCGCATCCGGGGCCCAGACGGTGAAAGCGGTACCGGACACGCCGTCGAACTCGCGCACGTGGGCGCCCAAGACCCGCCACAGTTCTTCGTGACGGCCCTCCGCGATGAGGTGGAGGTCCAGCTCGCCCACCGAGGGAGCGAAACGGTAGGCGTCATCGGCGGTGTGCCCGATCCCGTCGTCGTAGGTGGCGCGGACGCGGTAGGCGCCGGGCGCTCCCGGGACGGGAGCCTCCCAGATTCCCCCGCGCACGTGCGTGAAGTCGACGGTCGTTTCGTCCGGGAGTTCCGCGACCACCTCCTTCGCGAGAGGCCGACGGACGCGCACCACCCACCCCTCCGCCGTCTCGTGCGCGCCGAGGACGCTGTGGGGATCGTGGTGCGTGCCAGAGGCGACGGCATCCAGGAGCTCGGGGGGAAGGGTGCTCATCGGACCTCCTTGACGTGCAGGATGTGCACGGGTTCGTCGAACGCGTCCAGACGGACGAAGTTGTGGTCGGCCCAGGTCCATACCTGTCCGGTCACGAGGTCTTCGACCTCGTACGGCGTTCCCGGCTCGACACCCCAGACCGTGGTGTCGAGGTGCACGGTGCTCTGCCGTGTCGAGTGCGGATCCACGTTCGCGACGACGATGATCGTGTCGCTCTCGCCCGTGGGGGAGAGGGCGGCGTCGAGGTGCTTGGAGTAGACGAGGATCGCGTCGTCGTCACTCCAGTGCACGTCGAGGTTGCGCAGCTGCCGAAGCGCGGGGTGCTCGCGACGGGCCTTGTTGAGCAGGCGAAGGTACGGGGCGAGCGAGTCTCCCGCGGATTCCGCACCGGCCCAGTCGCGGAACTTGTACTCGTACTTCTCGTTGTCGATGTTCTCTTCGGAACCCGGGCGCGCCACGTTCTCGTACAGCTCGTACCCCGCGTAGACGCCGTAGGTCGGTGCGGCGGTGGCGGCGAGGGCCGCACGGATCTTGTACGCGGGGCGGCCACCGAACTGGAGGTACTCGGTGAGGATGTCGGGGGTGTTGACGAAGAGGTTCGGACGGAGGAAGTCCGCCGTTTCGTGCGCGAGCCCCGAGAAGAACTCCTCGAGCTCTTCCTTGGTGTTCCGCCACGTGAAGTAGGTGTAGCTCTGCTGGAAACCGGCCATGGCGAGGCCCTGGAGGGGCGCCGGGCGCGTGAAGGCCTCCGCGAGGAAGACGGCGTCGGGCTCCTCGGCGCTGACGGTGGCGATGAGCCACTCCCAGAACTGCAGGGGCTTGGTGTGCGGGTTGTCGACGCGGAAGATGCGCACGCCCTGGGCGATCCAGTGCCGGACGATGCGCAGCACCTCGGCGCGGATTCCCTCGGGGTCGTTGTCGAAGTTGACCGGGTAGATGTCCTGGTACTTCTTCGGGGGGTTCTCCGCGTACGCGATCGAGCCGTCGGGGAGCGTCGTGAACCACTCGGGGTGCTCCGTGACCCAGGGGTGGTCCGGCGAGGCCTGCAGTGCCAGGTCGAGTGCGACCTCGATGCCCTGCGCCCGCGCGGACGAGACGAAGGCGCGGAAGTCGTCGAGAGTGCCGAGATCGGGGTGCACGGTGTCATGGCCGCCGGCCGGGCCACCGATCGCCCACGGCGATCCGGGGTCGCCCGGAGCCGTGACGAGGGTGTTGTTGGGGCCCTTGCGGTTGCTCTCCCCGATGGGGTGGATCGGCGGGAGGTAGAGGACGTCGAAGCCCATGTCGGCGACGGCCGGGAGGCGATCGGTCGCGGTGCGGAACGTTCCGCTCACGACGGCGCCGTCGTCGGCGCGCGTCGCTCCCTCCGACCGGGGGAAGAACTCGTACCAGGCTCCGACGCCGGCGCGTTCGCGCTCGACGAGGAGCTCGGCTTCGCGGCCGACGGACACGAGGCTCATCACGGGACGCGCCGCGAAGATCGCGGCGATCTCGGGACGACGCACGATTTCGAGGGCCACGTCGTCGTGTGTGTCGGGGTCGCGCAGCGAGCGAGCCGCGTCGTAGAGCACGTCTTTGTCGCTCGCGGGGCGCTTCTTCTCGCCGCGCGCACGATCGAACAGCTGTGCGCCGATCTCGCGCATGAGAGCGGAGTCGACGCCCGCGGCGATCTTGAGGTCGGCGGCGTGCTTCCACGTGGCGAACTCGTCGGCGAACGCCTCGAAGCGGAAGCGCCACACGCCCTGTTCGAGAGGCGCGATGAGGGTGGACCACCGATCGAACCCGTCGTCCAGCGGGCTGAGCCGGTGCAGAGACTCGTCCCCGGAGGGGGAGAAGAGGCGCACGTGCACGCCGATCCGATCATGGCCCTCGCGGAAGGCGGTGACGGTGAACGGCACCGCCTCACCCACGTAGGCGGAGGGACGGAAGCGCCCGCCGGGAACGCTCGGGTGAGGCAGGGCGAGCGGGATGCGCGGGGTCGCCACGCCCTTCGCGGTCGGCGTCGGTTTGACCGGGCGCTCGGGGATCGAGGCGCCACTGCGCCAGGGACGTACGGTCGGGAGAGTCGTCGTGGTGGCCACGGTCCGAACCTATCGCGGCCCGCCGACCTCGCCGTATCGATTCTCCCGGCCTTGACATGGCGACCGGGTTACTCGACGCGGAACAACCTCATGGAAGTTCCCTCGAGATCGATCGCCTCGCCAGGGGCGTACTCATCGCCCGGGGCAGTGGGGGACTCCTCGGCGCTCGACCAGAGCGAGACGTACGTGTTCGCGCCGTCGACGACGGGCAGAGTCACCTCGACGGGTCGCTCGTCCCCGTGCACGACGAGGAGGATGCGGTTGAGGGCTTCCTCCTCGGGGGTCGAGGTCGCCAGGTACTGCAGCGTGCGATGAGACGGATCCGTCCAGCGCTCGCTCGACATCGTCTCGCCGTGCTCGTCGAACCATTCCATGACGGATGCCGAAGGAATGCTCTCTCCCGCTCGCGCGAAGCGCCGGGGCCGCAGCGCCGGGTTCTCGCGACGCACCTCCAGCAGACGCCGCGTGTGGGCGAAGAGATCGCGTTGCCACGGGGCGAGGTCCCACGACAGCCACGTGAGCGACGAGTCGTGGCAATACGCGTTGTTGTTGCCGCGCTGCGTGCGACCCATCTCGTCGCCCGCGGTGATCATGGGGACACCGGCGGAGAGGAGCAGGGTGCCCATGAGGTTGCGCATCGCCCTGCGGCGCGTGGCGAGCACGCGCTCGTCGTCGGTGCGTCCCTCGGCGCCGTGGTTGAACGACCGGTTGGTGTCGGCGCCGTCGCGATTCTGCTCGCCGTTGCCCAGGTTGTGCTTGACATCGTACGAGACGAGGTCCCGCAGCGTGAAGCCGTCGTGCGCGGTCACGAAGTTGATGCTCGCGAGCGGGCCGCGCTCCTCGGAGAAGGTGTTCGACGATCCGGCGAGACGCGTGGCGAAGCCGCCGATGCCGACCGGCGCGGTGTCGGCCCGGCGCGCATAGTCGATGTCGCTCAGCCAGAAGTTGCGCACCCGGTCGCGGTAGCGGTCGTTCCACTCGTGCCAGCCCGCGCCGAAGGCGCCGGTCTGCCAGCCACCCATGCCCACGTCCCACGGCTCGGCGATGAGCTTCGTCCCCGCCAGCTGTTCGTCGTCGCGGATCGCGCGCAGCAGCGGATGATCGGGCGTGAACGAGTGGTTCTCGTCGCGCCCGAGGGTCACCGCGAGGTCGAAGCGGAATCCGTCGATCTGCACCTCGTTCGCCCAGTAGCGCAACGAGTCGAGGACGAGGCGCGCAGCGGCATCCGTCGACGTGTTCACCGCGTTCCCGCAGCCGGTCTCGTCGATGTACACGCCGTCGGCGGTCTGTCGGTAGTACGAGCGGTTGTCGATACCCCGCAGGCTCGTTCGCGGTCCGCCGATGCTCTCTTCGGCGGTGTGGTTGTAGACCACGTCGAGGATGACCTCCAGGCCCGCCTCGTGGAGGAGCTTCACCATGCCCTTGAATTCGCGCAGGACGGCCTCGGGGCCCTCGGCTCGACTCGCCGAGGTCGCGTAGTCGGCGTGCGGGGTGAAGAAGTTCAGGGAGTTGTAGCCCCAGTAGTTCGAAAGGCCGAGCTGCAGCAGTCGGGGCTCGGTCGCGAAGGCGTGCACCGGCAGCAGTTCGAGGCTGGTGATCCCGAGCGAGTGGAAGTGCTCGATCATCGCCGGGTGCGCCAAGCCGGCGTACGTCCCGTGCAGATGAGGCGGGACGAGCGGATGCCGCTTCGTCAGTCCCTTGACATGGCCCTCGTATATGACGGTGCGATCCATCGGGACGCGCGGCTTGACAGAGGACCCCCAGTCGAACGCGCCGTCCACCACGACGGAGCGCCAGTCGCCGTAGTTGCCGGACACGAGTCCGCGCGAGTACGGCTCGACGAGGAGGGACTGCGGGTTGAAGGTGTTCCCCGTTCCGTGCGGGCCGCCCACGCGGATCGCGTAGCGCGCGCCCGGACGCAGAAGCGGGCTCGTGGCTTCGAAGACCCCCTCACCCACACGGGTCATCGGAAGCGTCTCCGTCGCCCAGTCGAGGTCGACGTCGTCGAAGACGAGCAACTGCATCGCATCGGCGTGACCCGACCACACGCGCAGAGTCCCTCCGTCGGGGCCGAGCGTCACCCCGAGGTCGTCGAGGGTGCGGTCGAGCAGACCGGGGTGCGGGGGGAGGGCAGTCTCGGGTCGGACCATGAGACCTAGGCTAGTGAAGACGACGGCCGTCGTCGGAAGGGGAAGCGTGATGCAGGTCTACCTCGATCACGCAGCGACCGCCCCGTTGCGCGCAGAAGCTCGCGAAGCGTGGCTCGCCGCACACGACGTGCTGGGCAACCCCTCGTCGATCCACGGCGCCGGCCAGGCCGCCCGACGTCTGCTGGAGGACGCGCGAGACGAACTCGCCCGGGTGCTGCGCTGTCAGCCCATCGAGATCGTCTTCACCTCCGGCGGGACGGAGGCCGCGAACCTCGCCCTCAAAGGACTGTGGTGGGCGCGTCCTGGGGGAACGGACACGGTGGTCCTTCCCGACGGCGAGCACCACGCGACCGTCGACGTCGTCGACTGGCTCGCCGCGGGCTCCGGCGCGGAGATCCGGCCCGTTCCGCTCGACGGCTTCGGGCGGATCGATCGTGACGCCTTCGCCGCCGCTCTCCCCGGCGCGGCGGTGGCGACGGCGCTCGTGGCCAACAACGAAGTCGGAACGCTGCAAGATGCCGCGGGGCTCGCGTCGGCGGCATCCGGCGCCCGTGTTCCCCTTCACCTCGATGCCGTCTCCGCGCTCGGGAGCGTGCCGATCGACTTCGCGGGGTGGCGCGGTCCCGGCTCCGGGAGCGGGGGGCTGGTGGCGATGTCGGTGTCGGCGCACAAGGTCGGAGGACCCGTCGGCGTGGGGGCGGCGGTGGTCTCGCGTCACGCGACGCTGACGCCGCTGGTCCACGGCGGAGGACAGCAGCGAGGGCTTCGGGCCGGAACGCAGGATGTCGCCGGCGCGGCCGCCTTCGCCGCCGCGGCCACGGTGGCCGAGGCCGAGCGCGAGAGCGAGGGGCGTCGGGTGGCGGAGCTGCGCGAGCGGCTCGTGGACGGCATCCGGCGATCCATTCCGGAGGCCCGCCTTCTCGGCGACCCGACGAATCGCCTTCCCGGCAACGCCCACGTGTTGTTCCCGGATGCCGCCGGCGAGACGCTGCTTTTCCTGCTCGACATGGCCGGGATCGCGGTGTCCACGGGATCGGCCTGTCAGGCCGGGGTGGCGGAGCCGTCCCATGTGGTCCTCGCGCTCGGGCTCGGCGACCGGGCGGCGCGATCCGTCCTGCGTTTCACCCTCGGACGCACTTCTTCCTCGGCGGACGTGGATGCCGTGCTCGCCGTGCTTCCGGACGCGTACGCCCGGGCGGTGGCATCCGGAGCCCGTTCAGGTCACGCTTCGTAGACTGGACCCATGCGAGTTCTGGCGGCGATGAGCGGTGGCGTCGATTCCGCCGTGGCAGCGGCGCGCGCCGTCGATGCGGGACACGACGTGGTGGGCGTCCACCTGGCCCTCTCCCGGGCAGGCGGGACCCTTCGCGCCGGGAGCCGCGGGTGCTGCACGATCGAGGACGCCATGGATGCCCGCCGTGCGGCGGACAAGCTCGGGATGCCGTTCTACGTGTGGGACTTCTCGGAGCGATTCCGCGACGACGTCATCGACGACTTCGTGTCCGAGTACCGTGCCGGGCGGACCCCGAACCCCTGCATGCGCTGCAACGAGAAGATCAAGTTCGCGGCGTTGCTCGAACGCGCCATCGAGCTCGGTTTCGACGCGGTGTGCACGGGGCACTACGCCACCCTCGTCGACACCCCGGAAGGCCGCGAGCTGCACCGGGCGTCGGACAACGCGAAGGATCAGTCCTACGTGCTGGGGGTGTTGACGGCCGATCAGCTCGCGCACACCTACTTCCCCCTGGGTTCGACCCCGTCGAAGGCCTTGGTGCGTGCCGAGGCGGAGGAGCGCGGACTGACGGTCGCGCAGAAGCCCGACAGCCATGACATCTGCTTCATCCCGGACGGCGACACCCGGGGATGGCTCGCCGACAAGGTCGGCGCCGAGAAGGGCGAGATCCTCGACCGCTCCGGCGCCGTGATCGGTACCCACGAGGGCGCGCACGCGTTCACGGTCGGTCAGCGGCGCGGACTGCAGCTCGGCGTGCCGGCGGCCGACGGTAAGCCGCGGTTCGTGCTCGAGGTACGGCCGGTCAACAACACCGTCGTGGTCGGGCCGAAAGAAGCGCTGGCCTGCGCGGAGATCGCGGGGGAGCGTTTCACGTGGGCGGGGCGTGCGCCGTCGGCGACGTCGTTCTCGTGCGACGTGCAGATTCGCGCGCACGCCGAGCCCGTGCCGGCGGTCGCCGTGCTCGAGGACGGGGTCGTGACCGTGCGCCCCGAGACGCCCTTCGACGGCGTCGCCCCGGGACAGACCGCGGTGCTCTACGACGGCACGCGCGTCATCGGGCAGTTCACGATCGACCGGACGGTGTCGGCGGTGCCGGTCGAGGTCTGATCCCGTCACAGATCGTGCTCGTGTCTCGACTACTCGGTGAGAGGCGATGTCCGCCTCGCGAACGACCCGAGGAGAACGACATGAGCAGACTCGATCTGTCCCGCACCAACCGCACCGGATACGCCGCCGTCCTGGCCCTCGAGGCGTACTCGCGGACCCACGTCGATCGCACCCTGTACGAACTCGTCAAGCTGCGTGCGTCGATCCTCAACGGTTGCGGGTTCTGCGTCGACATGCACGCGACGGATGCCGCCCGCCACGGTGTCCCGCAGCGCACCCTGCACGCGGTCGCCGCGTGGGAGCATGCCGGGGATCTGCTCGACGACCGGCAGCGCGCGGCTCTGGCTCTCACGGATGCGGTGACGCGGGTGGGACCCGCGTCGGTGACAGACGCGGTGTGGGAGCGCGCGGCGTCGTTCTTCTCCGAGAAGGAGCTGGGCTCGCTCGTGCTGGCGATCGCGACGATCAACGTCTGGAATCGCATCGCTCTCGCCACGGGGATGGTCCCGCCGGTCGACGACGCGCACCCCGTGGCGTGAGGGTGCCGAGCGATAGCGTGGGAAGGGTGACGACACCTGCCGGTCTGGCGTGGAGCCGAGAGCGCTCCCGGTTGATCGGCATCGGATACCGCATGCTCGGCGATCTCGGCGAAGCCGAGGACGTGGTGTCCGACGTCGCCCTCGCGGCGCTCCGACGGGAGGGGTCCGGCGCAGCGGTGCGCTCCTGGGAGGCGTGGCTGACCACGGTGTGCGTGCGCCGCTGCATCGACCGACTGAGAAAGCTGCACGCGTCTCGGGAGGCCTACCCCGGACCGTGGCTTCCCGAGCCGGTGGCCACGGAGCGTCTGCCCGACGAGGTGGCCGCCGGGCGCGAGCTGCTCTCGATCGCGATGCTGCACCTGGCCGAGCAGCTCGATCCGCACACCCGAGCGGCCATCGTGCTGCATCGTGCCCTGGGCCTCACGGCGAGCGAGATCGGCAGCGTCCTCGAGCGGTCGCCGGCCGCGGTCAGACAGCTCATCTCGCGAGGCGAGCGACGTCTGCAACCGCGCGAGCAGCTGCCGATGCGAGCCGCCGCGCGCGGCGGTCGAGCGCCTCGTCCGTGCGATCGAAGCCGGTGACATCCCGGGAGTCACGGAACTGCTGACCGATGACGCCGTGTTGTGGGCCGACGGCGGCGGTGTCGTCAAGAGTGCGCTGAACCCCATCTTCGGCGCAGAGCGCATCGCGCGATTCTTCGCCGGGGTCCTGCAGAAGGCGGCGACCCACGGCGAGCCGGTGTCGGCCCGAGCGGTCGAGGTGAACGGGGAGGTCGCCCTCTCGCTGTCGACGTACGGTCTGTCCGATGTGATCGCGTTCGAGTGGCGCGACGGCCGGGTGTGCGGCATCCGTCGTGTCTCCAATCCGGCCAAGCTCACCCGCGCGTGGTGAGGATCTGAGCGGCCGGGTCCGGCTCGCCCCCGACAACCCCCGGCTCGATGTCGGTGGCCGTTCCTAAGATGGGCGGGTGGCTGAGCACGATCCCTCCTCCCTTTCCCTCGACGACGCGCGCGCCGAGATCTCGACCCTGACCGACCGCATCACCGAGGCGCGTGACGCCTACTACGGGCGCGACGCCGAGCTCGTCGACGACGCCACCTACGACGGCTGGATGCGACGGCTCGAGGCGATCGAGCAGGCGTACCCGCAGCTGCAGGGACAGGACAGCCCGACCCTGTCGGTGGGAGCCGCGCGCTCGAGCGATCTGGCGACGATCGAACACGCCGAACGCATGCTCAGCCTCGACAACGTGTTCTCGACCGAGGAACTGCGCGAGTGGGCCGTCAAGACCGAGGCGTCGGCGGGGCGGGCGGTGCGCTGGCTCACCGAGCTGAAGATCGACGGACTCGCGATCAGCCTGCGGTACGAGAACGGCGTGCTGACCTCAGCCGCGACGCGCGGCGACGGACGCGTAGGCGAGATCGTCACCGAGAACGCGCTCCGTGTCGCGGGGATCCCCGCCCGCCTCGCAGGATCAGGGCACCCGCCTCTCGTCGAGGTGCGCGGCGAGGTCTTCATCCCCATCGCGTCCTTCGAGGATCTCAACGCTTTGCAGGCGCAGTTCCGTGATCGCGCGGTCGACGAAGCGCGCTCCCGCGCGGCCGGCCGCCTGTCCGGCGGACGCATCTTCGACGAGGACAAGGCCGAACAGGCGGCGGCGCGGCGGTTCCCCGCGTTCGCCAATCCCCGCAACGCGGCCAGCGGAGGACTCCGACAGCAGCTCGAGAAGAAGTCGGGCCTCGAGCTCGAGGCCGCTCTCGCGCGCATCGCGGCCCTCCGGCTCTACGTGCACGGAATCGGTGCCTGGGCGGAGCCCCCCGTGGCCTCGCAGAGCGAGATCTACGAGCTGCTGGCGGCGTGGGGGCTTCCGACGTCACCCCACACGGCGGTCGAGGATTCGGTCGACGGCGTCGTCAGCTATGTGCAACGTCACGGTGCGCAGCGTCACGATCCGTCCAGCCCGGTCGAACACGAGATCGACGGGGTGGTCGTCAAGATCGACGAGCTCGCCCTGCACGATGAGCTCGGTGCCACCAGCCGCGCGCCGCGATGGGCGATCGCGTTCAAGTACCCGCCCGAGCAGGTCAACACCAAGCTGCTCGACATCGTCGTGTCCGTCGGCCGTACCGGCCGGGCCACGCCGTACGCCGTCATGGCGCCGGCCCACGTGGCCGGCAGCGTGGTGCGACAGGCGACGCTGCACAATCAGGACGTCGTCAAGGTGAAGGGCGTCCTGATCGGCGACACCGTCGTGCTCCGCAAGGCCGGAGACGTCATTCCTGAGGTGCTGGGGCCGGTCGTCGAGCTGCGCGACGGGTCCGAGCGCGCGTTCGTGATGCCTGCCGATTGCCCCGAGTGCGGGACGCCGCTGCGTCCTGCGCGCGAGGGCGACAAAGACCTCCGCTGTCCCAACGCGCGCTCGTGCCCCGCGCAGGTGCGCGGCCGGATCGAACATGTCGGTTCGCGCAATGCTCTCGACATCGAGGGGCTGGGCGAGGTGTCGGCGCTCGCTCTGTCGCAACTCGCACGGGACGACGGTCGACCGCGGCCGACACGCGTGGCGCTGCGACCCGGTCCGACGGAGAAGCCCCGGCTGCGCTGGTCGCTGCACCCGCGACGCCGGCCAGCGAGCGTCGAAGCCCGCCTGTTCGATCTGACCGCCCGGGACCTGTTCCCGATCGAGATCCTCATGCGGGACGCCGAGACAGGCCTCGTCCGGCTCGGCGCCGACGGCACGCCCGATGTGCGCGCCCCCTTCCGCCGGCGTCGGACGAAGAACGACCCGCCGCACACGACCGGAGGCGTGTTCGACGGCGACGCGGAGTTCGTGCCGTCGCGATCGGCGGAAGAACTGCTCGAGGGCCTTCAGCAGGCCAAGAGCAAAGACCTCTGGCGCGTGCTCGTGGCGTTGAACATCCGTCACGTCGGTCCGCCGACGGCGCGCGCTCTCGCGCAGTGGTTCGGCTCGATCCGACACATGCAGCACGCGACGCGCGAGGAGCTCGCGGCCGTCGAGGGTGTGGGCGCGATCATGGCCGATGCGATCATCGAGTGGTTCTCCGTCGACTGGCATCGAGAGATCGTCGATCGGTGGGAAGCGGCGGGCGTCCAGCTCGAGATCCCCGGTCACCCCGGTCCCGGGGGTGCCGTTGCCGAGGGCGGCGTCCTCGAGGGCCTCACCGTCGTGGCGACGGGCTCTCTCGAGGGCTACACGCGCGAAGGCGCGCAGGAGGCGATCATCCGCGCGGGCGGCAAGGCGGCATCCAGCGTGTCGAAGAAGACGGATTTCGTCGCGGCGGGTCCGGGTGCCGGCTCCAAGCTCGCCAAGGCCGAGCAGCTCGGCATCCGGATTCTGGATGCCGCGGGCTTCCACGTGCTCGTCACCCAGGGTCCCGCCGCGTTGCCCCCGGCCCCGACGGGGGATGCGTGAGGACAGCGATCCCCGTCCGCTGACCGGGCCGCTCGCACCCGAGGGCGTCTCGTCCGGGGCTGCGGGCACTGGGGCGTCTCGTCCGGGCGCGAGCGGAGCGCGCGGCAGGCTCCTAGCTCATCGGGCCCGAGCGATCCGGCGTCGCGAGGTCAGTCCTGGGCGAGAAGCGCGTCACGGACCTGGCGTCGCAGAACTTTGCCGATGAGCGATTTCGGGAGCTCCTCGACGACCACGATCCGGCGCGGCACCTTGTACGGCGTCAGGATGCCGCGAGCGAACGCCCGTACCACCTCGATGTCGAACTCGCCGGGGGTGGCCGGCACCACCGCGGCGACGACTTCTTCGCCCGAGTGCTCGCTGGGCAGGCCCACCACGGCGACGTCCGCCACCGAGGGATGCTGGCGAAGGACGTTCTCGACTTCGGTGGGTGCGACGTTGAAGCCACCGGTGATGATCAGTTCTTTGATGCGGTCGACGATCCGGACGAACCCGTCGTCGTCGATCGTGACGATGTCGCCGGTGCGGAACCAGCCGTCGACGAAGACCTCGTCGGTCGCCTCGGGCTTGCCGTAGTACCCCGAGAACACCTGCGGGCCGCGGACGAGGAGTTCACCCCGTTCGACATCGACGCGCGGATCGTCCGGGTCGACGACGCGGCATTCCGTGCCGGGCAGCGGCAGACCGACGGTGCCTGCGACGCGGTTGTCGGCGACGGGATTGGCCATGAGGACGGGGGAGCACTCGCTCAGTCCGTACCCCTCGACCAGGTAGCCGCCCGTCGCTCTCTCGAACGGGACGACGAGATCGTGCGGGAGGGCCATCGCCCCCGAGATCGCGACATCGGTGCCCCGGAGCGAGACGCCCTTCGCCTCCGCCGCGGAGAGCAGTCTCTCGGCGATCGGGGGGACGAGCGGAAGGAACGTGGCGGGGTGCTTCTTCGTCACGGCGAGCACCAGCTCGGGGTCGAACTTGGGGAACAGCACCAGTCGTGCCCCCATCGACATGGCGAAGGTGAGACAGAGCGTGAGCCCGTAGGCGTGGAACATCGGGAGCACGGCGTAGACCACGCATCCCTCGCCGCGCACGATCTGTGGAACCCAGGCCCGGGCCTGAGCGGCGTTCGCGAGCAGGTTCGCGTGGGTCAGCATCGCCCCTTTCGGGGTGCCGGTCGTGCCGCTGGTGTACTGGATGATCGCGAGATCGTCAGCCGCCGGGCGCGGATGCGTCTCCGGCAGGGGAGCGTGGCGCACGAGGTCTGCCCACGGGGTGGCATCCCGGGTCTTCTCGGTGAGAGCGGCACGGGCGTCGCGGGCCTTCGCGATCGGCAGACGCAGCGCCAGGCGCGTGCGGAGGGGCATGGCCTCGGTCACGTCCACGGACACGAGAGTCGACACGCGCAGATCGGCGGGGAAGTCCTGCACCGTTCGGACGACCTTGCTCCACACGATCGCGTGCTTCGCGCCGTGGTCTTCGAACTGCTTGCGGAGCTCGCGAGCGGTGTACAGCGGGTTGTGCTCGACGACCACCGCGCCCAGACGAAGAACGGCGTAGAACGCGACGATGTGCTGGGGGCAATTGGGCAGGACGATGGCCACGGGGTCGCCCGCTCGCACGCCCTGTGCGGCCAGAGCAGCCGCGGCCCGGGCGATGTCGGCAGACAATTCGGCGTAGGTGGTCTCGCGGCCGAAGAATTGCAGGGCGGGGGCGTCCGGGTAGTCGCGGGCCGAGGCGTCGACGATGTCGACGAGCGAGCCGGTCTGGGGCTCGAGGTCCTCGGGAACGCCGGCGGCGTAGCTGTGGGTCCAGGGACGGGGCGGATCGAAGCTGGTCACCGGGCCAGCCTAGGGCGAGCGGCCGCAGGCGGGGAGTTGTTCACAGGGCGTTCGCTGAGCCTCGAACCTGTGCACGGAGGCATCCTTTCCTCCCCAGGTCGCGATCCGCGCGCGTGTTCGTCGCCGGGCACGAGGCGAAGACGACGCGAACTAGGATCGGAGGGTGTCTGAAATCACTCCTGATCTCGTGCGCCATCTCGGTGTGCTCGCCCGGATCCAGTTGAGCGACGAGGAGGTCCAGAGCCTCACCGGCCAATTGGATGCCATCGTCGACAACATCGCGAAGGTGTCCGAGGTGGCGACCCCCGAGGTCGTCGCGACGAGCCACCCGATCCCGCTCGAGAACGTCTTCCGCCCCGACGTCGTGCAGCAGCAGCTCACGCGCGAGCAGGTGCTCCAGAACGCTCCCGACCAGGCCGACGGCCGTTTCCGTGTGACCGCGATCCTGGGAGAAGAGCAGTGACCGACCTCACTCGTCTGACCGCGGCCGACCTGGCCGCCAAGCTCGCTTCGTCCGAGGTGTCGAGCGTCGAGGCCACGCAGGCGCACCTCGACCGCATCGCCGCCGTCGACGGCGACGTGCACGCGTTCCTGCACGTGAGCGATCATGCCCTCGAGGTGGCCGCCGACATCGACCGCCGTCGCGCGGCGGGCGAGCAGCTCCACGAGCTCGCGGGCGTCCCGCTCGCCGTCAAGGACGTGCTCGTGACCACCGACATGCCCTCCACGAGCGGATCGAAGATCCTCGAGGGGTACATGTCGCCGTACGACGCGACTGTCGTCGCGCGCTCGCGCGCCGCCGGTCTCGTGCCCCTCGGCAAGACCAACATGGACGAGTTCGCGATGGGCTCCTCCACCGAGTTCTCGGCCTACGGTCCTACCCGCAACCCCTGGGACCTCGACCGCATCCCCGGCGGCTCCGGCGGTGGGTCGGCTGCGGCCGTCGCCGCCTTCGAGGCCCCCCTGGCCCTCGGCTCCGACACCGGCGGCTCGATCCGCCAGCCGGCGCACGTCACGGGCACCGTGGGTGTGAAGCCGACCTACGGCGGCGTGAGCCGCTACGGCGCGATCGCCCTGGCATCCAGCCTTGATCAGGTGGGGCCCGTCACGCGCACCGTGCTCGATGCGGGGCTGCTGCACGACGTCATCGGCGGGCACGACGCGAACGATTCGACCTCGCTCTCCGACGCGTGGCCGTCGTTCGCCGCGGCCGCCCGCGAGGGCGCGACCGGAGAGGTCCTCAAGGGCCTCAAGGTCGGCGTCATCCGCGAACTCGACGACCGCGGTTTCCAGAAGGGCGTCTCGGACTCGTTCCGCGCCTCGCTGGCCGCCATGGAGGCGCAGGGCGCCGAGATCGTCGAGATCAGCGCTCCGCACTTCGAGTACGGCGTCGCCGCGTACTACCTGATCCTCCCCGCCGAGGCGTCGAGCAACCTCGCGAAGTTCGACTCGGTGCGCTTCGGCCTCCGCGTGACGCCCCAGGGCACCCCGACGGTCGAGAACGTGATGGCCACCACGCGCGACGCCGGCTTCGGCCCCGAGGTCAAGCGCCGCATCATCCTCGGCACCTACGCGCTGTCGGCGGGCTACTACGACGCCTACTACGGCAGCGCCCAGAAGGTGCGCACGCTCATCCAGCAGGACTTCGACGCCGCCTTCGCCCAGGTCGACGTGATCGCGACGCCGTCGGCGCCGACCACGGCCTTCCGCCTGGGCGAGAAGCTCGATGATCCGCTCCAGATGTACCTCAACGACGTGACCACGATCCCGGCGAACCTCGCCGGCGTCCCCGGCATCTCGGTGCCGAGCGGCCTGGCGGAGGAGGACGGCCTGCCCGTCGGCATCCAGTTCCTCGCCCCCACCCGCGAGGACGCGCGTCTGTACCGCGTCGGTGCGGCGCTCGAAGCGCTGCTCCTCGACCAGTGGGGCGGACCGCTGCTCGACAAAGCCCCTTCCCTCACGAACGGAGCGTCCCTCTGATGGCCAAAGACGCACTGATGGACTTCGACGAGGCGCTCGAGATGTTCGAGCCCGTCCTCGGCTTCGAGGTGCACGTCGAGCTCAACACCGCGACCAAGATGTTCTCGGCCGCCCCCAACCCGGCCAACGAGGCGAACCACGGCGCCGAGCCCAACACTCTCGTCGCCCCGGTCGACATGGGCCTCCCCGGCGCCCTGCCGGTGGTGAACGCCGAGGCGATCCGCTCGTCGATCAGCCTGGGCCTCGCCCTCGGGTGCTCGATCGCGCCGTCGAGCCGGTTCGCGCGGAAGAACTACTTCTACCCCGACCTCGGCAAGAACTACCAGATCTCACAGTACGACGAGCCGATCGCCTTCGAGGGCTCGGTCGAGGTCGAACTCGAAGACGGCACGATCGTCACCGTGCCGATCGAGCGCGCGCACATGGAGGAGGATGCTGGAAAGCTCACCCACATGGGAGGGGCGACCGGTCGCATCCAGGGCGCCGAGTATTCGCTCGTCGACTACAACCGCGCGGGCGTGCCGCTCGTCGAGATCGTCACGAAGCCGATCTTCGGCGCGGAGCACTCGGCCCCCGCGCTGGCGAAGGCGTACGTCGCGACGATCCGCGACATCGTGCGCGGCCTCGGCATCTCGGAGGCGAAGCTCGAGCGCGGGAACCTCCGCTGCGACGCCAACGTCTCGCTGCGCCCCCGCGGCCAGGAGAAGCTCGGCACCCGCACCGAGACGAAGAACGTCAACTCGATGCGTTCGGTCGAGCGGGCGGTGCGGTACGAGATCCAGCGCCAGGCCGCGATCCTCGCCAAGGGCGGGACGATCACGCAGGAGACGCGCCACTGGCACGAGGACACCGGGCGCACCTCTCCCGGTCGCCCCAAGTCGGATGCCGACGACTACCGCTACTTCCCCGAGCCCGACCTGCTGCCGGTCGTCCCCGCGCCCGCGCTGATCGAGGAACTGCGCTCCGCCCTGCCCGAGCCGCCCGCCGCGCGTCGGCGCCGGCTCAAGGCCGAGTGGGGCTTCACCGACCTCGAGTTCCAGGACGTCGCCAACGGCGGTCTGCTCGACGCGGTCGCCGACACGATCGCCGCCGGCGCCGCTCCCGCGGCCGCCCGCAAGTGGTGGACCGGCGAGATCACGCGCGTCGCCAACGCGCAGGAGCGCGACGCCGCCGACCTGGTGTCGCCCGAGAACGTGGCCGCCCTGCAGAAGCTGGTGGATGCCGGGACCCTGACCGACAAGCTCGCCCGTCAGGTGCTCGAGGGCGTCATCGCCGGCGAGGGCACCCCGCAGGAGGTCGTCGACGCCCGCGGGCTCGCCGTCGTCTCCGACGATGGGGCCCTCATCGCCGCGATCGACGACGCCCTGGCCGCCCAGCCCGACGTGCTCGCGAAGATCCGCGACGGCAAGGTGCAGGCTGCCGGTGCGGTCATCGGCGCGGTCATGAAGGCCATGAAGGGCCAGGCCGACGCCGCGCGCGTGCGCGAGCTCGTGCTGGAGCGCGCCGCCCAGTAAGACACCGGATGCCACGACCCCGCCGGCTCCGAGAGCGCGGGGTCGTGGCATCCGTCGTATCCGAGCAGTTCTTCCCGCCGTCAGCCGAAGCACGACGGACCTCGCGCGGGGGTTTCGCGGGGCTTCGGCGGAAATCGTGCGCCTCACGGAGGCTCTGCGCCCGGCGGCACTGCGTTCGGCCGCGATGTCGGAGGTCCGGGGGACAATGGAGACATGGGACGAGGGGACGGCACCGGACGCATCGTCTCGCGCCCCAACGCGGACGACACGGGCACGGGCATCCTGCACGTCG
The DNA here is from genome assembly GCF_001476655.1 of Microbacterium testaceum. GTDB lineage: Bacteria > Actinomycetota > Actinomycetes > Actinomycetales > Microbacteriaceae > Microbacterium > Microbacterium testaceum_C. The sequence continues at coordinate 8,031 of NZ_LDRT01000100.1, read as the reverse complement.
ACATGGATGCGTTCTTCGCCTCGGTCGCCGTGCTCGATGATCCGTCGCTCGCGGGCAAGCCGCTCATCATCGGCGGATCCGAAGGCCGCGGAGTGGTGTCGAGTGCGTCGTACGAGGCTCGGCGCTACGGAGTGAAGTCCGCGATGCCGGTCGCGATCGCTCTGCGACTGTGTCCGACCGCGATCGTCGTGAATCCGCCGTACCACCGCTACACCGAGATGTCGCGGCAGGTCATGGCCCTGTTCCACGACGTCACGCCGCTCGTGGAGCCCCTGTCGATCGACGAGGCGTTCCTCGACGTCCGCGGCGCACGGCGCCTGTGGGGGAGCCCCGGGCGTATCGCGCGGGACCTCCGCGCTCGTGTGAAGGCCGAGACCGGGCTGACGTGCAGCATCGGTGTCGCCGCGACCAAGCACGTGGCGAAGATGGCCTCGACGATCTCCAAGCCCGATGGCCTCCTCGTGGTCGCCGCGGCCGACACCGAGTCTTTCCTGCGGCCCCGCTCGGTGCGAGCCTTGTGGGGTGTCGGGCCGAAGGCCGCCGAGACGCTGGAAGCCCGCGGCATCCGTCTCGTCTCCGACATCCTCGAGGCGCCCCGCTCCGTGCTCGAACAGGCGCTGGGGCCCGCGATGGCGGAGCGCGTATGGCACCTGTCGCGGGGGATCGATGCGCGAGAAGTGCACACCGGACGCGCAGAGAAGAGCATCGGACACGAAGAGACCTTCCACGCCGACATCACGGACACGGCCACTCTTCACGTCGAACTGCGTCGTCTCGCCGATCGCGTCGGAGCGCGACTCCGGGCACAGCAGTACGAGACCGCGACCGTCGCGATCAAGGTGCGTTTCAGTGACTTCACCACCTTGAGCCGGTCTCGCACTCTTGCCGAACCGACCTCCGTCGGCCAGCGCATCGGGGACGCGGCGATCGAGTTGTTCGATGCGATCGATCGGCGCCAGGCGGTGCGTTTGGTGGGCGTCCGCGGTGAGAAGCTGGCTCCGGCGGCGATGGCCGCGACCCTGTGGGACGACGACGCCGAGTGGCGGCGGGTCGAGGGCGCGCTCGACAGCGCGGTCGCGCGGTTCGGTCGCGGTGCCGTGACCAGAGGATCGCTGCTGGGACCCGCGCGGGGTGGCGGCGCTCTTCCCACGAACCCCCGCCCGTCGTACGACCACTGACACGCTGCTCGCGCGGGCGCAACACCCTTGGGCCCGACGAAAGCTGCCCGGTACGGTGGGGACATGCCCAACATCGCATTGGAACTCGGCAAGCAGTCCACCTCCTTCGGCGTCACCGCCGCGTACGGCGAGCAGCAGGACGTCGACGGCGTGCGCATCGTCCCCGTCGCCCTGACGTGGGCCGGTTTCGGCGGGGGGTCCGACGAGCAGGGCAACGGCGGAGGCGGCGGCGGGGGGTACACGCTTCCCCTCGGTGCCTACATCCGCCGGGGCGACGATCTGCGGTTCGACCCGAACATCGTCTCCCTGCTCGCGGTGGCCGTCCCGTTCGTGTGGGTCGCGGGTCGCGCGCTCAGCCGTGTCATCCGCGCCCTCAAGAAGTAACGCGGACGAGATCGACGACGCTCTCGCGGCGGCCACGACCGCTGTCGTCGAGCGCGTTCGGGCGATCGGTGCGGCGAACCCGGTGGTCATCGTGGACGGGCGCAGCGGCGCGGGGAAGAGTTCGCTCGCGCGCCGGATCGTCGCCGCATGGCCGCTCCGCGGCCGCGTTCAGCTCGTCGCCCTGGACGACCTGTACCCCGGATGGGACGGACTCGCCGAGGGTGCCGAGTACGCGCGCGACACGATCCTCACGCCGCACGCCAAGGGGCTCGTCGGCGTCTGGCGTCGCTGGGATTGGGAAGCCGGCGAGCGTGATGAGGCACAGGCCATCGACCCGTCCCTCGCCCTGATCGTCGAGGGTGCCGGGGTGTTGACGCCCTCGACGGCACGACTCGCCGACCTCGCTGTGTGGGTCGATGCGCCGTCCTTCTCCCGGAAGCATCGTGCCCTCGATCGCGACGGCGAGACCTATCGCCCCCACTGGCAGCGGTGGGCGGCTCAGGAGGACGCACACATCGAGCGGAACGACCCGGTATCGCTGGCGAACCTGTTCGTGCGGGTGCCGTAAGCCGTGAGCCGGGCACGGGGACGGCGACGAGCTCGAGCATCCGTGAGGGAGGCGGGCTCCTGTCTTTCAGCGTCGGTCTCTTTCAGCGTCGGTCGAGAGCGGTGACGAGCCCGTCGAGCCGGTAACCGATCCAGTCGTAGATCCCGAAGCGCGGATCATCGGGTGGATGATCGTCATCGTCTTGAATGCCGAGACGGGTAGCCATGACAAGCCGGACGGCGGAGAGCGTTCGCATCCAGGACAGGGCCTCGTCTTGTCCGAGTGCGATGGTGAGCGTGGCATCCGGGTCCCCGTCGGATGCCGGACCGCTGCCGTCCATCCCCAGTGTGCGCAGCACGACCTCCGCGTCCGAGGCGCGCCGCCCGAGCAGATCGTCACCGGTCAGGCGCCGGAACTCTCGCGTCGCCGCGTCATCGTCCGGGTAGGCGTCCGGGAGCAGGCGCGAGACCGCGGGGTCATCGTCCCGGCGGGTGTCGGTCACGACATCACGGAACTGGCCGACGATGCCGGCCAGATGCAGAGCTTCGAGACCGCTGATCTCGAGGACGACGATCTTGTCGGTCACGCGGGTTCCTTTCGGACGGTCGCCCAGAGGCCGTAGTCGTGCATCGCGTGGGTGTGCGCTTCCATGACCTCGCGGGGTCCTCGAGCAACCACGGCGTGGCCGTCGTGGTGCACGGCGAGCATGAGGCGCTCCGCCGTGGCCGCGTCGAAGCCGAAGTATGTCCGGAAGACGTGGCTGACGTAGCTCATCAGGTTCACGGGGTCGTTCCACACCACCGTCTGCCACGCGGAGGGCGGGACCGCGGTCAGCTCGGTGTCGTCGAGGGTGTCGAGATCCGGGGCGGCGGTGGAGGGCATCATGCCCATCCCAACTCGTGCAGACGCGCGTCATCGATCCCGTAGAAGTGCGCGATCTCATGCACGAGCGTCGTGTGGATCTCGTCACGGAGCTCGTCCTCGTCGGCACACGCGGCCAGGTGCGGCTCCCGGTAGAGGATGATGCGGTCGGGGAGTTCGCCGACGCCGTACCGGTCCCGTTCTGTGAGCGCCCATCCGTCGTACAGTCCCAGGAGATCGAGCGAGCCGTCCTCGGGGCGATCCTCGACGACGAAGATGACATTGTCGAGGCCGTCGACCATGTCGTCGGGCAGGCGATCGAGCTCGTCGATCACGAGAGCCTCGAACTTCTCGGCATCCAGGCCGAGGGCGACGCCGGTATTCGCGTCATCGCTCATGTCGTCTCCCGGGAAGTCGGCCGCTCCATCGATTCTACGGGCGATAGACCCCACACCTTCCGAAAGCCGAAGGCCCGTCGAGAGATCTCGACGGGCCTTCGGGGGAGTGGGGTGGCTAACGGGACTTGAACCCGCGACCCCCGCGACCACAACGCGGTGCTCTACCAACTGAGCTATAGCCACCATGCGTCCACCTCAGCGGACAACTGAACAATTATGTCATAGGTCGTGCGCGAACGACGACACGGCCGACGCGGCGACGGCTTTCGCCTCGTCGCTCGTCGGACCCGGCTGCGCAACGAAGACCGCCTCGCGGTAGTACGCGAGCTCACGGATGGATTCGAGGATGTCGGCGAGGGCACGATGCCCCCCGTTCTTCGCCGGAGCATGGATGTAGGCGCGCGGATACCAGCGACGCGACAGCTCTTTGATGCTGGACACGTCGACGTTCCGGTAGTGCAGCCACCGGTCGAGCCGGGGCATGTACTTCGCCAGGAACATGCGGTCGGTACCGATCGTGTTGCCCGCGAGCGGGGCTTTGCCCTCGATCGGGGCAAAGCGCTGGATGTACTCGAGCGCTTGGAACTCGGCATCCGCGAGGCTCACACCGTGGGGGATCTCGTCGAGCAGCCCGGACGAGCGATGCATCTCGGTCACGAACTCGCCCATGTTCTCCATCGCCGAAGCGTCGGGCTTGATCACGATGTGGAACCCGGGGTCGAGCACGTTGAGCTCGAAGTCGGTGACAACGACGGCGATCTCGACCAGCTCGTCGACCGCGAGGTCGAGGCCCGTCATCTCGCAGTCGATCCAGACGAGCCGGTCATTCGTGGAGGCGCCTACCATCCCTCCAGTCTAGTGAGGGGGTCCGACACCGAAGCCGTGTCCCCCAGACACGATTCGAACGTGTGACCGGCGGATTAGAAGGCCGCTGCTCTATCCACTGAGCTACTGGGGGTCATCGACCAGGATATCGCCGCACCCCTGCGCCGTCACACCGGCGCGCGCGACCCCCTGGTTCCCTCGCCCGGACGGAGGTAGCCTGCCGCCACCGAGAGCAAAGGAGCACTCATGTCTGAAACGGTGACGCGACGCATCTGGGTCGCCTACGGTCCTGCCGGCGTGGTCGGCAAGATCCAGAAGGATGCCGAGGGCTACGGCGTCCACATGGCAGGTAAGGATGAGCCGCTCGGGGTGTACCCGACGATGGAGATCGCCAAGAACGCTCTCCACTCGCACCTGAAGCCCGGGAGTGATCGGCCCGAGTTCCGGGAGCATTGATCCCTCCGCGTCGCGCCGCCTCTCGTCGGGCGGCGCGACGCCGACACGGGTCAGACTCGCGCCGGCACGGGCGCGCTCTCGCGGGCGGCCAGCAGGGGCAACGCGAGGTGCACCAGCGGGCCGATGCCCAGCGCGAACACCACGGTCCCGATCCCGACGGTTCCGCCCAGGATCCACCCGAGTGCCAGGACGCTTCCTTCCACGCCCAGGCGGCAAGCCCAGATCGGCCAGCCGAACCGCGCGTGCAGGCCGGTCATGAGCCCGTCGCGGGGGCCGGGACCGAAGCGGGCGCCGATGTAGAGACCGGATGCCGCCGCCACGACCACGACGCCGGCGACGAGCATGAGGGCCTGCAACCACCACGCGTCAGGATGCGGCAGGAAGCCGAGCGCGACCTGCATGCTCGTACCGACCAGGAGGATGTTGGCGACGGTGCCGACCCCGGGCTTCTGCCGGAGCGGGATCCAGAGGAGGAGCACGCCGAGCCCGACGATGTTGGTGATCCAACCGACACCGATGCCGGTGACACGCGCCAGCCCCTGGGCGAAGACCGTCCAGGGGTCGACCCCGAGGCCAGCGGCCACGGTGAGCGCACAACCGAAGCCGTAGGCGATGAGGCCGACCAGGAGGCGAAGGATGCGTTCGGACATGCAGAGATCCAATCACTCGATTGGCATTTCTCGCTGATGCCAATTCGTCTACGGTGGCCTCATGGACTCTCGGATCTCGGCACGGGCATTGGCGGAGGCGCTGGGCGGTTGGCGAGGGAAGGGCCCGGCCTACGAGGCTTTGGCTGACGCCGTACGACTGCTCTGCCTCGACAATCGCATCGCTGCGCGCACGGCATTGCCCGCCGAGCGTGAGCTCGCCACCGCGCTGGGGTTGAGTCGGACCACGGTGGCTGCCGCCTACCGGAGCCTGCGCGACACCGGCCACATCGAAAGCCTGCGGGGCAGCGGCAGCATCACGCGTCCCCTACCCCGGAACGACCCGGGCGGTCTGAGCGCCGACACCGATGCGATCGACCTGCAGCAAGCGAGCCCCGCCGCGTGGCCGGGTCTCCCCGCGGTCATGGCGGAAGTCCTTCAGGATGCCACCGCGCTCGTCGCGCGATCCGGATACGACGTGATCGGATCGCCCGAGCTCCGGCAGGCGATCGCCGATCGGTACCGCCAGCGCGGCATCCCGACCTCGGCCGATCAGATCCTGGTCACGACGGGTGCCCAGAGCGCCATCCACCTCGTGGCGTCCGTGCTGTTGAATCGGGCCGATCGTGTTCTCATCGAGACGCCGACGTACCCGCACGCCGCCGACGCCTTCCGCTACGTCGGTGCACGGCTCGTCGGTGTGCCCGTCTCGGCGGAAAGCGGCTGGGATCTCGACCGAGCGGCCCAGACCTTCGCGCGGACGCTTCCGTCGCTCGCGTATCTGATGCCCGACTTCCAGAACCCGACCGGGCGCACGATGTCGCCGACGGAGGTGTCCGCGTTCGTCACCGGGGCAGAGGCCACCGGAACGTTCCTCGTGCTGGACGAAACGACCGCCGATTTGAACATCGACCGCCGGGGGAGCGGCACGCGGTTCCCCGAATCGGACCTCGTGATCCGCATCGGTTCACTCGGCAAGACCGTGTGGGGCGGCCTTCGAGTCGGATGGGTCCGGGCGGAAGCAGACATCGTCCGTCGCCTCGCGGGCGGACGGCCGGTCCACGATCTGGGGACGCCCGAGGTGGAACAGGCCGTCGCGACCTTGCTTCTCCCTCGTCTCGATGAGATCAGCGCGCAACGCGGCGACCTCCTCCGCGCCGGTCGAGACGCGCTCGTGCACGCCCTGCGGTCGACGTTCGACGAGTGGGACATTCCGAATCCGGACGGCGGCGTGTCTCTGTGGCTCGGCATCGGAGAGCCGGTCAGCACACCGCTCGTCATGAACGCGCGTTCGCGCGGCCTGTTCCTCTCTGCCGGTTCGCGTTTCGCAACCGAGGGAGGCCACGATCGGCAGCTCCGGATGCCGTTCACTGCGGCGCCGACGACACTCGAGCGTGCCGTCGAGGTGTTGGCGGCCTCGTGGATCGATGTGCGAAGTGGCGGGCAGACGACGCGCTTCGACGAACTCTCGGCCGTGGTGTGACGGAACCGATCCGGCGCTGATGCCCGCGGTCGGTCAGCGCGCATATCTCAGGCATTCGAGGGCCTCGGCGGCCGACCAGAACTCACCGAGCCGTCGAAACGCCCCCGACGCCGCGTGGAAGCGCTCGGCCGCGTAGCGCCACCCGCTCTCGGACGACGTGGCGCGGACGTGGCCGACCACGATGCCCCGGGGGTCGGCGATGCGCCACAGGCCCGCGGCGACGTGGGTCGCCGCTCCCCACCCGGCCGGACGCGGTGCCGGGGCGAGGTCGTTCCACAGTGCGGTGCTCATGCGCCGAATGTACGACGGACCTCCGACATTGGCGTCGGCACGTCGAACCTCCCTTCCTCCCCACCGATAGACCTCCCGGATTCGTCCACTGATCCCGCCTTCTCGCTCTCGCACGATCGCCCCTGCCGGGCAATGTGGGCCTCGCTCCGGTATCCGTCGGGCACACGGATGCCGGAGCGCACACTCCGAGGAAAGGACCCCATCATGAGCGACCACATCACCCTCGTCGGCAACATCGTCGGCGACCCCGAGGAACGCGCCACGCGCGGGGGCGATTCGATCGCCGCTTTCCGCCTTGCCGTCAGCGAGCGCCGCTTCGATCGCGAGCGCGGCCAGTGGGTAGACGGACACACCAGCTACTACGCGGTGTCGGTCTTCGGCGACTTGGGCAAGAACGCGCTCGCCTCCGTTCACAAAGGCGAGCGCGTCGTCGTCACGGGGAGGTTGCGTCTGCGCGAGTGGGAGAACGAGACCAAACGCGGCGTCAGCGCCGACGTCACCGCCGACGCGATCGGCCACGATCTCCGCTGGGGCGTGACACGGTTCGAGCGCACACCACGCGACGCGCCGCGCGCAGAGACGGCGGACGGTACGGCCGGGGTCACGGAGGAGTGGGCACCCCCGGCCGAGACCGAGGATGCAGCGTCGTCCGCAGAGGCGACGGACGCCGAGGTGAAGGGCCGAGCGATCGCCGAGACGGTCGACGTCACACCGTTCTGATGCCGGCTTCGCGACGACGCGGGCGGCAGACGGGCGAAGCGCCTGCGGGCTCGGTACGTAGAATCGAGCGCGTGTCCCGTCCCTCCGGTCGTCTGCTCGCTCCCGTGGCGCTCGTCGCGCTCCTCGCCTTGAGCGGATGCACGGGTGGCTCCCCGGCGCCCGTTCCGGCTCCGGCCACCACCGCGCCGCCGGCCGCCACCGCGCCCCCGTCCTCGTCGGCCACCAGCGCGCCTGCCCCCAC
>NZ_LDRT01000010.1 GCF_001476655.1 Microbacterium testaceum | reverse complement strand
GCGGAAGGTCGTCGGCAGCGGCAGAGGTGTTTAAGAGACAGCGCCGGGTCCGAGCCCACCCCCGCCGGCCGCTCAGCTCGTCACCCGCACGGAGCCTGCATCTGGCGGGTGGGCGGACCTGGCGATCGCCCGACTCTGACAGGAGGTGTCCAGTGGCCGAGATCGGTTACCAGACCGCCCCGCTCGCCGGATGGTCGGCTCTCCTCGACGAGGCCGACTCCGATCCCGACTTCCAGTGGCCGAAGTCGATCGCCATCACGGACCGGATGCGCCGAGATGACACGCAGGTCGCCTCGATGCTGCGCGCCGTGTTCCTCCCGCTGCTGGAGTCCGAGTGGACTCTGGATGCAAGCGGCGTTCGTCCCGAGGTCGCCGACCACGTGTCACGGAATCTGTCGCTCGCGATCAAGGGCGTGCCCTGGGAGGCACCGCTACGCACCAAGGGTCGCTTCACGTTCGCAGAGCACCTGCCGCTCGCCCTTCTCGAGCTCGTGCACGGGCACTCCGTGTTCGAGCAGGTCTACGACGTTGACGCGTTCGGCCTCGCGATCATCAAGAAGCTCGCCTGGCGGCCGCCGCGCACCATCGCGAGCTTCGATGTCGCTGCTGACGGCGGCCTCGTCGCCATCCGTCAGTTCGGGATCGCACTGTCCAGCCCGGACCTCTCCCGCGCGTCGTTCGTCTCGACCGGCGTGCTCGGCACGCGCATCCCGGTCGACCGCCTCGTCGTCTACGTCAACGAGCGCGAAGGCGCGAACTGGGCCGGCGTCTCGCTCCTGCGCCCGGCCTACAAGATGTGGCTCCTCAAGGACCGCACGCTGCGGGTCCAGGCTCTGGCATCCGACCGCAACGGTCTCGGTCTGCCGATCTACACCAGCGCCCCTCCGCCCGAGGGCGCCTCCTACGAGGAAAAGCTGAAGTGGCTCGACGCCGAGATCGCTCGCGGCCTGACCATCGCACGCGGCGCTCGAGCGGGCGACACCGCTGGTGCATCGCTGCCGAACGGCGCGAACCTCACCGTCACCGGCGTCGAGGGCAACCTGCCGGACCTGGACAAGCAGATCCGGTACTACGACGAGCAGATCGGCCGCGCGGCGCTGACGAACTTCCTCAGCCTCGGCGGCGACAACTCGACCGGTTCCTACGCGCTCGGCGACACGTTTGAGAACTTCTTCACGAAGTCGCTCAACGCGCTCGCCCGGCACATCGCCACCATCTTCCAGCAGTACGTCATCGAGGACCTCGTCGACGCGAACTGGGGGGAGACCGAGCCCGCGCCGCGGATCGTCCCGCCGAAGATTGGCGCCGAGCACCCCGCCACCGCGGAGTCCATCCGTGCGCTGCTCGACGCCGGCGCGATCCGGTGGGACCCCACGCTCGAGGCGCACCTGCGGGCGCAGTACGGCCTTCCGGTCCGCGCGACCGACGCGAGCGACTCTGCGACCGACGTCGACCCGCGCGCCGCGCGTGCCATCGCCGAGGTCGTCCAGAAGTCGTACCTCGGCGTCGGTCCCGTGCTCACCCGCCGTGAAGCGCGCGAGATCGCGCGACAGGCGGGCGCTCGCATCGATCCCAATGCCGCGCCCACGAACGACGACGCCGAGGAGGCCGCCTGATGACCACGACCCCGAACATCGGCGACCTGCTCGCCGGACGCGACTGGTTCCGCCTGCACCAGGAGGAAGGCAGCCGCGCCGCCGTGCTGCACGTCTACGGCACGATCGGCAGCTCCGAATGGTGGGACGACGTGTCGTCGCCGAGCCTCGTGCGTGAGCTGGAAGGTCTCGACGTCGACGACATCACCGTCTACGTGAACTCGCCCGGTGGCGTCGCCGACGACGGTATCGCGATCATGAACGCGCTCGCCCGCCACAAGGCCACAGTCACCATGAAGGTCGACGGACTCGCCGCGTCGGCCGCGACGATCATCTTGCTCGGCGCCGACAAGGTCGTCGCCGGAGCGGGCTGCCGGTTCATGATCCACGACGCCTGGTCGATCGCATGGGGCTCGGCATCCGCGCTGCAGAAGACCACGGAACGTCTCGAGAAGCTCTCGCAGACGATCGCGGGGCTGTACGCACAGCGCGCAGGCGGCGATGTCGAATCGTGGCGCGCGGCCATGGTCGAGGAGACCTGGTACACGGCCGAGGAAGCCGTCGAGGCGGGCCTGGCAGACGAGGTCGCACCCATCCACGCGCCCGCTGCCGACGACGGCGAGAGCGCCGCTCAGAACGTCATCCCCATCGCCGACGCCGCACGCGCCTTCGGATGGCGCCACCTCGGCCGTGAAGCCGCGGCGGCCCCGTTCATCCCTCCCCGCACCGATGCCCCAGCGCGCGGCGCGGCCACAGTCCTTCCGAGCTCGCCCGAGCCGGAGGCCACCAACCAGAAGGAGAAGCTCACCATGAGCGCAACCATCCGGGCTGGACTCATCGAACGGCTCGGCGTGAAGGACGCCGACATCTCGGACGAGAACCTGCTTGCAGCTCTCGACGAGACGCTCGAGGAGCAGGCCGACCCCACCCCCGGCACGGCCAACGCGTCCGCGTCCGCGCCGGCCGAGGGGACCATCGTCGTGGACCGCACGGTCTGGGAGCAGACTCAGGCCAACGCGCAGCGCGGAGCCGAGGCCCGCGCCGAGCAGGACCGCACCCGCCGCGACGGCATGATCACCGACGCTCTGCGCGCCGGGAAGATCACGCCGAAGTCGAAGGACGAGTGGCGCTCCCGTCTCGACAAGGACGAGACCGAGTTCGGCGCCGTCCTCGCGAGCCTGCCCGCCAACGGTGCCCTCGCCACCGAGGAGATCGGTCACGCCGTCGGCGAGGCCGACGACAACTCCGCCTACCCCGCCCACTGGAAGCGCTGAGGAGCGTCATCATGGCCAACGAGTCCATCCCGCTGTACCGCCCGGGCGACGACATCACCGCGACCGCCTCCGGCGCCATCGTCGGTAAGACGTTCGTCGACATCACCGGCGCGGTGAACGCCGCCAACGGTACCCCGATCACCGTGGCCACCGCCACGGCCGCCGCGCTCAGCGTCGGCGTCGCGTCTCGCGACACGGCCGCCGGCGCGAAGCTCCAGGTCATCCGCGGCAAAGGGCAGATCCTGCCCGTCACCGCGGGCGGCACGATCGCGGCGTTCGCCGAGGTCGAGATCGGAGCGAACGGGCGTGCCGTCACGCTCGCATCCGGCAAGGCCCGCGGCCGCGCCTGGTCGGCCGGAACCGCCGGTAACGACGTCTTCATCGAGCTCTACTGAGAGAGGAGAGCAACATGCCCACACCCAACGCGGCCGCGTACCCGCTCGCGAATCCGACGGTCAACGGCTCCACCATCACGGTGGAGACGATGCTGAACCAGCCCACGCGCATCACGCGCTACCTGTCGGACATCACCCTCCGCAACTACATCTCGCCCCTGATCTTCTCCACCCCGGGATCGGTCAGCGGCGGCGCGGTCATCTACGACCAGCTCACGCTGAACGACCTGTTCCCCACGCGTGATGTTCAGGAGGTCGCGCCGGGCGCCGAGTTCCCGAACCTCACGTCGGAGAACCCGACGCCGAAGGTCGCTGCCGTCGAGAAGCACGGTGGCAAGTTCTTCGTCCTCGACGAGGCACGCGATCGCAACGACGGCGGCGTCATCCAGCGCGAGGGTCGCAAGATCATGAACTCCATGGTCCGGCGACAGGACGCGCGTGGCATCGCGATCGTGGACGCGGCCCTCGCGGAGTACCCGTCGCAGGTCGTCGCCGGCACGAACTGGGGGAACGTCGTCACCGGCGGTGCCAGCCAGACGAACGCCGGTCTCTGGCCCGGTGCTGACATCGCCCGCACACAGACCATGGCCGACAAGCAGGAGCTCGGCGTCGTCATCGACACCCTCATCTTGCACCCCGACCAGGCGCTTCAGCTTCGGCTCGTGTACGGCGACGACCTGACCGACCTGCTCGACTCGTACGGCATCGAGAACTTCGAGGTGTCGAACCGCGTCACCGCGGGCACGGGCTACGCGCTCGCCGCTCGCCAGCCGGGGGAGATGCGTCCCGAGAAGCTGCTCGGCACGGAAACGTGGCGTGAGCCGGAGACGGAGCGCACGTGGGTGCAGACCAGCGCGCGATTCGTGTCGTACATCACGGACCCGTACTCGATCTTCAAGCTGACGGGACTGGCCGGCTGATGGCCTCCCGCATCGTGAAGCTGGGCTACGTCGTCTTCACCGACGTCGATGGCCGTCCGATCACCGGATACCAGGGCGAGACGGTCGATGTGCACGACGACGACCTCGAGCGCTTCGACAGCGTCAACGTCCTCCCGGGCGGCGACTCGGCGGATGCCGCCAAGATCCTCACCCAGGTCGACATCGACGAGGCCGTCGCCGCTGCGCTCGACGAGAAGGACGAGGAACTCGCCGAGGCCCGGAAGGCTCTCGACGACGACATCGCCGCGTTCGAAGCCGCGAAGGCGCAGGCCAAGGACGCAGTCGCGGCCGAGGTGGCGCAGCTCGAAGCCGCGAAGGAAGAGCTGGCGCGCGAGCGTGGGGCCTTCGACGCCGAGAAGGCCGCGGCGGCCGAGCCCGAGAAGAAGACGACCGCTCGCACGGCTGCTGCGAAGCAGTCCTGAGCAGGCAGGGGGCGATGGTCATGATCACACCCGAGGATTTCCCTGGTGTGGCCGAAGACGTGGCGCGACGGATCCTCGTCGCGGCGCGTTCCATCGCTCCCTGCATCGATTCGTTCGAGGACGAGTCCGAAGAGCGGAAGAACGCCCTGGCGATCCTCCGTGGCATTGCTGCTGAGGTGCCGTCGCCCGGGTCCCGGCGTGTCCGCGCGCAGGCCATCGGACCTGCGCGTGTGGACTACTGGAACTCTGACACCTGGACGGATGCCGACCGCAGCGCCCTTCGTTCCCTGTGCGGCTCCTTGGCCCCGTCCGGCGGCCCGTTGGGGAGTTTCCCCCTGGACCGCCCCCTGTCCCGGTTGTGGCCGGAGACGAACGCATGAGCTTTCCCAGCGGGCAGACGGTCGAACGACTGCGCGCGAAGCGCGAGGCCAGCCCCTACAACCCGAGCAAGACCGTCCCGGCGAACTGGGACAACCCCGACATCCTCCTGATCCCCGGCGCGTTCGTCGCTCAGACGTCGACGTCCCGCCTCGGGAACGCCACGCGGGAACAAGCCATGGAGGCCAAGTCGCTGTTCTGCGGAGCCGCCGATGTGCGCAAGGGCGACAGGATCCGGGTCGGCGGCGACGTCTACACGATCGACGGCATCCCGCCGGCACCCGACACGAACCCGTGGACCGGCTGGACGCCGCCGCGAGAGATCCCGCTGACCAGATACGTCGGCTGACCCGAGGGAGGCACCATGGCCCGTCGCGACGTGGAGATCCGCTTCAACCAGCCGGTCATGGATCGCATTCTCGAATCGCCCCAGGTGATCGAAGCAACGCGGCAGGTCGCCGAGCGCGGCATGGCCGCGATCGTCGCGTCCGCTCCGGAGGACACCGGCGCCTACAAGCGCGGCTTCCGGCTCGAGTCGCGCAAGTCTCGATTCCGCACCGTGTGGCGGATCGTCGGCCGCGACTCCAAGACCCTGCTCATCGAGTCCCGCCGCGGCGTCGTGGTCCGCGCGATGAAGGGCCTCCGCCGCCGTGGTTAGGGTCACCCCACCCGACTTCGAGCTGTGGCTCACCGGGTACGTCCGTGCGCTCGCTGCCGCCGAGGAGATCGACGTCGACGTCGACAACGTCGAGCCCGACGACCTCACCGTCGAGATGGAGCGTCCGCTGATCGTCCTCCGCGACGACAGCGGACCCCGCAGGGACGTCCCGACGTTCGATCGCTCCGTGGGGGCGACGGTGCTGGGCGGGTCCAAGGCGTTCCCCAAGCCGATCAACGACATCGCGCGGTGGCTGTCTGCCGTCCTCTCGGACGAGGCGATCGTCACCGCGCCCGACAGTCCTATCGCGTCGGTCGAGCTGGACGGGTTCAACGGCCCGTATCCGGTGAATGACGCGCTCGACGTGGCTCGGCGGTACCAGACCGCTCAGTACACGGTCGTCGGTTCCTGGTAGCCGACGCCAACCCCATGCGGCCGTCCCAGGGTGGGGCGGCCTTTCCTTTGAAGGAGGAGAAATGACAGCAGATGCCGATGGCGACGACCTCGGTGCGGTTGGCGTCCCGATCACCGGGTTCGCGGCCGTTCAGCTCACCGGAGGCCCGACGTACCTGACGTCGGTGCAGGGCGCGACGCTGCCGATCACCGTGCCCGCCGGGTACGAGAAGGTCGGGCTGTTCAAGGTCGACGGCGGCCCCCAGGAAGGCGGCGACGCGGGCGACCCGATCGAGTTCTTCCAGCAGGGCAAGAAGCTCGCCGGTGACGACCAGCCGACCATCCAGATCAACCTCGCGCAGTTCGATCAGCGTGTCCGTCGCCTCACGACCGGCAAGACGCCGGACGCGAACGGGATGATCGTGATCACCGGGCTGACGCCCGACACGACGTTCCCGCTGCTGGTGGTGACGAAGTACAAGAACGGCGCGACACGCGTGCGCAACGGTCTCGCGCGCATCTCCGCCGTCGAGACCGACCAGGAGACCCGCGGCGAGGTGAACGGCCGCGCCGTGACCTTCGAGTGGATCTGGGACGAGACGATCGGTGGCTTCTCCCGCGACTGGCTCATCATGCCCACGGGTGCCACTGCGAAGACCGGCTGGACGGTGACGCTCAGCGGCTCGCCGACCGGCGGCACCTTCACGCTGTCGCTGAACGGTGTGAACACGTCGCCGATCGCCTTCGACGCTGCGGCGTCGGCGGTCACCAGCGCACTCAACGGGATCTCGGGCGTCACCGGGATCTCGGGCATCACCTCGACGGGCTCTGGCCCGTACGCGGTGACGCTGCCGACGGCCGCCGTCCTCGCGCTCGCGTCGAAGTCGCTGACCGGCGGCACCAACCCCGGCGTCGCGGTCGCGTGATGAACCGGCTGGCCGGGTGCTATCGGGTCGCCCGGCCAGCCTCCACCCGGACCCGAGAACCCCGATAGGAGAACATCATGGCCACACGCGCCACCAAGCCCGCCCCGGCGTTCACGGACGCAGACTTCGACAACTGGACCGAAGACGATGAGGACAAGGCCATCGCCGCCCTTGCCCCCGACGTCAAGCACATCATCGTCGAGAAGAAGTTCGTCGGCCGATTCGAGGACGGCGTGATTGTCCAGCTCCCGCTGAACATTACCCTCGACGACCTCGACGCGCTGTCCGAGTCGACGGAGAATCCTGTCGAGCAGGTCAAGTCGATGCTGCGAACGATCGGCGGCGAGGATGCCGTGCGCGAGTTCTCGGCGCACAACTTCACCGAGACGCTCGCGATGACCACCCGGTTCTTCGACGTGTTCCAGCGTGTCGCGGGGGCGAAGCTCCCGGAATCCTGAGCGTCGTCCAGATCATTCGAGAGCACCGCTCCGCGGCCGCGTGGACGCTTCGCGCGTCGTGCGGGGTGGGGCTTTCGGACCTGGGTGACGCCGTGAACTGGGGTGAGGCGTGCGTGCTGGTGAAGCGCGCCGCTTTGGACCCGTCGACTGCGCTCGGCGCAGAACTGGCGGGGTGGGCGTATCCCGCGTCCATGCCGGAGTTGCTGACCCTGCTCGCACAGATCCCGAGCCGGAATACGGCGAAGGCGGTCATGCCGTGGTCAATGAAGGTCCCGGACGAGCAGACGCCGGCCACGCCGGATGAGATCGCATCCGCGGATGCCGCTCTCGAAAGCGAGTTCGTCTTCACCTGATCCTGGGAGGTGGCATGTCCGACGAGCTCGGCTCCGGCCACTTCGCGATCGTCCCCACGATGCGGGGCTTCCGCTCCACCGTCACCAAGGAGGCCACGCGCGCCGGGATCGCTGGCGCGAAGGCCACCGAGGGCGGCTTCCGCGGCATCGGTCAGAAGCTGGGCCGCAGCCTCGGTCGTGACCTGAAGTCGTCCGTGGCGGCTGCCGCGGCGGACATGGGCGCGGCCGAGGTGTCGAAGCTCACTCGCGACGTCGCCTCAGCATCCAGCGCTCTTTCGAAGGCTCGGCTGAAGCAGCAGGATGACGCCGGTCGCGTCCGTGTCGCGGAGACGCGTCTCGCGGAGGCTGTGGCGAAGTCGGGTGCGGAGTCGTCCCAGGCTGTCGCTGCGCAGGAGCGTCTCAACTCGGTCCGCCGGAACGCTCAGGTCACGACGGAGGCTGTGGCGACGGCGACGACGCGTCTGCGGAACGCGCAGGAGTCGTTGCGCGCCACGCAGACCGCTCTGGCTGCTTCGACGGTCGCCGCGTCGGGCGGTGTCGCGCAGCTCCTCCGGAACTTCCGGTCGGGGTTCACGGACGCTCGTGCCGCACAGTCCGCGTTCAGCGGCGTCACCGGCTCACTGGGCGGTCTTTCTCGTGCTCTGCTGAACGTCACAGGGTTCACGTACCTGGGTCGTCTGGCGCGCTCTGGTGCCCTGTCGGTGTCGACGGCGTTCACGTCGCTGGCGACGATGGTCGGCGGGCAGCTCGCGAAGGCTTCCGCTGTCACCCGTTCGTGGGTGGCGGGCATCAGCTCCACCGTGCGAGGTGCGCTCGGACCGTTCACGCAGTACGCCGCGGCGGCGGGAACGCTTCTCGCTTCGCCGTTCGTGCGCCTCGGTTCCCGTGTGTCGACGTGGCTTTCCCCCGTCACCTCGCAGGTGGCGAGCCTCGCCGCGAAGCTCGGCGCCACCGTTGGTCCCGCCGTGTCCCGCATGGCGTCGAACATCGCCTCCGGCGTGTCCAGCGCCGCTCGCAGCATCGGGTCGGCCGCGTCCACCGCGTTCCAGTCGATCGTCGGTGCCGCGCAGCGCGCCGGAGCCGCCGCAGGATCCGCGCTCGAGAAGGGCATCCAGGACGCCGCCACCGGAGCGGTCACCGTCGCCACCGTGGGGATCGGCGTAGCACTGTCCAAGGGCTTCTCCCGCCTCAACTCGATCGACACGGCCCGCGCGAAGCTCACCGGCTTCGGCAACGACGTGTCCACGGTCGACCAGATCATGCAGGACGCCCTCGCCTCGGTGAAGGGCACCGCGTTCGGACTCGGTGAAGCTGCCACGGTCGCCGCGGGTGCCGTCGCCGCGCAGATCAAGCCCGGTGAGCGACTGCAGGCACACCTGAAGGCGATCGCGAACAACGCGTCCGCCGCCGGCATCTCCCTCGAGGAGATGGGGTCGATCTTCAACAAGGCGGCCACCCAGGCCAACGGTGTGCAGAACGACGTCATCGGTCAGCTCGCCGACAAGGGCATCCCGATCTATGCCGAGCTGGCGAAGATCATGGGCGTCACCGCGGGCGAAGTATTCAAGATGGCGTCCGAGAGCAAGGTCGACTTCGAGACGTTCTCGAAGGCCGCTACCGCCGCGGCCGGCACCGTCGCGGACCAGATGGGCCGGACGGTACCGGGGGCTGCGAGGAACTTCTTCGCCGCGATGGGTCGGATCGGTGCGAACGCGCTGCAGCCCATCTACGGCAAGATTGCCCCGCTGATCCAGGCTGCGACGTCGGCGCTCGGTCCCATCGAGGAGCGGGCGAAGGCTTTCGGCGATGTGCTGCTGAACGTGCTCGGTCCGGCTCTGGACAGCGTCACCGGGTTCCTGAACCGGATCGGTGAGGGCGCTTCGATCTTCACCGGCGCTCTCTCGGGTATGCAGTCGGTGATCGGCCCTGTCGTCGGCGCGCTGGCCGCGCTCGGCGCTGGTGGCCTCGGGGCGCTCCTCGCTCGCATCCCGCTGCTCACGTCGCTCCTGCCGGGGCTGACGGGCGCGCTCGGTCTGCTCGGTGGCCCGCTGGGGGTCGTAGCCGCGGTGTTCGCGGGTCTCGCGCTCGCCGGCACCGACGTCTCCGGACTCGTCCAGGGACTGACCGGCATCATCAGCCAAGTCGTCGCAGCGCTCCCGGGTCTCTCGGTGCAGTTCGCGGTGTTCGTGCCCCAGATCGTCACCGCGATCCTCTCGCAGCTACCGGTCCTGCTGAACGCCGGGGTCAACATCCTCGACGCCCTCGTGCAGGGCCTCGTGTCCGCGATCCCGCAGATCACCGCGGGCATCACCATCGCGATCTCCGGCATCGTCAACGCGCTCGTCGCGAACCTGCCGCTGATCGTGCAGGGCGCGCTGAACCTGTTCGCGGGTCTCGCGCGCGGGCTCATCCAGGTGCTGCCCGTCCTCATCACCACGGTGGTGCAGCTCGTCGTCAGCCTCGTCCAGGGGCTCGTCGCGTTGCTACCCACGATCGTCACCGGCGCGGTGCAGCTCTTCCTCGGGCTGGTCACCGCGCTCGTGCAGGTCATCCCGGTGCTGCTGACGGCGATCATCGGGGCGCTCCCGCAGATCCTCACGACGCTGCTCGGGATGATCCCGACGCTGTTGACGACCGCGATCACCCTGTTCCTGCAACTGGTGCTCGGGCTCGTCAAGGTCATTCCGGATCTTCTCACCACCGTGGTGGGAATGCTGCCGGTCCTGCTGACCACGCTCATCGGGATGATCCCGACCCTGTTGTCGACGGTCATCCAGGTGTTCCTGCAACTCGTCATCGGGCTGCTGACGGTGATCCCGCAGCTCCTCGTGGCGATCGTGGGGATGCTGCCGCAGATCATCACCACCCTGATCAGTCTCATCCCGACGCTCCTCACAGCGTCGATCGAGCTGTTCAAGGCGCTCATCACCGCGATCCCGACAATCCTCCCCGAGCTGCAATCGACTCTCGAGTCGATGGGCCCGGAGATGGTCGACGCGATCATGGCCCTCGGGCCGGCGCTGCTGAACGCTGGCACGGAGATCATCAAGGCGTTCGTCGACGGCATCTCGGACGCGATCCCCCTAGTTGGGGACGCGCTCGGCGGTCTCATGGACTTCGTCGGCGGGTTCTTCCCGCACTCCCCGGCCAAGCGCGGACCCCTATCGGGTTCGGGGTGGCACGCGCTCCGCTCCGGAGGATCGTCCGTGTCCGGTCAGATGGCCGCGGGTATCGACGATGGTGTGTCCGATGTGGAGCGGGCTTCGGCGGCGATGGCCGCTGCAGCGCGCGCCCAGGCGGGTCGTGTTCAGACGGCCGTGGAGGGAGTCTCCTCCACCCTCACTGTTCAGGGTTCCGCCGGGTCGACGGCTGGTGCTTCGGCGTCGGCGTCGGTCGTGCAGAACAACCACTTTGAGCACATGGATCCGCAGGTGGCTGTGGTCGCGGCGGGTCAGTCGCTCGCGGCGGTGGCGAGGAGGGCGGGTGCATGAGTGCTCTCGAGATCCGGGGGGATGGGCGCGTCATCCGTGGCGCCCCATCCTCCTCGGCCCCGACGGGGTTTTTCGTCGGTCGTGACGGTTTGCAGGGGTGGCAGGGGTTGCCGGCGCGTCGGCGTGAGGCGCTGGTGCGTGCGCTCTCCGATGGTGAGCACGATGTTCCGGTGCGTCTGCCGGCGCGGGTGATCACGATCGACCCGGGTCACATTCTCGCGAGCAGCGAGTTCGACATGCAGCAGCGCTGCGATGAGGCGAACGGGTGGGGTGCGCGAGGGAATCGTTTCGACCTCACGGTGGAGCAACTCGGTCAGACGTTGACGGCGACGGTGCGTGTGATCGCAGCTGAGGCGTTCGATCGGCAGCGTCGCACGGGCGGGATGCTGTTGGGCTCGTGGGCGGCGACTCTCGTTGCCCCGGACCCGCGAAAGTATGCGCCGCCTGCGACGTACACGGTGAGCTCGGCGGGTGGGTCGGTGTGGGTGCCGTCATGGGGGAACTTCCCCGCCCACCCAGTGATCGAAATTCCGGATGCCCCGTCGTCGTATTCGGTGTCTTCTCCGGGTGGGGTGTTCACCGTGACAGGGGCAACAGCGGGCGGTACTCACCGGATCGACATGATGACCGGGCGCGTGACGCGAGACGGTGTGCTGCTGCCTGGCGTCGGTCACGGCCAGCTCTGGGCGATCCCGGATGGCACGCAGTGGCAGGTGTTCCTCTCCGCTCCCGGGCGGGTGATTCACCGCGACACGTTTGTGTGAGAAGGAGGTGACCGGTGGAACCTGACTGGTCGCTCTGGGTGCACGACGCGAAGACTGGGGAGCCGATCCGTCGACTCGACCCGGAAGGGGAATGCCCGTTCTCGGCGAGTGTCGCTGGGGACGGTGAGAGCAAGGTCACCATCGTGGTGAACGACGCCGGCTACCCGTGGGCGCCGGGGGAGATCGCGGACCTGTTCAAGCCGAACGATCGGCTTCTCGTCCGGTGGTGGGGCGTCAACGGCGGCGCGCACCCCGGAGACCTTCCGTTCTTCGCGCACAAGATCGACAGTTGGGACTACCCACTCGATGAGGGGAAGGTCACGGCGTACGCGATCGACCTGCTCACCGAGTCGAAGTGGCGCATGGTCGACGGTGTCGGTGCGGACAAGTACTCGACGTTGACGATCACGAACCGGGATGCGGCCGGTGCGGTGGCTCAGACGATCGCTCGGATGATGCAGTGGTGGGGCCCGGCGGGCATGTACCCGATCGACCTCCCCGCGGACAACCCGGGGACGTTCAGCGGGTCCTATCCATTCTGGAAGGGCTACTCGATCTACGAGATCCTCACGGAGATCAAGCAGGCGATGGGGGTGGAGATCTACCTCCGCCCGTATGCCACCGCCGGCGGCGGCGTGCGATTTCAGACGCGCGTGGCACCACGGGTGACCATCGGGAGCACCTTGTTCCACCTCGACGCCGCACGTAGCCCCGTCGCGGGGATCACGTACCGGGTTGACGGGTCACAGCAGGTGACGGGTCTTCAGGGCATCGGTAACGGCACGGGTGAGGACCAAGAGACAGCAGCCGCGGGTGGCGTCATCACCATCCCGATCCGCGATACCAAGAAGTCGTTCGACGATCTCTCGGGCGCTGCGCTGCAGCAGGCCGTAAGCGCTCACTACGCCGCGAACGTGGAACCCATCGTCCAGTGGGACGTCGGAGGCTTCACGATCGGCGACGAGTACCCGCCCGACGTGGTCGGCGCAGCGAGCGTCTTGCAGATCGAGGTGCCCACAAACGCGGACGGGTCACCGTTCGATCCCGTCATCCCCGCCGGCATCCACACGCTCCGCGTGGTGAAGGTCTCCGGCGGCAACGGGCGGCAGTTGAAGCCGGAGGTGCAGCTTGCCTAACCTCAACGACGTCGCCGGATGGATCGACGATCTGAAGCGTCAGGTTGCTCGATTGAAGTCCGGTGCGTTCCTCGAGAACGCCTCCGTCACCGCAGGGCGTCTCCGCTTCATCGGCGGGCTGTTGAAGCTCGACTCGGGTGCCACGCTCGACGGGGACGGCACGTTCCGGTGGCGGGGTACCGGCTCCATCGCTGGGGACTGGGAAGTTCTCGAGGGTGGTGTCCTCCGTGTCGGGAATGTCCTCATCAGTCCCATCGGTGGCGGTCGCATCATGATCGGTGCAGGCCCGAACGGCATCATCCTCGACGGTGGCGCGGGTTCCCTCACGAACGGGAACGTCACCATCGAGGGCGGCAAAGCCACCTTCGGCACCGGCTCGAACCGTGTGGTCGTCGATGGCGCCAGCGGGCAGGTGTCGGTCGGCACCTCGATGACATTGGACCCGTCCACCGATGGTGGCGCGGTCCTGTTCTCCGACGGGTCGAAGCTGTACTCGAACACCACCGCGATCGGTGTCCGGAAGGGCATCAGCGCTCTCACGGTCGGTGACGCGTTGGCGACTCTTCTGTCCGGTGGGAAGTACATCACCGTGGCGGACGACGGCATCACGTTCGGCGGTATCCGTGAGGTGACCAGCACGGACGGTGTGAAGTGGCTCGGTATCACCACATCGGGTGAGGTCGTCATGGTTGCGCCCGGGGTGGGTGGGCCTGGTGGGAGTTTGTCGTGGCCGTTGCCGCCGTCCACGGTGACGGATGAGTACGGTCCGCGCGAGTCGCCCGGTGAGGGTGCTTCGACGTTCCACGAGGGCATCGACTTCGGCGCCCCGAACGGCACCCCGATCCCGTCTGCTGGGTCGGGGACGGTCGAGTTCGCCGGGTTCGACTCGGCCGGTGGCTACGGCTACTACGTGCTCATCAACCACGGCGGTGGGTTGAAGACCCGCTACGCGCACATGAACGGTGCCCCCGCCGTCACGACGGGATCGCATGTCGCGCGCGGTCAGATCCTCGGCGAAGTAGGCAACACCGGCACCTCGTTCGGGAACCACCTGCACTTCGAGGTCGAGGTCGACGGAGTGCGGGTCAACCCGCGGACGAAGCTCCCCGCCGCCTGACCACCGCTCTGCACAGCCCGCGCATATGCCCGGGACTACTGGAAAGGACGTGCCCGCATGCCGCGATACGCCAACGGGCAGGCGCCGCTCAGCGCGCTCGTCAAGCTCGGCGACCAGCACTACCTCCCCGCCGGGACCGCCGCACGGTGGAAGGAGCTACAGCGCCTCGCCTGGGAGAAGTACGGCGTCTGGCTCGTCATCTCCCCGGGATGGAACGCCTACCGGCCACTGAGCATCCAGTACGAGTACCGCGCCGAGCTCGGCGTGTGGGCCGCGGTGCCCGGGTACTCGTCCCACGGCCTGACGTACGGCGGCCGGGATTGTGCGGCGATCGACGTCTACAACTGGGCGTCGCTCGGCTGGGCCCGGTTCGTCGCGCTCTGCCGCATCGTCGGCTTCACCGTCGACTTCGTCTCGCCGCAGGAGCTGTGGCACATCGGCGACTTCGACCCCTGGAACGTGCCCGCGTTCGCGGACATCACCATCAACCCCGAGACCACCAAGCTGCCCGAGCCTGAGGAGGCCGAAGACATGCCTATCAACTTCCGATCGACGACGGGCGGCGTGAGCTACACGATGGTGCCCGGCATCTGCATCACCCGGCACTTCAACGAGATCGCCGCGGCGAACACGAACTACTTCAACACCGGCAAGCCGTGGCCTGGCGAGAACGCGAGCCAGGCCGACCGGGAGAAGGCCGGCGAGCGGCAGCTCACCGACGCGGGGATCCTCATGCTGCTGAAGCAGTACGGGTTCACGTGGGCGTCCCGTGACATCGCCCGCCTCCCGAAGGACGGCGAGACGCTCGACGCCGACCACATCCTCCGGGCGCGCGGCGTCGACATCAGCCGATGACGATCCGGGATCGCATTCGGCGGGCGTGGGAGTCGATCACCGAGCCCCGTCACCTCAAGGCGACGTACTTCGTCATCTACGGGGTGGCGCTGGCGACCGGGTTCGCGACGCTCCTGCGCCCGCCGCAGTCCATCGAGGGTGCCCTGGGCACACCGCTCACAGCCATGTGGGCGGCGTTCGTCATCATGGGCGCCTTCGGCGGCATGCTGACCGTCTTCCCCGGCTGGTGGTTCGCCGAGCGCATCTCGATCGTCATGATCTGGACCGGCGCGGCGATCTACTTCGGCGTCGTCCTCATCCTCCACCTGGCGCAATCAGGGTCACGGCTCACACAGATGGGCTGGATCGCTCTCGGCGCTGCGGTGTTCTTCGTGCGGTGGCTGCTCATCAGGAAGTACACCTTCGAGCCCCGGAGGTGACATGGACGCCGCACAGCTCTGGACCCTCATCCTCGGGTCATCGGTCGTCGGCGGCATCGCCACCAAGACCCTCGACTGGATCCGCGATGCCCGCGCCGGCCACCTCGAGCGCCGACGCGCGGAAGTAGACAAGGCGATCGGCGAGCGTGACAAGGCGCGCGCCGAGCGCGACGCTGCGGTCATCGACCTCGCCGCCGAACGTGCCGCGCGTGATGCGGACGTCCGGTGGTGGGAGCGGTGGGCGCGGATCCTCGAGGAGGCCCTCGCACTCGCGCGCCGGCGCTTCATCGACGCTCCGGGGACTGATCCCGACGAGCTCGATCCCTACCCCTCGCGGCCGAGCCGCGACAAGCCCTGACCCCGGCACCTCGCCGGGGTCTTCTCGTTCCCGGAAGGAACTCTCGTGAACCTCTCCAACCTGACCAACCCCACATGGTGGGCGGACGCCGGCAAGCGCGCCGCGTACACCGCCCTCGCCGTCGCCGTACCCTACCTCGGTGCCTCGCTGCTCGCCGAAATCCCGTGGGTGACGGTGCTGCTCACCGCCGCGCTCGCGTTCGTCGCGTCTATCGTCACCAGCCTCGCCGGGCTCCCCGAGGTCGAGGGCGTGAACCTGCCGTGGTGGCTCGCCGCCGTCGAGCGCGTCGTGAAGACGTTTGCACAGTCCCTCGCCGCCGGTTTCGTCGGCGCGACCCTCATCACCGAAGTCGACTGGGCGTTCGTCCTGCAGGCTGCACTCATCGCCGCCCTCGGCTCGCTTCTGCGTCTCATCCTCGTCACTCTCCCCGCCGACCCCTCGCGGCAGACCGTGAACCTGCAGGTCGGTGAGTACCGCATCGAGAACGTGGTGCAGCCGGTGGACCCGCACAACCCGTCGCAGTTCCGCGACACGGGCGCGCACAACCAGCCGTGATCCGGTTCCTGGCGGCGGTCCTCCTCGTGTGGGCCGCCGCTTCTGTCTACCTGCACATTCCCCGCCCGGTTGAGGGCTGAGAGGAGCGCCGCGTGGCGACTTACTACGGCATCCTGAGCGACTTCGCCGGGCGTCCGTTCCCCGGGGCTGTGCCACGGCTCGAGGTGACGACTGACCGTGACGCGGTCGGGCCCAGTGGTCTGCTCTCGCGGCGCCCTATCCCAGCCCCCCTGGCGTCCGATGGGACGTTCATGGTGAACCTCGTCCCGTCCGCGCAGACGTCGCCCGCGGTCAAGTACATCTTCCGCTGCACTTGGCTGACGACCACATCGGGCGGTGTCGAGGTCGAGTCGGGTTGGTCCGAGTGGATGATAACCGCAGCGATCGGTGGTGGCCCGGTGAAGGACATGGTGAGCGCTCCCGTGGCGGTGTGGTTCATCGGTCCGCCGTGGCCCGAATCCCCGGTTCCGGGGGCCTTCTATCTGAACCGCAACGGCGATCAGCCGTGGGCCCGTTACCCGGGCTGAGAGGAGCATCATGGCTGACCTTCCTTTCGGGCTTGCCCCGGTCGCGTTCCTCAAAGGCGCTAAGGGCGATCAGGGAGACGACGGGCCACGCGGTCCACAGGGGCCACGGGGTCTTCCTGCTGCTGGCGCGCTTGCTGACGACGCGACGATCGCGGCGTTCCTCAGTGGCGGCGACACTCAGTCGGGTGCGGCCGTCCAGCAGTTGGCGAGCGAGCAAACTGCCGATGACATGCAGAACCCGGAGTCGCCGCTTCAATCCCGCACTCTGACGCTGGTGGAGCAGCGGGTGCTGGAGGGGTTCCCGGGGATGCCGTTGTTCTTCAACGGTGCCCTGTCGAACCGGAACGTCGCACGACCGAACTGGGCCGGTGTCGTCGTGTGGCGCGTCTGGTCTGGTGCCCCGCTGCCGACGAACTTCGCGGCGGGTGACGAGGTCGACGAGGTCGAGGTGACGACCGAGCTACTGGCTCGTGACACGTTCGCACGCGGTGACGGTCTCCTCGGTTCCACCCCTGTGGGCGGGTTCCTTTGGACCACTGCCGGGGGCGGCACGTGGGGCATCGTGTCGGAACAGGTGGCGATCACCGCGACGGGCGCGACTGGCGGGTACGCCGTCATCAACACGGGCGTATCCCGCACGCGGACCCGGGTGTCGATTCCGGTGCAGGCGGCGGGATACCCGGGCATCACCGGTCGGTACGTGGACGAGAACAACCACTTCCTCGTGTCCCGCGTTTCCTCGTCGCAGATCACCTACCGGCTGACGAAGCGCATCGCCGGCACCGTGACTGACGTGGGGGTGTCGACAGTTCCGATCGCGTCGGGTGACGTGATTGTGTTCGACGACCTTGTCGTCGGTCGCCTGCGCGTCTCTGTGCTCAAGGGGTCGGATGAGTTCGTCGTATTCGATGAGCAGACCGCTGGGTTCTCCGTCCCGGAGTTGGCGACGGCGACACGGGTCGGGTTCTACACCGGGAACACCTCGAGCGCGGTCGCGGCTGCGCGGTGGGGGACGATTCAGGTTGATCGGGCGGTGAGCTGACGTGGCATCCACCCCTGCCGGGACTGTCTATACGGTTCGCTCCGCGACGGTGTCGGGGGGTGGGTCGACGTTCTGGGGCATCGCGGAGTCTGCGCTTGCCCTCCCGGAGCGGTCGTTCGTGCTGTACTGCCACGGTGCCGGTGGGTCGGCGGATCAGTTCGCGACGATGCCTGCGTGGGCTGGGCTGCGGAACTGGATCATCGACAACGGGTGGGGATGGGTCGAGGGCATCGGCGCGGGCGCGAACGCGTGGGGTTCCCCGGCGTCGATGGCGGCGTATGAAGCGTCCCTCGCTCACGTGTCGGGCCTGTACGACATCAAGAACGTGATCGTCCTCGGCCGCTCGATGGGCGGTCTCGTGGGAGCGCGCCTGTACTGGACGCGCCGCGGTTCGGATGCCCGATTCAAGGGGTTCATCTCCAACTCGGGCGTGCAGGATCTCGTGTGGGCGTACGACTGGGACGGGGGCCGGTGGACGTCCGCCTTCAATGCCTCGTGGGGCGTGTCGTCGAAGGCGGAGCTCGTCGCGGCGTCCGCGGGGATGAACCCGGTCGCTGGCCCCGCGTCACGGTGGACAGGCGGGAATGTCCTGCAACTGTGGGGCGACGCGGACACCCTCGTCCCTCCGCAGTTCAATGGCGAGGCCATGCGCACCATGTACGCCGGTCAACCCGCGGTCGACTGGGTCGATATCCGTGGTGGCGGGGATCACTCCGCGTCGAACGGTTCGTACACACGCGTGAAGCCAATGACCGACTTCCTGCTCGCGGTCACCGGGGGGACACCTCCGGAGCCGGAGGCGGGCTATGGCTACCGGTCCAAGCGCCGTTCTATCTATGTGGACGGGGTGCGGTACACGGTACGTCGTCGCCGTTAGGAGCCGTGCGACAGGTGCCTGCACCCGCAGGGCAGGGGCGCGAGTCCGGACATGTCGTACTCGGGCACCTTGCATTCGGCGGGCCGAGGGCGCATCCCGAGGAACCGGCGGATGCCGGAGCCGCGGGTGGGTGTCGTGATCGCCGGGTGTCGGCAGTCCGGGCATTCGGGGGACTCGCCTTCAAGCCCGGCGGTGATATCCGGCAACCCGGTGTCGGCCTTATGCACGGTGCCCCCCTTCTGGTTCGTGATCGTACAGCAGTAGTCGTCCCGCGCGGTGCGGGAGTTCAGGAGTCCCTCATGCCCCGGATCGATCTGACCACGCTGATCCGCGATCTCGCGCTCGAGCCAATCCCCGTCGCCGCGACGGTGAAGGTGCAGGCGCGAGACGCGCGCGGCCCGTACGTCTCGATCGACGGGGACAAGGTGATCTTCTCTCGCCAGCGGGACATCGTCCTCCGCCCTGGCCAGCCGCAGCAGATCGACGTGCCCCCGACCGACGGCGCGCACTTCTGCTGGATCAGCGTCGCGGTCGGGACGGTCGAACGCGAGTGGACACTCTCCGTCCCCGACACGACCGACGTCGTCCCCTTCGGCGCTCTGATGAAGGTGAACCCGGACACGTACCAGCCGACGGAGGACGTGCTCGCCGAGTGGGACATCCTCCGTCAGGACTCCTACCGAGCGCGAGCCGACGCCGTCGCCGCCGCAGGCGTGGCGGAGGGGCACGCGAGCGACGCCGCGGGATTCGCGGGCGCGGCTGCCAGTTCGGCGGGGTCTGCGGCTTCGTCTGCAGGTGACGCCGCGGGTAGCGCGGGTTCTGCCGCTGGCTCGGCGGGCCACGCTGCTGGCTTCGCCGGAGCGGCGTCGGAGAGCGCAGGGCAGGCATCCGGGGCGGCGGGACGCGCGAGCGACTCTGCTTCGGCCGCGGCTGAGAGTCAGAGGAAGGCAGGACTGTCGGCGTCCGCTGCCGCAACGTCGGAGTCGAACGCCTCGACCCACGCGGGCACGGCGAGCACGAAGGCGAACGAGGCGAGCACAAGCGCCTCAACAGCCAGCACGAAGGCCGGGGAAGCCGCCGACTCCGCGTCGTCGGCCGGGCAGTCGAAGGCCACCGTCGAGCAGCTCGTGCAGACGGCCACGTTCCTGTTCGTGCAGCAGGGTGACCAGCCCCCCGGCGTCCTGAACCTCGCCGACGCGAAGACGAACGCGATCATCCACCGCCGCCTCACCGGCAACGTCACCGGGATCACCCTCCCGACGGTGCCGACCCCGGGGCAGATGATCACGCTCGTGCTGACGCAGGACGCGACGGGTGGGCGCACGCTCACCATCCCGGCCGCGATCTTCACGCACGAGGGTCTGGATCCGGTCCTGTCGACGACGGCCGGCGCGGTCGACATGATCGGCATGGTCTACGACGGCATCCGCTGGTGGGCGATGGTTCCGGCGCAGCGGGGCGCGTGATGCGCGCGCTCCTGCTCGATCGGCGCGCCCAGCCGGAGTACAACCTCATCCGCGACCCGCTGGGCCAGAACGCGCCTTCCATGTGGTCGACCTTCGGCGGGGGCGCAGGCGGTGGCACGCCCGTTGCGCTTACGTCGGTCGCCAGCGCTCTGCTCGGAGGCTTCGCTGGACGCATCACAGCATCGTCCGGCGCGACCAGCACGAACGCCGAGATCTCGCCCATGCGCGACTACCAGGTGCGACCGGATGCCAGAGGCCGCATCGGCCTGCTCATGTGGATGCGCGCGAGCACAGCTCGCCCCGCCGGAGCCGGATACATCCGATTCCGTGGGACCAGCTACGACGGCATCGTGCGTCTCGACCAGCCCATCGGCACGAGCTGGACGCTAGTCCGCGCCACGGCCACGAACCTACCCACCGATCGCGCCTACGGTGCCACGTACAAGGAGGACAACGGCGGCTCCTTCGCCGCGGGCGAGTGGATCGAAGCGACCCGGGCACGCCTCGTTCAGGGCGATGCCCCCCTCGTCTACTCCGGACCCGACACGCCGGGGTGGAAGAGCCGCGCCAGCGGAGGGTCCGTCGGCTGGCCGTACACGCTCGACAGCATCGCCGGTAAACCGATGGCGAGCATCGAGGGCGACGGCGTTCAGGCGGCGATCAGCGGTCAGCCCTTCGACCCGTTCTCGGTCTACTGGGTGTACGACGCGTACTCTCCTGCCGCGGAGTGGACGGAGCCGTTTGCGGTTCTCGGTGCACCGCTGGGGCAGCAGTGGTCGACGGGCTGGGCGACGCACGGCGCGCTCTCATTCGGCCGCCGGAACCTCTCGGACTACACCTACGCGCACTCGCGCCTCGGCACCGGCCCAAGCCCGCTCGACAACCGCAACGGCATCAGCCCGACGCGGATGAACGAAACCCGCGCGTGGGAGGTGGGGCGTCACGTCGTTGCCCAGGCGATGACTTTCCCCGGGGGCACTGACGCGAGTCTGCTGACGATGATCGACGGCAAGATCGACCACGTGATGACGTACGCCGGCGGTGCCGGGATCGGCATTGCCCGCGCGCTCATCCGCGCGCGCACGCCGAGCGCCTCGGCGAACCTGCCAACGCCTGTCAACACGAACGCGCTCGCGATCCGCGGGCTGTTCTACGCCGCGAACCACGACCGAACGACCCGCCTCGCGGTCGCCCGGTGGCTCGCCAACCGTTACGGCACCGCACTCACCACCTGACCGCCACCCCGGGGTGGTCCGTATCAGGAGGAGGCGCCGAGGGCGGCTGCGTCTCGCGGCATCAGTGACTATGGTGATCGTGTGGCGTATGAGGGAAAAACCATCATCGACGAGGTCATCCGCGTCGCAGACCTGTTCACGGTCACGGATGAGTTGCGCGGGTTTAGTCTCGTCAACTGTGTCCTCGTCGGGCCGGGAATCCTCTACCTCAACGGTGGCTCACTACATGGGTGCGCATTTGAAGGGCCTCTTGCGGGTATGGTTTGGGACCTCCCCGAAACTGATCGCATTCTGGGCCCCATGGCGTTCCTTGACTGCAACTTCGAAGGATGCCGTTTTCAGCGGTTGGGTTTCACCGGCCCACCCGAGATCCTTCAGCAGATGCGTCAGATACACCAGGTCTCGAGCTAGACATGACCGTTGTTCAGCGTTCTGTCGCGCGTTCTGTACCGCTCGACGGCTCGCGCGGTTTATCGACACAGGAGATGGCGAAAGCTAGCGACACATCCCTGGAGCTGCTTCTAATCCGTCCGTCCGATGCCTTGGAAAAGCGCCTGGGCGTTTTAGTATCTCTGCGCCCTGGATGGGATGGGGTGGGGTCGGTCGCCCCCTCACGAGCCGCAGTCAATACTCTCTACCGAGCCGCGGAACATCTGGCGCGAGGTCGAGCGCTCATCGGCGCGAGTCCCCACGCCGACGGTTACATCAACGTCGAATGGGAGAAATCTGGCATCTGGTACACGGCCCTGCTCTGGCACGACCGGATGGATCTGATGATCGACGACGAAGTGAACGACAACTTCCAGTCCCGTACGGTGCCACTCGACGCGGGGGCGCTGACAGACTTCTTGCGGTTCTCCGAATGACCATGCCGCTGCCTGACGACGAGGTACTTCGCCGTCAGGTACATCCGACCGCCTGGCATCCGTCCGAACCCAAAATCGACAGCTCCGCCTTCAAACCTCGCAAGAACGAACCCGACGGCCGGATTTCGTGCATGCGCGCAGCGGTCGATCCGGCAGATGCGTGGAAGAGGTACTCCGGCGGCGACGAGCGGCGTTCCGCTGGGACTTTCGGCGTGCGCGTAGATGAGGCTTCCGAAGTCGGCTGTGGGGCGGGCGACGACTCTCACGAACCGGACAAGCCGGCCGACCACGCGTTCATTGAAGTGCGGCCCGACGAGCGAAGCATCACGCGAAAGGCGCGAGCGCTGGCGGCCTATGCAACTGCTCGCGGGCCTCTGTTCACTCCGTGATCTGCATGACGCCTCCGGCGTCCCTCTCTGAGAGGTGACGCTGGGGGCGTTTCGTCGTTATTCCAGGAAGTCGTTCCTGAGATCGTCGAGAACAGACTCGAACAATGCCATGACGTCCCCGGGGCTGACGAAGTCGGCAAGGGGCGTGCCATTCAGGGCTGGGACGATCTCGAACTCAGCGAAACCGGCGGGCCCCACCATGTGGCGAATATCGAATGTTCCCCCATGAGCGACGGCGTTTCGTACATGCCGCGCGAACTCGAACGACGGCCGGTTATCGAGGTAGCGGAGCTCACCCAGGCTCTGCCCAAGTTCCAGAGCAAGCAGGTTGGACCATGCCCAGAACGTCGGCGTGTAGTCGGCGTCGGCCAGCACCGAGGTCGCCTCCGAGATGCTTACGGGGTGGTGCCCCCCTCGATGCAGAGGAAGAAATAGCTGTTCGGGAGCCATAGCACCCGTCCAACCGAGGGCCCTGAAAACGCCATCGCGAGCCGCAGTCGTGAGTAGGCCAGCCCCCATCATCCCGAGCGCGGAGTAGGCCCTGAGACTCGTCAGCCTCTTCACGATCGCATCGAGCTCACTCATTCGAAGCTCGCCCGTGGGTGCACACTGCACAGCACCGCCCTTGTCCGCGGCCGAGTTTTTGAGCGCATCGGCCACTGGACTCGTCGCACCTCTCACAGAGACCAGGGATAGGTGTGACTTGGCTCGGCCGACGGGGAAAAGGAACGATGCGAGCGATCTGTTCGGAGTCGATTGTCACGGTTGCTCCTTCGTCGTCGGCTTTCGGTGTGTCAAACCATATCGCCGGTGAGTGGGCAGCGGTGGCTCAGGACGTGAGGTCGTCAACGGCACCCGCCCAGACCCAGCACCGATGCTCGATCTCTTCGACGCGGAAGACGATGCCGACGGCATCCGGTGTCCACCTCGCGGCGACGGCGTCAACCCGCACGGGCGCGTCGCCGAACCGCACCCAGGCTTTCACCTTCCGGCGCGGCCGCGGGTCGATTGTCAACGGCACCTCGTTCAACCGCAGTTCGACCGCGGTGAGCGACTGCAGCGGCCCTCCGCGCGAGATGTTGAGGAGGATCCTCTCGTCCATGCGCCGATCGACTACGTGTGCGTAGCGTCTGTTCGTTCCCACGGGTGCCCGGGTGTCCTTTCCCCGGCCGAGAGGGGTCCAGGCTACGTCATCCCACCGACACGGGGATGACGTCGATGCGGCACGCATGGCACCACGTGGCCGCGATCACCGTCCCGCAGAGGGGGCACGCGAGTGGCGGTGGGAGGGTCATCGGGGGAGCGTAGCCGCAATGTCGGAGGCCCCGAGGAGACTGTCCACATGACGAGCATCATGACGACGGAGCTGCTCGACTTCGAAGAGCAGTGGCCGAGATGGTCGGGCCGAAAGGACGAGGCGATCCGCGCCCGCTTCGGCGTCCCGCCGGCGCGGTACTTCCAGCTGCTCGAGCACGCGATCGACACGCGTGAAGCGCTCGAGGCGAGGCCCATTCTCGTGCGCAGACTCCTGCGTCAGCGGGCTGTCGGCGGCCGTCGAAACGCGAGCTGATCTGCCCACATTTTGCCCACATTCACCCCCACCTCACCCCTTCGAACACCACCGCACGCCACCGCATCATCCGCGTAATTCCGCGGTGAGCGCGGTCGCTGGCGGGCGTGCAGAGAGTTCAAGTCCCACCCGCCCTACCATCCCGCAGACCGCGGGCGTCGCGCGTGGCGCACGGACGGCCGGGGACGAACGAGGGGCCGGGGACCCGGCATCCCTCCTCCGTTCGCCCCGGCCCTCCCGCCGTCTTGCTTCGCGTGTCAGACCAGAGCCGGCGACGACACCTCGTCGCGTACGATCGCGGCCCCCGCGGTCAGCGCGCTCATCTTCTCCATCGCGACGCGGCGCGGAAGCGGAGCCATGCCACAGTTCGTCGAGGCGATGAGCTTGTCGGCGTCGACGAACTGCAGGGCGCGGCGCAGGGTCTCGGCGACCTCCTCGGGCGTCTCGATCGTCTCCGTCGAGACGTCGATGGCTCCGAGCATGACCTTCTTGCCGCGGATGAGCTCGATCAGGTCGATCGGCACGTGCGAGTGGTGGCTCTCGAGCGACACCGCGTCGATCGTGGATCGCTGCAGGAGGGGGAACGACTCCTCGTACTGGCGCCACTCGGAGCCGAGCGTCGCCTTCCAGTCGTTGTTCGCCTTGATGCCGTAGCCGTAGCAGATGTGCACGACCGTCTCGGCCCGCAGCCCCTCGGCGGCGCGCTCGAGGGCGGCGACGCCCCAGTCCTTCATCTCGTCGAAGAACACGTTGAACGCCGGCTCGTCGAACTGGATGACATCGACCCCCGCCGCTTCGAGCTCACGCGCCTCCTGGTTGAGGATCGTCGCGAACTCCCACGCGAGCTTCTCGCGGCTGCGGTAGTGGCGGTCGGAGAGCGTGTCGATCATCGTCATGGGTCCCGGAAGGGCCCACTTGATCGGTCGGTCGGTCTGCGCTCGGAGGAAGGCGGCATCCTGGACGAAGACCGGCTGACGCCGACTGACCGCTCCGACGACCGTGGGAACGCTGGCGTCGTACCGATTGCGGATGCGGACGGTCTCGCGGTTCTCGAAGTCGACGCCGTCGAGATGCTCGATGAACGTCGTGACGAAATGCTGACGGGTCTGCTCGCCGTCGCTGATGATGTCGAGGCCGCGGCGCTCCTGCTCGTGGACGGCAGCACGAAGCGCGTCGTGCTGGCCCTCGACGAGCTCGGCACCTTCGAGCTCCCACGGCGCCCAGAGGACCTCGGGTCGTGCGAGCCACGCGGGCTTGGGGAGGCTGCCGACGAGCGCGGTGGGCAGAAGAGCCGAGGTCATCGCAGCACCGCCCCGACGTTCGCGGACCACGCGTCGAGAGCGGCGCGGTGCGGCTTCACGAAGTGCTCCTCGGCGTAGCGCCCCTGCACCACGGCGAGTTGACTGCGTTCCTCGCGGTCGTAGTCGATGCCGGTGCGAACGAACTCCGCCTGGTCGAGGGTCGGGCGGTACACCTCGCCGGCAGGGACGACGGCGTTGTAGATCTCGGGACGGTAGATCTTCTGGAACGTCTCCATCGTGGCGATCGTGCCGGCCAGCTGCAGGTCGGTGTAGTCCGCGAGCAGGTCGCCGCGGAAGTAGAACGCCAGCGGTGCGACGCTGCCGCGCGGCATGAAGTACCGCACCCGCAGGCCCATCTTCGCGAAGTACTCGTCGGTGAGCGAGAACGCGTCCTGCACGTACTCGACGCCGAGCACGGGATGCACGACACCGGTGCGGTGATACGTGCGGCTCGTCGACACGCTGATGCAGATGACCGGCGAGGACGGGAAGCGGTCGCGGTACGCCGAGGAGTCGAGGAAGTGCTGGAAGAGTTTGCCGTGCAGGTCGCCGAAGTCGTCAGGCACCGTGAAGGCCCCCGCGGCGGCCTTGGCTGCGGGCAGGACCACGCTGAAGTCGTAGTCGCGGAGGTACGACGAGAAGTTGTTGCCGACGATGCCCGCGTGACGCTCACCGGTTTCGGTGTCGACGATGTGCACGTCGAGGACTTCGATCACGGGGAACCGCTCGTCGTCGGTCCCGTCGGAGAACTGCAGCTGCACCGACACGATGTCGAGCTCGAGGCGATACCGCGCGTCGACGGAGAGCAGCTCGTTGACGCGGCGATCCATCATCGACAGGGCACCGCGGAGATTCTGTCGACGCCCCGCCCCGCGAGCGAGGTTCGCGAAGTTCGTCGTCACGCGCGAGTTCTCCGCCGGGGCGTAGTCCTCGTCGAAACGGGTGGTGGTGATGCTGAACGTGATGTCGTTCGTCATGACGTGCCAATCAGAAGGGGTCGGATGCCGCTTCCTCATGGTGCTCGCCTCGATCAGTCATCGGGTAATTCGAGCCGACTATGCAGTGGTATAGCCTCTCCCTATGGCCCGGCGCACGAGCGGTATCACGCTCCAGCAGATGCAGTACTTCATCGAGGTCGCCGCGGAAGGCTCCATCAGCGCGGCCGCCGACCTGCTCTACGTCGCACAGCCGACGATGTCGGCGGCCATGCGCGATCTCGAGAGCCGGGTGGGAAGAGATCTCCTGCTGCGCTCCGCCCGGGGTGTCACGCTCACCAACGACGGCGTGGAGTTCCTCGGCTACGCCCGACAGGTCGTGGAGCAGGCCGAGCTGCTGGAGCAGCGCTACCTCGGTCGCCCCCCGTCTCGCCGACTGCTCGGCGTCTCGGCGCAGCATTACTCGTTCGTCGTCGACGCGTTCGTGCGCATGGTCCGGGCGAGCGACGCGGCGGAGTACGAGTTCTCGCTCCGGGAGACGCGGACGTGGGACATCATCGAAGACGTCAGGACGTTGCGTAGCGAGCTCGGCATCCTGTTCCGCAACGACTTCAACCGCAATGTCATCGACAAGCTGCTGCGCGATTCGGGGCTGGCGTTCCACCCGCTCTTCGTCGCCGACCCGCACATCTTCATCTCCCGGCGCAACCCTCTCGCCTCGCGCGAACGAGCGACCCTCGACGACCTCGTCGACCTTCCTCGCCTGACCTTCGACCAGGGCGCGAACAACTCGTTCTATTTCGCCGAAGAGATCCTCTCGACGCTCTCGAGCGCGCAGGAGATCCGCGTCTCCGATCGCGCCACGATCTTCAACCTCATGATCGGCCTCGACGGCTACACGATCTCGACCGGCATCATCAGCGACGACCTCGACCCCGAGATCGTGGCGGTTCCCCTCGACGTCGACGAACGGATCGAGATCGGCTGGATCGGCCGCACGGCCATCCCGCTCACCGATCAGGCGCAGCGCTATCTCGCGGAGGTGCGGACGGTCGTCACCGAAGCGGGGGTGGCGCTCACCGACCCGGTGGCCTGACATGGCGCGGCACCGCGGGATACGCTCGGTCGAGATGGACCCCAGCGCCCCGCACC
>NZ_LDRT01000001.1 GCF_001476655.1 Microbacterium testaceum | reverse complement strand
TCTGTTTCGTTGCGTGGATCACTCTTCCACGACAGCGACCGCCACGCGTAAGTTCGTCGTCAGCGTCAGATGTGTATAAGGGACGGACCCCGCCCCGCGCGGCTCGAGCCTCAGCGCTCGCGGGGGGTTCCGGCATCCCGTCCGACGACGATCCGCACGACCGCGTCGATCGCCGTCTCGAGTGGCCCCCGGCCCACCGTCAGCACCCAGACCGTGCACCCGACGATGAGACCGAGCGTGAGGGGACCGAAGAGGTCGAGCGCGCGGATGCCCCACAGATCCGACGTGTCGCCCAGCACCGTCAGCGCCACCACGGCCCACACGAGCAACTGCAGGACGTAGGCCGTCAGCGGCATCGAGCCGACCGCGCGGAGCGGAACCGCGAGCCAGCGCAGCGGGGTGCGGCACAGCAAGAGACAGAGGCCGATCACCATGATCGCGAAGCCGCCGGAACCGATGACCTCCCCGAGACCCGCCGAGTGGGGCTCGGCGGTCAGCACCGTCGACAGGTACGCATCGCGGGCCACCAGCGGAGAAGTCGTGAGGCTCAGACCGT
This sequence comes from Microbacterium testaceum, assembly GCF_001476655.1. Lineage (GTDB taxonomy): Bacteria > Actinomycetota > Actinomycetes > Actinomycetales > Microbacteriaceae > Microbacterium > Microbacterium testaceum_C. The sequence continues at coordinate 57,508 of NZ_LDRT01000001.1, read as the reverse complement.
AGCCCGCGAGCGTGAGGGCGGAGCCGGCCAACACGATCAACGCCTGCTCGGGCAGCAGCCGCAGATCGAGGCGCCCCAGCCCCATCCCGGCGAGCAGGAACGCGATCCAGACGGTGAAGGGATAGTGCCAGCCGAGGGCGGAGGCGAGCTCGTCGCCCCCGCGCCCCGCCCAGATCGGTGCCGCATCCAGCAGGGGCTGGATCCACGGCATCACCAGGGCGAGCGCCCCCGCCGTGAGGAAGAGACCGCGCGCGCGCATCCCGACGAACGGCAGCGACAGCGCGAAGAGCAGCGCGTACGCGGGAAGGATCACGTAGACGGGCACCCCGGTCAGGACGAGCAGGATGCCGATGGCCCAGAGCAACCCGCCCCGCAGCGCCAGCCGCGCGGACACGCGTGCGCGCCGGCCCCCCTCGACCGGCCGGGTGCCGCCGGTGACGAGGGAGATCGACAGGCCCGCGAGCACCGCGAACAGGATCGACGACCGCCCGTTCACCACGTCGAGCCAGGACGAGGGATCTCGCGGCACGAAGTCGTCGATGTCGAGCAGATGCGCGGCCAGCATGCCCACCACGGCGAGGCCGCGGGCGAGATCGACCCCGGCCAGCCGGCCCGGGCCGTCGAAGCGGGCCCAGAGCCGACGGGACCGGGAGGTCAGTTCTGGCGCAGAAGCCACACCAGCAGCGCCTTCTGGGCGTGGAGTCGGTTCTCGGCCTCGTCCCACACGACGCTCTGCGGGCCGTCGATGACCTCGGCATCGACCTCGTAGCCGCGATCGGCGGGCAGGCAGTGGATGAAGATCGCGTCGGCGTCGGCGCGGGTCATGAGCTCGCTCGTGACCTTGAAGCCGCCCAGGTCGCGGATGCGCGCGATCTTCTCCTCCTCTTTGCCCATCGAGACCCAGGTGTCGGTCACGATGACGTCGGCCCCGGATGCCGCGGCCTCGGGGTCGGCGCTGAGGGTGATGGATCCGCCGGTCTCGGCGGCGATCCGCTCGGCGTCCGCGATCACGTCGGCGCGGGGAGCGTAGTCCGCGGGAGCCGCGACGCGCACGTGCATGCCCGCGGTGACCCCGGCCAGCACGTAGGAGTGGGCCATGTTGCTCTGCCCGTCGCCGAAGAACGACAGCGTCAGCCCCTTCAGCTCGCCCTTGTGCTCGCGGATCGTGAGCAGGTCGGCGAGGAGCTGGCACGGGTGGAAGTCGTCGCTGAGCGCGTTGACGACCGGCACGCGCGTCCCCCGCGCCATCTCTTCGAGCCCCGCCTGCGCGTAGGTGCGCCAGACGATCGCGGCGACCTGGCGCTCGAGGACCCGAGCGGTGTCGGAGGGGGTCTCCTTGCCGCCCAGCTGACTGTTGGCCGTCGAGATGATCAGCGGCGAGCCACCGAGGTCGGCGATGCCGACGGCGAACGAGACGCGGGTGCGGGTCGAGGACTTGTCGAAGATCACCGCGACGGTCTGGGGGCCTTCGAGCGGCTTCTGCGCCCAGCGGTCCTTCTTCAGTTCGATCGCGAGGTCGAGGATCTCGGCCTGCTCGGCCGGGCTCAGGTCGTCGTCACGCAGCAGGTGGCGGGTCACGCGGGGGCTCCTTCGAGGATCAGGGCATCGGAGACGGTGGCGAGGGCAGCGCCGAACAGATCGAGGAACAGCGCGATCTCGGCATCGCCGATGGTGAGCGGCGGCGCGATGCGGATCGTGTCGTCGTTGGCCGCGTTGACGATCAGCCCGTGCTGCTGGGCCGCGGCGACCACGGCCTTCGCGACGGGACTGGTGAGCCCGATTCCCAGCAGCAGACCCCGCCCACGGACGCCCGCGACCAGGGAGGAGCCGAGCGCGGCGATACCGTCGCGCAGCTGGGTCTCGCGACGGGCGGCGTTCTCGACGAGACCGGAGGCCTCGATCTCTTCCAGGACCGCTCCCCCGACCGCGGTGCCCAGGGCGTTTCCGCCGAAGGTCGACCCGTGGGTGCCCGGGAAGAACAGGTCGCTCGCGGCACCGAAGGTGATGAGCGCTCCGATCGGGAAGCCTCCGCCGATGCCCTTGGCCACCGTGATGGCGTCGGGGACGATCCCGGCGTGCTGGAACCCGAACCACGCGCCGGTGCGGCCCGCGCCGGTCTGGATCTCGTCGATGATCAGCAGCGCGCCGTGACGCGCCGTGATCTCCCGTGCGGCCTGGAGGTAGCCCTCGGGCAATTCGACGACGCCGGCCTCGCCCTGAATGGGCTCGACGAGGAGCGCCGCGACCCGGTCGTCGACCGCGGCCTCGAGAGCCTCGATCGTGGCGTCGATGTGCTCGACACCCGGGACCATCGGCAGGAAATCGGCCTGGAGCGCGGGTTTGCCGGTCAGGGCGAGCGAGCCCATCGTGCGGCCGTGGAATCCGCCCTTGAGCGTCAGGATGCGCGTGCGATCGGTGCCGCGGCCGTGCAGGCGCGCGAGCTTGAACGCCGCTTCGTTGGCCTCGGCGCCCGAGTTGCCGAAGTACACCCGGCCCGACTCCCCCGTGCCCGCGAGGCGCTTGAGGCGCGCCGCGAGAGCGAGCTGGGGCGGGGTGGCGAAGTAGTTCGACACGTGCGCGAGCGTGGACGCCTGCGCGGTGATCGCCTCGACGAAGGTCGGGTGGGCGTGGCCGAGCGCGTTGACCGCGATGCCGGCGAGGAAGTCCAGGTACTTCGTGTCGTCGGCATCCCAGACGTATGCGCCCTCGCCGCGGACGAACAGCGCCATGCGGTCGCCGAAGCTGCGGACGAGGTCGCGTCCGGCGTCTTCCTGCCATTTCGTGTCCGCGGTCATGCGACCACCTCCGTTCCGATTCCCTTGCTGGTGAAGAGTTCGACGAGCACCGAGTGCGGCACGCGTCCGTCGATGATGGCCGCGGTGGGCACTCCCCCGTCGACGGCGTCGAGGCACGCCTGCATCTTCGGGATCATCCCGGATTCGAGACGCGGCACCATCGCGCGCAGCTCCGTCGAGGTCAGGTGCGACACGAGCGAGTCGCGGTTCGGCCAGTCGGCGTAGAGCCCGGGCACGTCGGTCAGGACGACGAGCTTCTTCGCGTTCAGAGCCACCGCGAGCGCCGCCGCCGCGGCATCCGCGTTCACGTTCAGCGACGTGCCGGGGTGGTCGAGGTCGGGTGCGATGCTCGAGACGATCGGCACGCGACCGGCGGCGAGATGGTCGAGCACCGGCTGCGGGTCGACGGTCACGACATCGCCGACGCGGCCCAGGTCATGCTCGACGCCGTCCACCACGACACCGCGGCGACGTCCGCCGAACAGGCCGGCGTCCTCTCCGCTGAGCCCGGTGGCGAGGGGGCCGTGGGCGTTGACCTTGGCCACGAGCTGCGGGTTGATCTGCCCCGTCAGGACCATGCGGACGACGCCGATCGCCTCGGTCGAGGTGACCCGGTACCCGCCGCGGAACTCGCTGGGGATGTCGAGACGGTCCAGCATCGACGAGATCTGCGGGCCGCCGCCGTGCACGACGACGGGCTTGACGCCCACGTAGCGGAGGTACGCGATGTCGGCGGCGAAGGCATCTTGCAGCTCGTCGCTCACCATGGCGTTCCCGCCGTATTTCACCACCACGACCTGGTCGCGGTACTTGCGCACCCAGGGCAGCGACTCGACGAGCGTGACCGCCCGCTCGCTGGCTTCGGCGGGGTCGGTGTCTTGGAGGTCGACGTGGGTCATGAGGAGTAGGCGCTGTTCTCGTGGACGTAATCTTGCGTCAGGTCGTTGGTGCGGATCGTGGCCGAAGCCTCCCCGACGCGCAGGTCGACGACGAGGTCGGTCGCCCGCGGGGTGAGGTCGACGTCCTCGCGGGGGCGGTCGGGACCGCCCGCGGTGCACACGCGTACGCCGTTCATCCACACGTCGACGTCGTAGGGGTCGAAGGCGGCGTCGGTCGTGCCGATGGCCGCGAGCACACGTCCCCAGTTGGGGTCGTTACCGAAGATCGCGGCCTTGAAGAGGTTGTTGCGGGCGATCGAGCGCCCCACCTCGACGGCGTCGTCCTCGCTCGCGGCGTTCACGACCTCGATGGTGATGTCGTGGCTGGCACCCTCGGCATCCCCCTGCAACTGGGAGGCGAGGTCGTCGCACACCGCGGTCAGAGCCGCCGTGAACTCGTCGGCGGGAACGCGGATGCCACTGGCCCCGCTGACCATCAGCGTGACCTGGTCGTTGGTCGACATGCAGCCGTCGGAGTCGAGGCGATCGAAGCTGACCCGCGTCGCGGCCCGGAGCGCGGCGTCGGCCGGGGCCGCGTCGAGGACCGCGTCGGTCGTCACGACGACGAGCATGGTCGCCAAGCCCGGTGCCAGCATCCCGGCGCCCTTCGCCATCGCGCCGATCGACCAGCCCTCTCCGACGTGCACGGCGCGCTTGGGCTTCGAGTCGGTGGTCATGATCGCCAGCGACGCGTCCTCGCCCCCCTCGGGCGACAGGGTCGCGATCCCCTCGTCCACGCCCGCGAGCACTTTCGCCCGGAAGACCTCGTCGCCCGTTCCGATGAGCCCCGTCGAGCACACGAGCACGTCGCCCGCGCCGACACCGAGCAACTTGGCCGCGCGCTCGGCGGTCTGGTGCGTGGTCTGGAAACCGAACGACCCCGTGAAGCAGTTCGCTCCGCCCGAGTTGAGCACGATCGCCTCGACGACGCCGTCCTTCACGACCTGCTCCGACCACAGGATCGGGTTGGCCTTCGCCCGGTTCGACGTGAAGACGGCCGCACCCACCTTGAGGGGACCGCGGTTGACCACGACGGCGACGTCGCGCGCGCCGGTCGACTTCAGGCCGACGGCGACTCCGGCCGCCTCGAATCCGGCGGGGACGGTCACGCTCACGGGGCGACTCCGTTCAGGGGAAGGGCGGTGGTCTCGGCGAGACCCGACGCGAGGTTCATGGACTGCACGGCGGCTCCGGCCGTGCCCTTGACGAGATTGTCGACGGCGGCGACCGCGACGACCCGGTTCGCCGCGCGATCGATCGCCAGACCGATCGAGGCGACGTTGGCTCCGAGCACATCGGCGGTCCGCGGGAAGACCCCGGCGGGAAGCAACTGGACGAAGGGTTCGTCGGCGTAGGCGTCCTCCCACGCGGCGCGGATCTCGGCATCCGTCGCCCCGTCGCGGATCGGTGCCGACGAGGTCGCGAGGATCCCCCGCGCCATCGGAACGAGAACCGGGGTGAACGAGATCCGGATGCCGTCGGCCGGGGCCCCGGCCGCGGCGAGCGCCTGCCGGATCTCGGGAATGTGACGGTGGGTCCCACCGACCGCGTACGGGTTGGCCGTGCCGAGGATCTCGCTCGCGAGGAGGTTGGTCTTCGCGGACTTCCCCGCCCCGCTGGGTCCGACGGCCAGCACCGAGACGATGTCGCCCGGGTCGATGACGCCCGCGGCCACCCCGGGCGCGAGCGAGAGCGACACGGTCGAGGCGTTGCATCCGGGGGCGGCGATGCGCGTCACGCCGCGGAGGTTCTCGCGCTGTTTGCCGCCCGCGACAGGGAGCTCCGGCACGCCGTACGCCCACGGCTCGGCGTGCGCTCCCCCGTAGAACGCCGCCCAGTCGTCCGACGAGGTGAGCCGGTGGTCGGCTCCGGCGTCGATCACGAGCGGGGTGTCTGCGAGCGCGTCGGTGTACTGCGCGGACTGGCCGTGCGGCAGCGCGAGGAAGACGACGTCGTGACCGGCCAGGATCTCGGGTGTCGTCGCCTGCAGCTCGAGGTGCGCGAGCGAGCGCAGGTGGGGTTGGTGGGCGAGAAGCGGCTGACCCGCGCTGGAGTGCGCGGTGACGGTGCGGATCTCGACATCGGGATGGTCGGCGAGGAGGCGGAGGATCTCGCCGCCCGCATAGCCGGAAGCGCCGGAGACGGCGACCGAGAGGGTCATGTATCTACCTTAGGAGTCGGGGCGGGTGCTGAAATTCAGCGCGTACCGGGGCGGCGACGCCCGCATGCCCGACAATCGGCGGACTACGAGGTCGCCGAGACTCGGCGTGCGACCCGACGTCGGCGCAGCGCAGCGGTGCTCACGGAGAGCTCCGAGCTGAACGCGGCGATCGACGACATCTGGCGAGGGTATCGGCCCGCCCGGCTCGGGGGCAAATCCCCCTTCGCGGGCCGGCGAGAAGGCCCGGCTGGGAAATCGTCCTGCAAATCCTGTCTTGTCCCCCATTTGGGGGACAAGAGGGCGGTATGCTTCAATCCTGCCCTCACCGCGGGTTGCTTCCGACTGCCCCCTTTATCCGCGGTGAGGGCAGTCCACGTCTGCACGGGGTGCTCGCCCGCCGGCGCACGTCTTCCGGAACACGTCTTCCGAGCACGCCCGCCGACGCACGTCTTCCGGCGCACGTCTTCCGGCGCACGAAGAGGGCGGGATGCCACGGCCTCCGCCGCGTGCACCCCGCCCCGTCGTGAGCTCGACGTCGTTCAGTCGCGGATCGCAGCCCCGAAACGCTCAGCGGCCACCGCGACGCCGGCGAGTTTGGCATCCGTCGCCTCCGCCGCCGTGAGGGTGCGGTCGTCGGCGCGGAAGCGCAGGGCGAACGTCAGGCTCTTCGTGCCCTCGGCGAGGCCGGAACCGCGGTAGTCGTCGACCAGGCGCGCTCCCTCGAGCAGCGGCGCGCCCCCCTCGAGCAGCGCCGCGCGCACCGCGCCGGCCGCGACCTCGAGCGGGACGACGAGCGACACGTCCTGCGTCGCCGCCGGGAAGCCCGAGAGCGAAGCGGCCACGGGGCGCGCCTGCGCGAGGTCGAGCATGGCGTCGAGGTCGAGTTCGGCCACGAGCACGCGGCCCGGCAGGTCGGCATCGGCCGAGACGGTGGGGAGCAGTTCGCCGACGTAGCCGATGTCCTGCCCACCGGAGAGCACGCGAGCCGTGCGGCCGGGGTGCAGGGCGGCACGCTGCGCCTGCACGAGCTCGATGTCCAGTCCTGCCGCGGCGGTCAGCACGCGCACCGCGTCGACCGCGTCGGCGAGATCGGCCGCGACGGCCGCCTGCCCGGGCTGCTTGGGCACGGTGTGGCCCGTCAGCAGCACCGCGACATGTCGGCGCTGCGGCGGGATCGAGGCATCCAGAGCCGTCAGGGTCGCGGCATCCGGTCGCACCGCCAGCGGCGGAACCGACGACGTGCCGTACTGCACGCCGGGCTTCGGCAGGAACACCGTGCCGACCTCGAACAGGGCGAGATCGACGATGCCGCGCGAGACGTTGCGGTGCGCGACCTGCAACATCGCCGGGATGAGCGAGCGACGCAGGAACGGCGCGAGACCGTCGAGCGGGTTGGCGAGCTTGACGCTCGGCAGCGTGTCACCCGAGGGCGAGCCGTGCAGGGCGTTCTGCTCCTCGGTGGTGAACGGGAACGACGGCGTCTCGACGAAGCCCGCCGCGGCGAGCGCGTTCGCGACCCGGCGGCGGCCCTGCTGGGCACGCGTCAGACCACGACCCGAGGGCGGGGTGGGCAGGACGGAGGGGATGCGGTCGTAGCCCTCGATACGCGCCACCTCTTCGGCGAGCGTCCACTTGTCGGAGAGGTCGTGACGCCACGACGGCGCCGTCACCGACCACCCGCCGTCGCGTTCGTCGAGCGTGCAGCCGATGAGACGCAGCGACGACACGATCTCGTCGTCGGTGTACTCGACACCGATCAGGCCCGGCACGAAACCCGCGGGAAGGGTGATCGGGTCACGGTGGTAGGGCGCGCCGAGCGCTCCCCCGAGCTCGGTGTCGAGCGTGCCGCCGGCGAGCTCCACCATCAGCGAGGCCACGCGCTCGGCGGCGACGTACGGCACGAGCGGGTCGACGCCGCGCTCGAACCGACGCGACGCCTCGGAGGGCAGCTTGTGCCGCCGCGCCGTACGGGCGATCGACACCTGATCGAAGGTCGCCGCTTCGATGAGCACGTTGCGGGTGGCGTCGCTCATCTCCGTAGGGCCGCCGCCCATCACGCCCGCGAGACCGATCGGCCCCGAGTCATCGGTGATCAGCAGGTCTTCGCCGCTGAGGGTGCGCACCTGTCCGTCGAGCGTCTCGAGCTTCTCGCCCTCTTCTGCGCGGCGCACGGTGATGCCGCCCTGCAGACGATCGAGGTCGTAGCCGTGAATCGGCTGGCCGAGCTCGAGCATGACGTAGTTCGTGATGTCGATCAGCACACCGAGCGAGCGGATGCCGGCGAGCGACAGCCGCGTGATCATCCACGGCGGCGTCGGGCGCGAGGGATCGACATCGCGGACGATCCGGGCGACGAACTCGCTCGCACCTTGGCGTCCGCGGATCGGCGCGCGGTCGTTCACCGCGAGCGGGAAGCCCTGGGGCGTCCGCGCGACGGCGCCCTCGTGGCCCGTGCCCGGGTCGCGGAATGCCGCTCCCGTCGCGTGGGAGTACTCGCGCGCGACGCCGCGCAGCGACAGCGCGTACCCGCGGTCGGGTGTGACGTTGATCTCGACGGCGATGTCGTCCAGACCCAGCAGCGCGATGGCATCCGTTCCCACCGGCGCGTCGATACCCAGGTCGACCAGACGCAGGATGCCGGAGTGCTCGCTGCCCAGGCCCAGCTCTTTCGCGGACGCGATCATGCCGTCGGACACGTGCCCGTAGGTCTTGCGTGCGGCGATCGGGAAGGGCCCGGGCAGCACCGATCCGGGCAGGGTCACGACGACCTTGTCGCCGGGGAAGAAGTTGCCGGCGCCGCAGACGATGCCGCGCACTCCCCCGTGTTCGTCGCCGACGTCGACCTGGCACCAGCGGATGGTCTTGCCGTTGGACTGCGGCTCGGGGGTGAACTCCTTCACTTCTCCGACCACGATGGGGCCTTCGAGCTCGAAGCGATGCACGTCTTCTTCTTCGAAGCCGACGGACACCAGGGCCGCGAGAACGTCGTCGGGCGTGGCCTCCGCGGGCACGTCGACGTACTCGCGCAGCCAGGAGAGCGGGACGCGCATCAGACCACCATTCCGAACTGTTCGCTGAAGCGGACATCGCCCTCGGCCATGTCGCGCATGTCTTGCACGTCGCTGCGGAACATGAGCGTGCGCTCGATGCCCATACCGAACGCGAAGCCCGAGTACTCCTCGGGGTCGATGCCGGCCGCCCGCAGGACGTTGGGGTTCACCATTCCGCAGCCGCCCCACTCGATCCAGCGCGCTCCGCCCTTGAAGGTCGGGTGCCACAGGTCGAGCTCGGCGCTCGGCTCGGTGAACGGGAAGAAGTTCGCGCGGAAGCGCGTCTTGGCCTCGGGTCCGAAGAGCACGCGCGCCGCGTGATCGAGGGTGCCCTTGAGGTGCGCCATCGTGATGCCCTTGTCGATCACGAGCCCCTCGAACTGCGTGAACACCGGCAGGTGCGTCGCGTCGAATTCGTCGGTGCGGTACACGCGGCCCGGGGAAAGAACGTAGATCGGGATCTCCCGCTCCAGCATCGACCGCATCTGCACCGGCGACGTCTGGGTACGCAGCACGAGGTGCCGCGCGACCGGATCGACGTAGAAGGTGTCCTGCATCGTGCGGGCAGGGTGATCGGGGTCAACGTTCAGCGCATCGAAGTTGAACCACTCGTGCTCGAGCTCGGGCCCTTCGGCGATCTCCCACCCCATTCCGACGAAGATGTCGGACACCTGCTCCTGCAGGAGGGAGATGGGATGCCGAGCCCCGACGCGCGCGCGCTGGGGCAGCGCCGTGACGTCGATGCGCTCGGCCTCGAGCTGAGCGGCCGTCTCGGCCTCGGCCAGTTCGGCCTCGCGGGCGGCGAGCGCCTGGTTGACCTGCCCTCGGGCCTGGCCGACGAGCTTGCCGAACGCGGCCTTCTGGTCGGGGGCGACGTGGCGCATCTGGGCGTTCAGTCGCGCGAGGGCGGACTGCTCACCGGTGTGAGCTGCGCGGGCGGCTTTCAGGTCGGCCGTGGTCGCGGCCGCGGCGATGGCCGCGAGGGCGGCATCGACGGCGGAGGCGACGGCCTCGGGGGTGATCTCGGGTGCGTCGGACACGAGATGAGAGTCTACCGAGGGGCGGGGACACTCCCCCGCCGCTCGGTAGGACTCCTCAGATTCCGCCGCCGCTCCCGGCGTTGTACTTCCCGAGACCGCGCTGCGCGACGATCAGCTCGGTGTCGGTCCCGCCCTGCTGCGGAGCCTGCACGGCGGCGGCCACCTGCGTGACACGCGGAGAACGCCGCAAGCGCTTCTCCACCAGGTTCGCCACGAACGACAGGATGAGGCAGAGCGCGATGTAGATGATGCCGACCACGATGGTCGCCGGGACGATCGGCGAGCCGACGCTCGGCTGCGCGCCGATGTACTTCGCGTAGAACAGCAGTTCCGGGTACGTGATGACGAAGCCGAGCGCGGTGTCCTTCAGCGTCACGACGAGCTGGGCGATGATGACGGGCATCATCGCGCGGACCGCCTGCGGGAGCAGGACCAGGCGCATCACCCCGGCCTTGCGCAGCCCGATCGCATAGCCGGCCTCGGCCTGTCCGCGCGGCAGGGACTCGACGCCGGCGCGGATGACCTCGGCCAGCACCGACCCGTTGTAGCAGACGAGCGCGATCACGACGGCCCAGTACGGCTCCATGCGGATGCCGATGACGGGGAAGCCGTAGTACAGCAGGAACATGAAGACGAGGACCGGGATCGCGCGGAAGACCTCGATGACGGCGGTGAACGGCCATCGGACCCATTTGTGGTCCGACAGGCGACCGATCGCGAGGACGAAGCCGAGCGTCAGAGCGCCGACGGCCGCGGCGGCGAAGGCGGCGAGAGTGGCCCCGGTCGCCTTGAGGATCTCGATCCAGACGTTCGTGTAGGTGAACGCCGACCACTTCTGCGCGGTGAACTGGCCGGTGTCGGCGAGCCTCCACACGAAGAAGCCGACGATCGCGAGCACGACGAGGATCGTCAGCACTCCCAGGATGCGATTGCGGACGATGGCCTTGGGGCCGGGGACGTCGTACAGGACGCTGCTCATCGGGCGACCCTCCATCGGTTCTCGAGCGTTCGCTGCAGCCAGGACAGCAGCAGGACGAGCGCGACGAAGACGACCATGATCCACAGGATGACGATGAACGCGTTCTCTCCGCGCTCACTGAGGTAGTTGCGCACCGAGCCGAGGTTCACGATCGAGAATCCGGCCGCGACGGTGGTGTTCTTCAGCAGGGCGATGAAAACGCTCACCATCGGGGGGATGACCGAGCGGAACGCCTGCGGGAGGACGATCAGTGACATGACCTGTCCGAAGGTCAGCCCCAGAGCTCGCGCCGCCTCGGCCTGACCGACGGGCACGGTGTTGACCCCCGAACGGATGGCTTCGGCGACATAGGTCGCGGTGTAGATGCCGAGGGCGCAGATGCCCAGCGTCAGCGAGACGTCGCCGGTGAGGCGCAGCCCCAGCAGCGGCGGCAGCGCGAACACGAACGCGAAGAACACGAGCGTGAGCGGCGTGTTGCGGATCGCGCTGACGTAGAACGTGCCGACGCCGCGGGCGATCGGCACCGGCGAGACGCGCATCGCGCCGACGACGATGCCGAGGACGAGCGCGAGCGCGCCGCCGGCGAAGAACAGCACGAGCGTGCCGACGAGCGCTTCGCTCCAGATGTCGAGGTTGTCGGTGATGACACCCATGCATGGTCCTGTCTTGATCGGGGGGGGTCGAGGGCGGCGGGCCGGTGAAGGCACGCCGCCCCCGAGGGATCACTCGTCGGCGGTCGGCTGCTCGCCCTTGATGCCGGCAGGAGCGAGGTTCTTCTCGAACAGGGCGGTCCAGACCTCACCACCGTCGTTGAAGAGGGTGTTGATGTGGTCCTTCAGGACGGTGTCGCCCTTGGGCAGGCCCACGCCGTAGCGCTCCTCGCTGAAGGTGTCGCCGGCGATCTTGAAGGCCTCGGGCTCCTGGGCGACGTAGCCGGCCAGGATCGCCTGGTCGGTGGTGACGGCGTCGACCGAACCCGCGCGCAACTGCTCGAGGCATTGCGTGTACGTGTCGTACTCGACGGTGTCGCCGGGCGAGTACTCGTCACGAATGCGCTGCAGCGGCGTCGAACCGGTCACCGAGCAGACGATCTTGCCCGCGAGGTCGTTCGGTCCCTTGATGTCCTCGTTGTCGGCGGCGACGAGCAGACCCTGGCCCGTGATGAGGTACGGGCCGGCGAAGTCGATCTGCGCCTTGCGCTTGTCGGTGATCGAGTACGTGCCGACGTAGTAGTCGATGTTCCCGTTGACCAGCTCCTGCTCGCGGTTGGCGGAGGGGATCGTCTTGTACTCGATCTTGTCGGCGTCGAAGCCGAGCGAGGCCGCGATCCACTGCGAGATCTCGACGTCGAACCCGCCGCGCTCACCGCTGATGGGGTCCTTGAAGCCGAGGCCGGGCTGGTCTTCCTTCACACCGACGACGACCTTGTCGGCCGAGACCATGCGGTCGTACGTGGGGCTGCCGTCGAGCGAGACGCCGGAGGCGACCTCCCAGAGCTGCGTCGAGTCGGAGCCGCCGCCGGACCCGGCGTCGGGGGCACCGGGGGTGCCGCTGTTGCAGGCCGTCAGGGCGAGGAGCCCTGCGGCGAGGATGCCGAGGCCGGTGAGAGTACGTGTTTTACGCATGTGCTGTCTCCTTGGTTACGTGTGCTGTGCGGATAAGGGTCGATGACGGCACGTTCGGGTCGGCCGGGGGGGTGACGCGAGGGGGCGAGCGAACCACCGTGTTCGTCGCCTTCTCAGATCAGTGCGTGATCAGCTTTGAGAGGAAGTCCTTGGCACGATCCGATTCCGGGTGCGTGAAGAACTGCTCGGGAGCGGCCTGCTCGACGATCTGGCCGTCGGCCATGAAGACCACACGGTTCGCCGCCTTGCGGGCGAAGCCCATCTCATGGGTGACGACGATCATGGTCATGCCGTCTTTGGCGAGACCGACCATCACGTCGAGCACCTCGTTGATCATCTCGGGGTCGAGGGCCGAGGTCGGCTCGTCGAACAGCATGACCTTGGGCTTCATCGCGAGAGCGCGGGCGATCGCCACGCGCTGCTGCTGACCACCCGAGAGCTGGGCAGGGAGCTTGTCGGCCTGGTGCCCGACGCCCACGCGCTCAAGCAACGCGCGCGCCTCTTTCTCGGCATCCGCCTTCTTGAGCTTGCGGACCTTGATCGGACCCAGCGTGACGTTCTCGAGGATCGTCAGATGCGCGAAGAGGTTGAACGACTGGAAGACCATGCCGACGTCGGCACGCAGTTCGGCCAGGCCCTTCCCCTCTTTGGGAAGCTCCTTGCCGTCGATCGTGATGGAGCCGCTCGTAATGGTCTCGAGACGGTTGATGGTGCGGCAGAGCGTCGACTTCCCGGAGCCGGACGGGCCGATGACGACCACGACCTCTCCGCGGTCGACGGTCAGGTTGATATCTGTGAGCGCCTGGAACTGGCCGTAGTGCTTCTGCACATCGGAGACGACGACAAGGGGCTCGGAGCCCGCCGGGGGAACGGATGCCATGCGTTCACCCTATGAGGATGTTGTGCAAGCGACCACATTCCGGCGCACGCCTTAACCGTTCTGTAACAGCAGATCTATCGCGCGCGCTGCGCGAAAGCCGTCTCGTAGAGGCACACGCTCGCCGCGGTGGCGAGGTTCAGCGACTCGGCGCGCCCGAAGATCGGCAGGCGCAACGAGAGGTCCGCGTGAGCGAGCGCCGTCTCGTCGAGCCCCCGCGCCTCGTTGCCGAAGAGCCACGCCGTCGGCTCGGAGAGAAGATCTCGGGATGCCAGGAAGTCATCGCCGTCGACATCGGCGGCGACCACGCGGAGTCCGGCTTCGTGCGCGCGGGCGACGACGTCGGCGAGCTCGAGATCGACGGCCACCGGAACGTGGAAGAGCGACCCTGTCGTCGAGCGGACGACCTTCGGGTTGTACGGGTCGACGGTTCGCCCCGTGAGGACGACCGCATCGGCGCCGGCCGCGTCAGCGGCGCGGATGATCGTGCCGAGATTGCCGGGATCCCGCACCTCCTCGCAGATCGCGATGAGGCGAGGACTGCCCGCGAGGACGTCCTTCAACGCGGACGGCGCCTGCCGGGCCACCGCGACGATGCCCTGCGGCGTGACCGTGTCAGCCATGGCATCCAGGACCGCTTCGGTCGTGTACTGCAGATCGACGCCGGCCTGCTCGGCGGCGTCGCGAACGTCGGTGTGCTTCTCGAGAGCCGTCGGCGTCGCGTAGAGCTCGAGAACGGTCTCCGGTGCCCACGCCAGAGCTTCGCGCGCGGCCTGCGGACCCTCGAGGAGGAACAGGCCGGTCTCTTGACGGGCGGCGCGTTTGCTGAGCTTGGCCACGGCGCGCACCCGCGGCGAACGGGGGTTCTCCAGCACGTGACCAGTGTATGGCGCTGAGGGCATGGAGCCGGGGATGCCGCGCACGAACGACGGAACGGGCGCCCTCCGAAGAGGACGCCCGTTCCGGGAGAAGTCGCGACTTACGCGGACTTCGGAGCGTTGACGTCGCTGGGCAGCGCCGCCTTCGCGGTCTGGACCAGCGAGGCGAACACGGCGGGCTCGTTCACGGCGAGCTCGGCGAGCATGCGACGGTCGACCTGCACACCCGCGAGGCCGAGGCCCTGGATGAAGCGGTTGTACGTGAGGCCGTTCTGACGGGATGCCGCGTTGATGCGCTGGATCCACAGACGACGGAAGTCGCCCTTGCGCTTGCGACGGTCGCGGTACGCGTAGACGAGGGAGTGGGTGACCTGCTCCTTGGCCTTGCGGTACAGGCGCGAACGCTGACCGCGGTAACCGGAGGCGCGCTCGAGGATGACGCGACGCTTCTTGTGGGCGTTTACGGCCCGCTTGACTCTAGCCATTTCTGTTTCTTCCTAACGTGCGTCGGCGCTCAGAGACCGAGGAGCTTCTTGGCGACCTTCGAGTCACCCTTGGCCAGGACCTGCTCCTGGTTCAGACGGCGGGTGCGCTTCGAGGCCTTGCCTTCGAGGTTGTGGCGCATGCCGGCCTGCTGCTTCATGAGCTTGCCGCTACCGGTCAGCTTGAAGCGCTTCTTGGCGCCCGAGTGGGTCTTCTGCTTCGGCATCTGTCTTCCTTCGTTGGGGTTCCCGACGGAGCGGGAGTCTGGGGAGCTTTACTCGGCGGGGGCCGAGGTGGGCGTTTCTTCCGAGGCCGCCTCACCGCGAGACGCGCTGCGCGCCGCCTCACGGTTCGCCGCGCGCTGCGCGTTCTGCTCGGTCTTGACCTCGGACTTGTTCTTGTGCGGGGCGACCACCATCACCATGTTGCGGCCGTCGATCGTGGGGTTCGACTCGACGGTGCCGAACTCGGCCACGTCTTCCGCGAACTTGCGGAGCAGGCGCACACCCTGCTCGGGGCGCGACTGCTCGCGACCGCGGAACAGGATCATGGCCTTCACCTTGTCGCCCGCCTGGAGGAATCCCTCGGCGCGCTTGAGCTTGGTGATGTAGTCGTGAGCCTCGATCTTCAGGCGGAACCGGACCTCTTTGAGGACGGTGTTGGCCTGGTTACGGCGCGTTTCCTTGGCCTTCTGAGCGGCCTCGTACTTGAACTTGCCGTAATCCATGATCTTGACCACGGGAGGCTTCGAGCTCGGCGCAACCTCGACCAGGTCGAGGTCCGCTTCCTGGGCCAGGCGCAGCGCAGCTTCGATTCGGACGATGCCGACCTGCTCGCCGTTGGGTCCGACGAGACGGACCTCCGGGACTCGGATGCGCTCGTTGGTGCGGGGATCGCTGATGCGGAACTCCTCTTGTGTGCGGGTGGTGGCCGCCGCGATTCGGTCAAATCGCGGGCGAAGAGGAGTACACACGCCACCCGGCACGGTGCTGTCAGCACCGGCTTCTGCACCCAGACGACCCCGTGCGAAACGGAGCGGAGTGCGGGAACCCGGTAGCCTGGAGCGGCAAGCGCGGGTGGGATGTGATCCTCTTTCGTACGGAGTGAGACACTCCGAAGCCCGCCATAGTCTAGCAGAGAGATTCACGTGGACACGATCCCCTCCGACCAGCCCGCCGACGACCGCCCCGCGCACCGCCACGGAGCCGAAGACGAGCGTCTCGCCCGCTGGGAGGAGCAGGAGCGCGCCGCCTCCTCCGCCACCCGCGACATCGCCGATGTGCCCGCCGTCGAGGTCATCACGACCGCCGCCGTGCACCTCATGAGCGCCGCGGCCGTGAAGACCGGACTGGCCGACGACCCGCAGCATCAGCTCGATCTCGACGAGGCCCGCAAGCTCATCAACGCCCTCGCCGGCCTCATCACCGCGGGAGCACCCGAGATCAGCGACATGCACGCACGATCGCTCCGCGACGGCTTGCGCTCCCTGCAGCTCGCCTTCCGCGAGGCCTCGACCATCCAGGACCCGATCGGCAAGGGGCCCGGCGAGAAGTGGACGGGTCCCGTCACGTAAAGCGCTCGTTCTGGGGTACCGGCTCCGGGCCTGTCATGAGAACAGGGGATGCCACGAGAACAGGACGATCGAGCGCGAAACGGCCTGTTGCCGTGGCATCCCCTGTTCTGGTGACGTCGAGCGAGAGAGCGATGCTCAGGCGTCGGTGCTGCGGTGCAGCTTCACCGTCAGGGAGTCGACGAGAACCGCGATGCGGTCGTCGGCCGACCATCGGCGCGCGAGGCGGGCGAGCACGGCATCCAATTCCTCCTGCTCCAGCCCCGACATCAGCTGGAGGTGCACCACCAGTTCGGGACCGCGCAGACGGCCGGTGGGGTCGCCGGACTCGACAGCGAGGTCGAGCACCGCGAGTTCACCGGAGATGCTCTCCTGCAGCCCGGTGAAGATCGTCGGCGACGTGTGCGCCGGCTCCCAGGGCTCGCCCTGCGCGATCGCCCAGACCGCGGGACGCCGGAGCACGAACTCCGTCTCGGACGCGGGGTCGATCACGACGAGTTCGGTGTCTTCGGATGCCGCGGCCAGCGCCGTGCGGCGCCCGTCGGCGGGTACCGGGCGCGCCGCGGCATCCCACGTCTGCAAAGCCGTCACCGACGTGAACACCGGCAGGACCTTGCGCCCGTCGGGGGCGGCCACCGTGACGATGGACAGCTCCTGCGTCTTGTCGACCTCGAGGCCGTGGGCGCCGATGCCGTGATCGCCCTTCTCCGCGACGAGGGGGATCAGCAGCCGGGCGTCACGGTAGGCGTCGACGACCGCGCGCGCATCGCCGGCACCCGAACGGAACGCGAGGAGCGCTGCGAGCAGGGCCGGGTCGGCGGAGCCGTCGTCGCCCGAGTGGGGATTGGGCTCGAAGCTGCGCCCCTCCCAGGGCACACCGGCCGAGTCCGCGCCGTGGTGGGCAGCGCCGCGGTGGGCGGAGCCATGCCCGCCGGAGCCGTGACCGCTCGGATCGTCAGTGTCCGGCGACATCCAGGGCCTCGGCCAGCGTGAACTGGCCCGCATAGAGCGCCTTGCCGACGATCGCACCCTCGACACCCAGGGGCACGAGTTCGCGCAGAGCCGCGATGTCGTCGAGGCTCGAGACACCGCCGGAGGCGACGATCGGCTTGGGGGTGCGCTGGGTCATCTCGCGCAGCAGCTCGATGTTGGGGCCGCGGAGCGTGCCGTCCTTCGTGACGTCGGTGACGACGTAGCGGCTGCATCCGGCGTCTTCGAGACGCTCGAGCACGGTCCACAGGTCGCCGCCGTCACGGGTCCAGCCGCGGGCGGCGAGCGTCGTGCCACGCACGTCGAGCCCGACCGCGATCGCCTCGCCGTAGCGGTTGATGACGTCGGCGGCCCACTCCGGGTTCTCGAGCGCCGCGGTGCCCAGGTTGATGCGGCTCGCGCCGCTCTCGAGAGCGGCCTCGAGCGAACGGTCGTCGCGGATGCCGCCGGAGAGCTCCACCTGCACGCCCTTGACCTGCTTGATGACCTTGCGCATCACGTTCGCGTTGCTGCCGCGGCCGAAGGCGGCATCCAGGTCCACGAGATGGATCCACTGGGCGCCCTGGCGGGCGAAGTCCGCCGCCGCGTCGACGGGATCGCCGTAGCTCGTCTCGGTGCCCGCCTCCCCCTGGGTCAGACGGACGGCCTTGCCGTCGGCGACATCGACCGCCGGAAGCAGCACAAGTTCGGGCGTGGACGCGAAATCGTTCATGGCTCCTCGGGCCCCTCGGCGCATCTCGCCGAGCCGGGGCACGAGGTCACACAGTAGTCGTGCGCAGCCCGTCGATCCAATTGGCCAGGAGTCGGATGCCGGCTTCGCCCGACTTCTCGGGATGGAACTGCGTCGCCGACAGCGGACCGTTCTCGACGGCCGCCAGGAACGGCGCCCCGTAGGTGCACCACGTCAGCACGGGCTCGGGGAACGGGGGCGTGACCTCGAGAGACCACTCCTGAGCCGCGTACGAGTGCACGAAGTAGAAGCGTTCGTTCTCGATCCCGTCGAACAGACGCGATCCGGATCCGGATGCCACGGTGTTCCACCCCATGTGCGGGAGCACCGGGGCTTCGAGCTCTGCGACGGTGCCCGGCCATTCGCCGAGCCCCTCCGTGTCGGCGCCCCGCTCGATACCGCGCTCGAACATCACCTGCATGCCCACGCAGATCCCGAGCACCGGGCGACCACCGGCGAGACGGCGATCGATGATCTCGCCTCCCCTGCTGTCGTTCAGGGCCCCCATCACCGCGCTGTACGCGCCGACACCGGGGACGAGCAGACCGTCGGCATCGAGCAACAAGGACCGGTCGGAGGTGAGGCGCGCGTCGGCACCGGCCTCGATGAGCGCCTTGACGGCCGAGTGGACGTTGCCCGAGCCGTAATCGAGGACCGCGACGACGGGTTGACGTGTCACAGGGCGCCCTTGGTGCTGGGGATGCCGTCGACGAGCGGGTCGAGGGCCTTGGCCTGGCGGAACGCCCGCGCGAGAGCCTTGTACTCGGCCTCGGCGATGTGGTGCGGGTCGCGCCCGCCGAGCACGCGAACGTGCACGGTCAAGCCGGCGTGGATCGAGATCGCCTCGAAGGAGTGGCGCACCAGCGAGCCGGTGAAGTGGCCACCGATGAGGTGGTGCTCGAACCCGGCCGGCTCCCCCGTGTGAACGAGGTAGGGACGCCCGCTGATGTCCACCACGGCCTGGGCGAGCGCCTCGTCGAGCGGCACGAGGGCGTCGCCGTAGCGCGCGATGCCCGACTTGTCGCCGAGCGCCTGACGAATGGCCTGGCCCAGCACGATCGAGGTGTCCTCGACCGTGTGGTGAGCATCGATGTGGGTGTCACCGGTCGCCCGTACCCGAAGGTCGGTCAGCGAGTGCTTCGCGAACGCCGTGAGCATGTGGTCGAAGAACGGGACCGTGGTCTGGATGTCACTCGCCCCGCGGCCATCGAGATCGAGCTCGAGCTCGATACGCGATTCACTCGTCTCGCGGGCGATCGAGGCGGTGCGGGGCGTGGCGGGGCCGGTCATGTTCGCGATCCTACCGAGGCGAGAGCGTCGAGGAACGCGGTGGTCTCGTCGGCGGTGCCCGCCGTCACGCGCAGGTGGTGCGCGATGCCGACGTCGCGGATCAGGACACCGCGGTCGTAGAGCGCCTGCCACGTCGCAGCGGGGTCGTCGACGCTGCCGAACAGGACGAAGTTCGTCCAGGACTCGTGCGCGGAGTATCCGAGGGCGGACACGGTCGCCGAGATGCGGTCGCGCTGCGCGACGATCTCGTCGACCATCGACAGCATCGTGTCGGCGTGGCGCAGCGCCGCCGTCGCCGCCGCCTGGGTGAGAGCGCTGAGGTGGTACGGCAGTCGCACGAGCCGCAGGGCGTCGACGAGGGCGGGGGCGGCGGCGAGGTAACCCACCCGCGCACCCGCGAACGCGAAGGCCTTGCTCATGGTGCGCGAGATGACGAGGCGAGGACGCCCGGGCAGCAGCGTGACCGCCGAGGGCTCGTCACGGGGGGCGAACTCCTGGTACGCCTCGTCGACGATGACGATGCCGTCGGTGGCGTTGTAGACCGCCTCGACCACATCCAGACGAAGAGGCGTCCCGGTGGGGTTGTTCGGCGCGCAGAGGAAGACGATGTCGGGACGTCGCTCGCGCACCTGCGTGGCGGCGAACTCGGGACTCAGGGTGAAGTCGTGCTCCCGCTCCCCCGCGATCCAGGCCGCGCCCGTCGCGCGCGTCAGGATCGGGTACATCGAGTAGGTCGGCGCGAAGCCCATCGCCGTCCGGCCGGGACCGCCGAAGGCTTGGAGGATGTGCTGCAGGACTTCGTTCGAGCCGTTCGCCGCCCAGATCTGCTCGGGGGCGAGACCGTGCCCGAGGTACCCGGCGAAGGCCTCGCGGAGCCCCGTGAACTCGCGATCGGGGTAGCGGTTGACGTCGCGCAGAACTCGAGCAACGGCATCGAGGATGTCGTCGGCAACCTCGGACGGAACGGGATGCGTGTTCTCGTTCACGTTCAGAGCCACCGGGAGGGCCGCCTGCGGGGCACCATAGGGGGTCATCCCCCGCAGGTCGTCACGAAGAGGCAGGTCATCGAGGCGCACAGTCACCCCACCAATGGTAGGCGGCTCGCGACCTCGCGCGTCGCGGAGACCGTCGACTCCGGACGAGGACGAAGCCCAGGCTCACGCGACGCATCTGAGCGAGGCCCCGGCCCAGCGCGCCCGGTCAGGGTGCCGCGAGGTACTCGGACGGAATGGCGATCCGCTGGCCGGCCGCGACCACGCCGCCATCGAGCGCGTTCAGGCGGGAGATCTCGGCGACCACGTCTCGCGGGTCCGCCTGGGGAGCGACGTCTTCGGCGATCGACCACAGGGTCTCGCCGCTCATGACGGTGATCTCGGCGAACGAACCACTCGGGACTCCCGCTTCAGCGGAGGCGAGGGCAGCGCCCCCGCCCACGATCGCGAGACCGAGGGCGACGACCACCGGCAGTGCGACGAGGAAAGCGATGACCCGGCGGCCACGTGCGGTCAGACGCAGGCGGGTGACGGGGGCGGGAGTGACGGACAAGCTGCTCATGATGTGCTCCTTGGTGGGGAGAGATTCGCACCCCGCCCTCGGCCGGGAGGGCGGGAGTGCGAATCTGTATTCCGAATCTATATTCGATACTTTTGAGTGTCAATACCGGCTGTGATCGGAGACGAATCGAACGCGACACGCGGGAGGCTCCCTGCCATTCGGGTCGTCCACCGGATACGGTTTCGACACGGAGACCTCATCACCAACCTCCGACATTCGAATTTCCGCCGCAGAATCCGCGGCGCGAGGGGAGCGCAGATGACCGACGCGACGACCGCCGCCGGCCGCGAACGACCGCAGACACGGCGACGCAAGAACCTCAGCGACAAGCAGCTCGCCATCCTCGAGGTCATCCAGCGATCCATCGCCCGTCACGGCTACCCGCCGAGCATGCGCGAGATCGGCGACGCCGTCGGACTCAAGTCGCTGTCGAGCGTCACCCACCAGCTGAATCAGCTCGAACTCAGCGGCTACCTGCGCCGCGACCCCGGGAAGACGCGCGCGATGGAGGTGCTGATCGACCTCCCCGGCGCCGCCGCCGAGAACCCGGCCGACACCGCCCCCGCCCTGGGCGACGCCGCCCTGGTGCCCCTGGTCGGGCGCATCGCCGCCGGCGTCCCCATCACGGCCGATCAGCAGGTGGAGGAGATCTTCCCCCTGCCCCGTCAGCTCGTCGGCAAGGGCGAGTTGTTCATGCTGAAGGTCTCGGGCGATTCGATGATCGACGCCGCCATCTGCGATGGCGACTGGGTGGTGGTGCGCTCGCAGGCGAACGCCGAGAACGGCGAGATCGTCGCCGCGATGCTCGACGGCGAAGCCACCGTGAAGACCTTCCGCCGCCGCGACGGACACACGTGGCTCCTGCCCCGCAACAGCGCGTTCGAGCCGATTCTCGGCGACGAGGCCGTGGTGCTGGGCCGCGTCGTGGCGGTGCTGCGCGCGGTCTGACGCCCGCCACGGCGACGCGCGGCCGGAGCCACGCGTCCGGGGACGGTATGAGGATTCGCTGCGCATCCCGGCGGATGTCGGCCCCCCTCCCTAGGCTGGGTCCATGGCAGACACCCTCCCCTACGGCTCCTGGCCCTCGCCCCTTACTCCCGAGTCGGTGGCGCAGTCCTCCCCGCGTGTCGACGGCGCGCGGCTCGTGGGCGACGAGGTGTGGTGGGGCGAGTCCGTACCGGCAGAAGCCGGTCGGGTCGCCGTGAAACGTCGCCGCGCGGACGGCGGCGTCGAGACCGTCCTGCCGGCTCCGGGAAACGCTCGATCGGCGGTTCATGAGTACGGCGGCGGTGCCTGGACGGCATCCGACGACGGGGAACTGTTCTACGTCGAGAAGACCGACCAGCGCGTCTACGCGCTCCGCCCCGGCGGCACGGCCCGCGCGCTGACCCCTGTCGACGACGCCGTACGCCATGGCGGTCTGCGGTTCGAGCACGGCGTGCTGCTCGCCGTTCGAGAGACGCACGGCGACGAACGCATCCCGACACGCGCCATCGTCCGGATCGGAACCGACGCCGAAGGGGCCGGAGAGATCCTGGCCGCAGGCAGCGACTTCGTCGCCCAGCCCGCGCTCTCCCCCGACGGGCGCCACCTCGCGTGGGTGGCATGGAACCACCCCGACATGCCGTGGGACGCCACGACCATCCGCGTCGCCGATCTCGACTCGAGCGTCGTCCGCGACCTCGCCGGAGGCGACGATCGAGCACCCTTGCAGCCCGTCTGGATGGGCGACGACGAGCTGCTCTACGCCGACGACCCGAGCGGGCGCTGGAACCTCTACCGGCACCCGCTCGACGATGACGCGCAAGCGGTCGCCCCCGCCGACGCCGACACGGGTGGCGGCCTCTGGGTGCTGGGCACCCGTTGGTTCGCCGCGACCGACGACGGCCGCATCGTGGCCGTCCGCACCCACGGCGGCGACGAGGTGGTCGAGATCGCCCCCTCGGGCATCCGCGCGCTCGAGGTTCCCTCCGTCTCCGGCACCGCCGTCGACGATGCGCGCGGCTCGCGCGTTCTCGTCTCCGGCACCGACGGCGGGGGCCGCTCCGGCCTGTGGCTCGTCGACCTGGACTCCGGCGCCGTCGACCTCGTCACCGGTGGAGCCGGCGCGTGGGGAGACGAATGGATGCCGACGGCTCTGACCCTCGAGACCGAAGGTCCGCACGGCCCGGTGCACGCCTTCGCCTACGCACCGACCAATCCCGACGTCGCGGCTCCCACCGACGAACGTCCGCCCTACGTCGTGCTCGTGCACGGCGGCCCCACATCGCAGGTCGGTCCAGCCCCCTCGGCGAAGACCGCGTTCTTCACGAGCCGCGGAATCGGCGTCCTCGACGTCAACTACGGCGGGTCCACCGGCTACGGCCGGGAGTACCGCGAACGCCTGAAGGGGCAGTGGGGCGTGGTCGACGTCGATGACGTCGCCGCTGCGGCATCCGCCCTGGCCGACGCGGGGCTCGCCGACCCCGCGCGCCTGGCGATCGCCGGGGGCTCGGCGGGCGGGTGGACGGTCCTCGCCGCGGTCACCACCACCGAGGTGTTCTCCGCCGGGATCTCGCGATACGGCGTGGGAGACGCGCGTGCCCTGGCCGAAGACACGCACGACTTCGAAGCGCGCTACCTCGACGGGCTCATCGGACCCCTGCCCGAGGCCGAATCGGTGTACGTCGAGCGGTCGCCGCTCAGCCATCCCGAACGGTTCCGCGTTCCGCTCCTGATCCTGCAGGGCACCGAGGATCGCGTCGTCCCCCCGTCACAGGCAGAGGCGATCCGAGACGCCCTGGCAGCGCACGGCGTCCCGCACGCCTACGTGCTCTACGAAGGAGAAGGACACGGCTTCCGCCGCGCGGAGACCGTGATCGACTCCCTCGAACGCGAACTCGGGTTCCTGGGAGCGGTGTTCGGGTTCGAGACACCGGGCGTCACCCCTCTCGAGCTCGACTGAGCCGTCGGGCGCTCCACGGTGACCTGTCGAGCGCCCGACGCCGTTCGTCGGCAGCGGTCAGCCGCGCCGCAACAAGTGCAAGCGACTCGCCATGCGGAACGCGTCCGGTCGCCCGACGGCGCGCTCCAGGAAAACATCGAGGTCGACGGACGCGTGCACGTCGAGGTGCACGTCGGCGTCCGCGAGGACGTCGATGAGGTTCACGAAGCGCTGCCGGGCGGCGGGACCGACCTCGTCCCACGGCGGCACCCCCGTGATCGTCCAGTGCGCGTACGTGTGACTCCAGTGCCGATACTCCACGGCTGCCACGGGCGCATCGCACAGCTGGGCGAACGTCGCGGTCAGTGAAGGGGCGTCGGCGAATGTCACGGGGAACACCCGGTCGCGCACGGACAGCGGTGTCGGCGCGGTCTCGATCCGAGGGGGCTCCGCCGTCGACCACACCCCCGCGCGGAAGCCCGAGCTCCGCACCGATGCGCGCGTGCGATAGTCCACCGCGCCGTCGAGCCGGAGGACGTCGAGATGCGTCTCGATGAGCGCGATGCCCGGAATGAAGAGGTGATGCCAGACGGGGTCGGGCAGCAGTTCCCGAGGCGCGTAGTTCGACGTCGCCACGAGCGTGCACCCGCGCTCCACGAGCCGCTCGATCAGACGCGTCAGCAGGCGCGCGTCACCCGGGTCATGCACGTGCAGCTCGTCGAAGAACACCAACCGGCTTGCGCCGCACACGTCGTCGAGCGCCCGGTTCGTGGCATCCGGCTCCCCGCGGTGCATCTGGATACGGCGGTGGAGATCGTCGAAGAAGCCGTGGAAGTGCACCCGCGTGGCGCCCCCGTCCGCAAGCGCGGCGAAGAGAGCATCGGCGAGCCAGGACTTGCCCCGGCCCGCGGGACCGAAGAGGTACACCCCGCGCGCGGGCCGGCCGGCGAGAGCGTGCGTCGCCGCGCGCGCCAGGTGCTCCAGGACCACCCGCTGTCTCGGGTCGAGCGCGAAGCCCTCCCGCCGGGCGCGGGCCTCCACGGCGGCGAGCAACGGGGCCGGCGATGACACCTACGAAGCGTGGCACGACTCGCGAGGCGCGCTGACCCGTTGCTTCACCGTCGAGACGCCCGCGCACGCGGCGGGCCCTCGCGCCACAGCGCGAGGGCCCCGTTCAGGCGGCGTACGGCTCGAGCTCGGCCGCCAGCCGCGCCCCGACGTGCGCGTGCAGGAACGTCCCCGTCTCGCGGTGCTCCTGGGCCAGGATCAGACCGCTCTCGTGCACGGCCGAGACGAGGTCGCCCCGGTCGTAGGGCACGACGGCTTGCACCTCGACGGCGGGAAGAGGCAACGCCTCCTCGATCGCAGCGCGAAGCTCGTCGATCCCCTCGCCCGTGCGCGACGACACGAAGTGCGCGTGCGGTGCGAGCCCGCGCAGCACCAGTCGATCGTCGTCGCTGACCAGGTCGGCCTTGTTGAACACGACGATCTCGTGGCCGAAGTCGGCCTCGACATCGCCCATCACGTCACGGACCGTCGCCAGCTGAGCGGCGGGATCCGGGTGCGACGCGTCGACGACGTGGAGGATGACGTCGGCGTCGCCGACCTCCTCGAGTGTCGATCGGAAGGCCTCGACGAGCTGGTGCGGGAGGTTGCGCACGAAACCGACCGTGTCGGTCAGCGTGTAGACGCGGCCGTCGGTGGTCTCGGAACGGCGGACGGTGGCATCCAGGGTCGCGAAAAGCGCGTTCTCGACCAGCACCCCCGCGCTGGTCAGACGGTTGAGCAGGCTCGACTTTCCGGCGTTCGTGTACCCGGCGATCGCGACGGAGGGGATCGTGTGACGCTTGCGCTCGGCGCGCTTCGCCGCACGAGCGGGCGCGAAGTCCCGCAGCTGCTTGCGCAGCAGCGCCATCTTGGTGCGGATGCGGCGACGATCGAGTTCGATCTTCGTCTCACCGGGCCCACGCGAACCCATGCCGGCGCCGCCCGCGCCGACCTGTCCACCGGCCTGGCGCGACATCGAATCACCCCAACCGCGCAGACGGGGCAGCAGGTACTCGAGCTGAGCGAGCTCCACCTGCGCCTTGCCCTCGCGACTCTTCGCGTGCTGGCTGAAGATGTCGAGGATGACGGTGGTGCGGTCGATCACCTTGACCTTCACCACGTCTTCCAGCGCACGCCGCTGGCTCGGAGCCAGCTCCGTGTCGGCGATGACGGTGTCGGCACCGACGGCGGCAACGATGTCGCGCAGTTCCTGGGCTTTGCCGCGCCCGACGTACGTCGCCGGGTCGGGATGGGGGCGTCGCTGGAGCACGCCGTCGAGCACGACCGCACCGGCCGTCTCGGCGAGTGCGGCGAGTTCGCGGAGGGAGTTCTCGGCATCCGACTGGTAACCCTGCGGGTGCACGCCGACGAGCACCACGTTCTCGAGCCGCAGCTGGCGGTACTCGACCTCGGTGACGTCTTCGAGCTCGGTCGACAGTCCGGGCACGCGCCGGAGCGCGGCGCGCTCCTCACGGTCCCACTGGTCGCCGTCGGAGCTCCCGCCGTAAGCGGTCGCCGCGTCCTGCAGAGCCTGTGCCGCACCGAAGACCCGGACCCCGCGGTGCGCTTCGGCGCGCGACAGCACGCGGTCCACCGGGTCCACCGGGGCCGCGTCCGTGTTCGGGGGTGTGGTCTGTTCGGTCATGTGTTCCTTTCGCCCGCGGGCTCCCGCGGATCCTGTCTGCTGTTCTCGCACTTTAGCCGCCCCCGGCGTCGGGAGTCCGGGTCCGTTATCCTGTCGGAATGGGCAGCGACCACTACTTCACCGCGTCGCCGTCGAGTCCCGAACAGCTCCGCCGCATCCGCGTGACACTCGCCGGTCGCGACCTCGAGGTCGTCACGGCGGGCGGAGTCTTCAGCCCCGAGCACGTGGATGCCGGAACCTCGGTGCTCCTCGCCAACACGCCGCCCCCGCCCGCCGGTGGGCACTTCCTCGACCTGGGGTGCGGGTGGGGTCCGATCTCGCTGTCGCTGGCGCTCGCGTCACCGCACGCGACCGTGTGGGCGGTCGACGTCAACGAGCGGGCTCTCGATCTCGTGCGGCGCAATGCCGAGTCGCTGGGCCTCACCAACGTCAACGCCGTGCGTCCGGAAGATGTTCCCGACCACGTCTCGTTCCGCACGATCCGCTCGAACCCGCCGATCCGCGTGGGAAAGAGCGAGCTGCACAGCATGCTCGAGCACTGGATCCCCCGTCTGTCCGAACGCTCGGACGGGTGGTTCGTCGTGCAGCGCAATCTCGGCTCCGACTCGCTGCAGCGCTGGCTCGCGGCCTCCTTCACGCCGGGGTACAGCGTCCACCGCGCCGCCACCGGCCGCGGCTTCCGCGTACTGCGCGTGCGGCGGCACGGCTCGCCCCCGAGCGAGCCGATCGACGTCGTCTCCTGATCCGCACGCCCGCCCGCAGGTATGCGCGAGCTCGCGACGGCGCGCCTCGCCCGTGAACACGAGCGACACCGCGCCCCGCCGCCTACGCCAACGTCACCTCGCCCGTGAACACGAGCGAGGCGGGGCCCGAGAGGAACACGTGCCCCTCGGCCACGCGGACTCCGAGCGTGCCGCCCGGGGTGTCGACGGTCCAGACGTCCGGCGCGGCAGAACCGGCCCAGTGGCGCACCGCCAGGGCCGCCGCGGCGACGCCGGTACCGCAGCTGAGCGTCTCCCCCACCCCGCGCTCGAACACACGGAGGCGGATCGCACCGACGCCCTCCTGAACGAGCGGGTCGGCCGGGACCACGAACTCCACATTCGCACCGTGCCGAGGGGCGGGGTCGAGCACGGGTTGGTAGGTCAGATCGAGCGCCTCGAGCTCGGCATCCGACGCCACCGCGACGACCACGTGCGGGTTGCCGACGTCGATGCCGACACCGGGACGAGCGACCGGCAATCCCTTCGCGCGCACGAGCGTGTCGCTCGCCTCGATCGCGAACGCGCCGAGATCGACCTCGTACCCGCGCTCGCTGCGCGTGAGGGTCTTCACGCCCGCGCGGGTGCCGATGCGCAAGCCGCCGTCGAGACTCGCGAGACCCGTGTCGCTGAGATACCGGGCGAACACGCGCGTTCCGTTGCCGCACATCTCGGCTTTGGAACCGTCGGCGTTGCGGTAGTCCATGAACCACTCGGCGCCGGATGCCGCGGCGTCGGCACCCTCGTCGATGGCGGCGGAGCGGACTACGCGCAGCAGGCCGTTCGCCCCGATGCCGAAGTGACGGTCGCAGAGGACGGCGATCTGCGCATCGGAGAGGTCGAGCTCCCCGTCGGGATCGGCCAGCACCACGAAGTCGTTGCCGGTGCCGTGGCCTTTGGTGAACGCGTGAGTCGCCATACGCCCAGTCTAGGGAGGGGCGGCGCGCTCGTCACCGTGTGAGGAGCGGCCCCCACGCCCCGCCCTCGACACGTGTCGGCGGTGGCCAGGTAGGAGAGCCACCCGCGATGCCCGCCGTACCCCGCCATGACGCTGCCCACGACGGCACCCGCCTCGACCGCGACGAGGAAGAGCTCGGGCTGGACGGTGAGGTTGCGGCGGATGTTGCGCGCGGGTCGTTCCACGGCCGCGCGAGACCGGCCTCCTCCCGGAGCGCCACGACGGCGTCCTCGTCTGCGAGGGCGAACGCCCGGATCTCGATCGTCACGGGCGTTCCTCTCCGGCGGATGCCAGGGTCGTGGCATCCGCTGTCCGCGCGTCGACCCACAGCGCCTCTCGATACCGACGGAACCACGACACCTGGCGGCGGGCGTATCGGCGGGTGAGCGCCTGGGTCTCGGCGATGGCTTCGTCGGGGGTGAGATCGCCGCGCAGCTGCGCGAGGGCTTGGGCGTAGCCGATCGCGCGTCCCGCGGTCACTCCCCGTTCGAGCCCCTCCGCGCGCAGCGCGTCGACCTCGTCGACGAGTCCTGTCGCCCACATCTCTTCGACGCGCGCGTCGAGCAGGGGGACGAGGTCCTCCCGATCGATGGCCGTCGCGAGGATACGAGTCTGCGGATGCCAGAACTCCGGCGCCTCGGGGAGCGCTCCCCCGTGCGTCTCGCCGCCCTGCGCCAGGACCTCCAGCGCGCGGACGACGCGGCGGCCATTACGCGGATCGATGCGCGCCGCTGCCGCCGGATCCGCCTCCCGCAGGCGCGCGAAGAGGACACCCGAGCCGAGACGTTCCCTCTCTTCCTCAAGCGCGGCGCGCAGCGCCTCGTCGCGCGGAGGGAAGCGGAAGTCCCACAGCACCCCCGACACGTACAGGCCCGATCCCCCGACGAGGATCGCATCGGCCCCGCGGGCATGGATCTCGCGGATCGCTGCGCGGGCGGCATCCTGGTACCAGGCCACCGCCGCCTCTTCGGTCACCGCGAGGGCGTCGAAGAGGTGATGCGGGATGCCGCGACGCGCAGCGAGGGGCACCTTGGCGGTGCCGATGTCCATCCCGCGGTACAGCTGCATGGCGTCGGCGTTGACGATCTCGGCCGGGCGCCCGCGGCGCTCCAGTGCCTCGGCGAGATCGAGGGAGAGCCCCGTCTTGCCGGTACCCGTGGCACCGACGACGGCCCACAGGGTCGGCGCGGTCACACGCCGACGCGAAGAGTGGGCAGGCCCAGCGACACCGCGCGGGGTGCTCCGGCCTGACCCGCGGGAGCGGGGACGCCGCACGACTCGGCCTGCGAACGATCCCATGCGTCTCCGGCGCGGGTGCGGCGGATGCGCAGCGGCGCACCGTCCGGCGCATCGGCGAGAAGGTGGAAGGGCGCGGCGTGGGTCACCGTGACCGAGACGACATCGCCGGGCCGCGGCACGGGCGAGCCCGCCGGGAGCTCGAAGTGCACCAGGCGGTTGTCCTCGGCGCGACCGGTGAGGCGGTGCGTCTCGGCATCCTTCTTGCCCTCGCCGGTGGAGACGAGCACCTCGAGCGTGCGTCCGAGCTGCTTCCGGTTCTCTTCGGCCGCGATGCGGTCCTGCAGCGCGATGAGGCGCTCGTAGCGTTCCTGCACCACCGCCTTCGGCACCTGATCGGCCATCGTCGCCGCCGGGGTACCCTCGCGGATCGAGTACTGGAAGGTGAAGGCGCTGGAGAAGCGCGCCGCCTCGACGACGCGCAGCGTCTCTTGGAAGTCCTCCTCGGTCTCACCGGGGAAGCCGACGATGATGTCGGTCGTGATCGCGGCGTTCGGGATGCGCTCGCGCACGCGGTCCAGGATGCCGAGGAACTTCTCGCTGCGATACGAGCGGCGCATCGCCTTGAGGATGCGGTCGGAGCCCGACTGCAACGGCATGTGGAGCTGAGGCATGACGGCCGGCGTCTCGGCCATCGCGGCGATGACGTCGTCGGTGAAGGCGGCCGGGTGGGGGCTCGTGAAGCGGATGCGCTCGAGCCCCTCGATCTCGCCCGCGGCGCGCAGGAGCTTGCCGAAGGCCAGTCGGTCGCCGAACTCGACGCCGTAGGAGTTGACGTTCTGGCCGAGGAGGGTGACCTCGATCGCTCCGTCTTCGACGAGCAGGCGGATCTCGTTCAGGATGTCGCCGGGGCGACGGTCCTTCTCTTTGCCACGGAGGCTCGGGACGATGCAGAACGTGCACGTGTTGTTGCAGCCGACCGAGATCGACACCCACCCGCTGTGGACGGAATCGCGCTTCGTGGGGAGGGTGGAGGGGAAGACCTCGAGCGACTCGAGGATCTCGAGCTCCGCTTCGCCGTTGTGCCGCGCGCGCTCGAGCATGCCCGGGAGCGAACCCATGTTGTGCGTTCCGAAGACGACGTCGACCCACGGCGCCTTCTGCTGCACGGCGTCTTTGTCCATCTGCGCGAGGCAGCCGCCGACGGCGATCTGCATCCCCGCGTGCGCGTCCTTGCGCGACTTGAGATGGCCGAGCGTGCCGTAGAGCTTGCCCGCCGCATTGTCGCGCACGGCACAGGTGTTGATGACGACGACATCGGCCTCGGTGCCGACCTCGGCCCGGACGTATCCCGCGCTCTCGAGAGAACCGGAGAGACGCTCCGAGTCGTGGACGTTCATCTGGCAGCCGAAGGTGCGGACCTCGTAGGTGCGCGGTCCCTGGGCGCCCTGCGCGGCGGGGGACGGCGCGATCAGCGTCGGAGTCGAAACGGGGGTGGTCATGATGGGTGCAAGTCTAAGCGCCGGTCGTCTCGGCATCCCCCGTCGAGGGGGTTTCGTCGCCGCGGCGGGCGCCTCGCGAATCGGGCGCAAGTGTGCGTTCGACGGCCGGACATCGCCAGGGGCGCATCGATAGGTTGACAACGACGCGGGGGCCCCTCGCGTTCGTCCGGCGTGCGCGGGCGCACCGCGAAGGAGAGCTCTGTGAGGGAAGGCTCGTCGTGGACATCCTGGTCCGAACCCCTCATCGGGGCGGATCGGGACGCGGCGGCTCTCGCGGACTCCCTCCTCACCGCGACATCGGTGATCGTCGCCGGAACGCGAGGGAGCGGCCGTAGCCACCTCCTCCGCGCCGTCGTTCGAGAGCTCGCCACGCACGGCGTCGCGCCTGTCATCGTGCGCCCGTCCACCGTGCTCTCGGATGTGCCCTTCGGAGCGGTGGACGCCGCGGGCGATCCCCGCATGATCGACCTCCGCCGGGGCCGTGTCCCCGACGAAGGTGTCGTGGTCCTCGTCGACGACGTCCACGCCCTCGACGTCGACTCCGCGCACTTCCTCGCCCGGTGCGTGGCCGATGGCCGCGTCACGCTCCTCGCCACGCTCCGCATTCCGCGCGCCCGGGCTCGCCGCGTCGATGGGGACACGACGGGCGTGGGACAGACGATGCTCAGCCTGTGGCTCGACGGTCTCGCGCGACGCCTGGACCTCTCGGAACTGACTCCCGCGGACAGCGAGAGACTCCTCGCCGTCCTTCCGGGCGCGTCGACCCTGGATGCCACGATCTGCGGCGCGATCCTCTGGCGGGCCGACGGCTCCCGGACACTGCTGCGCGAGCTCGTCGCCGAGGCGGTCGGTGCCGTGGCGGCCGGCCGGGATCCCTTCGCCGCCATCCGCGACACCCCGCCGCACAGTCGGCTGTCCGTGGCCCTCAGGCTGCATACCGGCGATCTCGCCGAAGCGGATCAGGAGTGCCTCGCTTTCCTCGACCGCATTCCCCATATCGAGTTCTCGGTCGCGACGCGATTCGTCTCGCACACGCGCATCGAAGCTCTCATCACCGCGGGACTCGTGCACTCCGACGACAGTCCGGCGCGCCGTCTGACCGCGAACGAGGCGATCGCTCGCGAAGCCGAACGACAGCTCGGCACACGGCGGATAGACGCTCTCGTCGCAGCGGCCGGCGTGCGCATGCTCGAAGCCGACGGCGAGTGGTGGTGCACTCCGCTGGCGGTGTCCATCGCCCAGAGGTGGCATCGCGGCGATGACGAGGCGCCGGACGTGCCCGCATCGCCGGCGCTGCGTTCTCGTGTCGCCCTGGACGCCGCGCGGGAGGCCAACGATCGCGCGGACGCCGCCCACGCCGCTGCCCATGCGGCCCGCGGGCTCCGCTCCGTCGACTCGCCCGAGCTGCGCCTGGAGGCCGCGTTCGCGCTCGCGCAGCTGGGCACCGGGTCGGACACGATGACGATCGACGAGATCGCCCCCCAGGACCTGGACGACGAGGGGCGCGGACGTCTCGCCCGCCTGCGGGCGGTCCTCGCGGATCGAGGGCTGACCGTCCCGCTCTACGCGGCGACGAGGGGCGACCCGGATGCCGAGATCGAACGGCACCTCGACGAATCCGCGCGCACGGGAGCGTCGTTCGCGTGGGCCCGGGCCGTCGAGGCCGCCGAGCGTGCGCTGGCCCTGTCGCCCGAGCGGAATGCGACGCACCTTCGTGCCCGGCTGAGCGCCGGCATGGCTGAGAGCTTCCGCGGTCGGTGGGCACGAGCGCGGACGCACTTCGACGAGGTCGAGCGTCTGCTCGACGCCCGCCAGCGTCCGGTGGACATCGGAGCGACGCAGCGGCTCAGCGCCCTTCTCGTGATGCTTGCGAGCCACCAGGTGGCGGGAGCCGACGGCGGCCCCCTGGCCGCGCGCCTTCCCGGAGAACGCACCACGGCCGCCCGGGAACACGACGCGGTGGCGTTGACGATCGCGGGCGTGACCGCATCCGTCGCCGATACGAATCTGGGAAGGCCTGGCGACGCCCTTCTCGAGTGGGAGGCGGTGCGAGCCAAGACCGCCGGCTGTCTCTCCGGACCCGACGCGGATCTTGTGGAGCTCGGTCTCGCGGAGGCCCTCGCGGCGGGCGGCAGGGCAGCGGACGCCCGGACGCTGCTCTCGCGGATCGAGACGGGTGACGAACTGCACGTGCGCCACGCGCGCACCTCGGTCGAGACCACCGTGCTCATGGCCGAGGGGCGAATCGACGAGGCGCGCGCGACCGCGCAGACCGCGGCGAGGCTGTCGGCCGAACACGAGGTTCCCGCGATCCGGATTCGGGACCTCTTCCGGCTGGTCGTGCTGCGAAGCATCACCGGATGGGAGACCGAGGAGCTTCGCGAACTCCTGCGGACGAGCGATCTGCCCCTGGCCGTCGAGCTTCGTCGTCGGCTCGACGCCTGGGATGCCGGCGATGTCCACGAGGCGGCCGAGGGTCTGCGGCTGCCTCCCCTCTGGTCGGCGGAGGAGGCCATCGACGGCGTGCGGCTGGGGCGGTTGTCGCGATTGCCGTCGCACACGCCGCCTGGGGACCTGCCGGCGCTGAACGAACTCACCCGGCGTGAGAGGGAGATCGCCCTCCTCGTCGAGCAGGGCCACACGAACCGGGAGATCGCGAAGCGGCTCTATCTGTCCGTTCGGACGGTCGAGTCGCACGTCTACCAGGCGCGGGCGAAGATCGGCGGCGCGTCGCGCAGCGAACTCGGGCGGCTGGTCGCGCAGTGGGAGAACCGGCAGTCCCGCGCGTGACCCGGGGTGACTCGAGCGTCCACGAGGCCGCGCCCTCAGCCTCGTGCGCGAGACCCGCGTGCCGGAGCCGACCGGACGGAGGCCGCGGGGCCCTACTCGTCGGGAGTGAAGCGCACTCCCGACATCGGTCGAACGGGCCGGGAACGCCCGACGCCCACCTCCCGCAGAGCCTGCCGCGCCGCTGACAGCGCAATGGATGACGGATACCCTCGACGGGCGAGCTGACCTGCCAGACGCCGGAGAGCCGCATCGTCGTCTTTGCCGCCGATGCCGCGAGCCTTGCTGCGGGCGAACTCGAGCGCGCGCTCCGCGTCGTCATCGGGCATCTCGGCAAGGGCGGCGTCTGCGATATCACGGGGGATTCCGCGCTTCATCAACGTCGAGGCCACCGCGCGGCGCCCTTCACCGCGCCGCTCGACCGCGGAGAGGACGAGCTGCTCCGCGAACACCGCGTCATCGAGGTAGCCGAGGTCGACGAAGCGGTCGATCAGCTCGGTGATCACGACCTCGTCGGCTCCCTGCACCTCGCGGATGACCGAACGCGCCTCGGAGATCGACAGCGAGCGGGACCGCAGTTTGCGAAGCAGCAGGGTCTCGGCGCGCTCACGCACATCATCTCGGGCAGCCGCAACGCCGTCATACCCGTCTTTGTCCGTCGCGTCGTCGTACGTCGCGTCGTCGTACGTCGCGTCGTCGTATGCAGCGGCATCGTGGGCAACCGCGTCGTACCCGGCGTCGGCAGGCCCGCCCATGTCGCCCCGGAGCGGGGTGTGCTGGTCGAAGCCGCCCCGACCGAAGGTCGAGGGATGCCCGGACCTCAGGCTCTCGTCGACGGTCGAGGAACGTCCGAAACGCGCGCCCGCGTCGACGATCGCCGACGGCGTCGCGTCCCCGGCGTCGCGCTCCCCCGTGGAACGGGACCGACCACTCCCGAAAAGCGGAATGACGGGTGCCAGGGCGTTGTCTCCGACGTCGTCTTGAGCGGCCCCGGGGTCGCCATCGACGGACGACTGTCCGCGATGACGACCCGGGCGCTGTCCGTCGATCATCAGGCCGGGCGGCGAGCCGCGAGTTCGTCGGCCGCGGGCTCGGCCGGAGCAGCCGGAGCGCCGATGCCGAGCTTGTTCTTGATCTTCGACTCGATCTCGGCCGCCACGTCCGCGTTCTTGATGAGGAAGTTTCGGGCGTTCTCTTTCCCCTGGCCGAGCTGTTCGCCCTCGTAGGTGTACCACGCACCCGACTTCTTGACGATGCCATGCTCGACACCGAAGTCGATCAGGCTTCCTTCACGAGAGATGCCGACGCCGTAGAGGATGTCGAACTCGGCCTGCTTGAACGGGGGCGCCATCTTGTTCTTCACGACCTTGACGCGAGTGCGGTTACCGACGGCCTCGGTGCCGTCCTTCAACGTCTCGATGCGACGGATGTCGAGTCGAACCGACGCGTAGAACTTCAGCGCCTTTCCGCCGGCGGTGGTCTCGGGGGATCCGAAGAACACACCGATCTTCTCGCGCAGCTGGTTGATGAAGATCGCGGTGGTCTTGGTCGTGTTGAGGCCACCGGTGAGCTTGCGCAACGCCTGCGACATCAGACGAGCCTGCAAGCCGACGTGCGAATCACCCATCTCACCCTTGATCTCGGCTTCGGGGACGAGGGCGGCGACCGAGTCGATCACGACCAGGTCGATCGCGCCCGAGCGGATGAGCATGTCGGCGATCTCGAGCGCCTGCTCCCCCGTGTCGGGCTGCGACACGAGCAGCGCGTCGATGTCGACGCCGAGCTTCTTCGCGTACTCGGGGTCGAGCGCGTGCTCGGCGTCGATGAACGCCGCGATACCGCCGGCCCGCTGCGCGTTGGCGATGGCGTGCAGCGTGAGGGTGGTCTTACCGGAGGATTCAGGCCCGTAGATCTCGATGATGCGGCCGCGAGGAAGACCGCCGATGCCGAGGGCCACGTCGAGGGCGACGGAGCCGGTGGGGATGGTCTCGATCGGGGCGCGGTCGTCGCTCCCCAGTCGCATGACCGAGCCCTTTCCGAACTGCCGGTCGATCTGCGCAAGGGCCGACTCGAGGGCCTTCTCGCGCTCTGCGGGTGAGGGCATGACGTCTTCTTTCTTCTCGCGTTCCGTCGCCTATAGGCTGTCGCGCTCCGCACCGACGGTGGGGACGCCCGACAAGGCGTTCAGAGTGTCGTTCGACGTCATCCACGTTAGAGAGGGCCTCCGACATTGGTTTCGGGAAGCCCGCCGAACGGGGACGGATCAGCGAAGAACTCCGATGTGCAGGAGCCTACGCGCTCATCGAACGAAGATTCGATGACACGCCGGAAAAAAGTCCTCCACCCCCGAAACCTTCGGCAGGGCCAGGCATTGGCCACTCGCGTACGGCGGCGGCGGCGGGTCGTGCGATCACGCCTCAGCGACGGCGAGGATCGAGCCGTCCGACGCCGTAACGCCTCTCCAGGGGGACATCCGTCTCCGCGCACAGCGCGAGCCACACCTCGCGCGGATCCGCCCCGGCGGAGAGAGCCTCGGCGGGGGTGCGCCCGCCGACGGCCGAGAGAACGAGGTCGGTCATCAAAGAGCCACCGCGCGCGCCGAACTCGTCGGCGACGGCACGGTCGAATTCACTACGACGCATGCGGTCGACGGGGAGGGATCAGCGCAGCGAGAGCTCGGGCTCGACCTCGGCCACGAGGTCGTCAGGGACGACGTCGGGGAAGGTCTGCAGGCCCTCGAGCACCGAGAGGCGGTCTCCGACCTCACGCATGATCGACGAGATGGGAACGTCGAGGGCTTCCGCGACCGAGGCGAGGATCTCGCTCGACGCTTCCTTCTGGCCGCGTTCCACCTCGCTGAGGTAGCCGAGGGCCACGCTTGCGCGGCTGGCGACCTGACGGAGGGTACGACCCTTCTGCTGGCGGAGGTCACGCAGGACTTCGCCGATCTCTTGACGAACCAGGATCATTTTGGGCCCCTCCTCACTGCTGATTCCGACGCTGTCCGAGTGGACAACCGTACAACACCATGTGGTCACCCTAATGCCGCGCGCTGGGCACTGGATGGGAATCGCTATGCAAAACCGATCTATGTCATCATTTGTTCCCGCGTTCTCGACCCGTGCGCCCCGAGACGGTTCTCACAGGGCAGCGAGGGTCCGCCGGAGCGCGATGCGAGCGGCTTCCCGGCGAATGCGTTCACGGTCTCCCGCGATGACGAGGGAGTCGACGCTGGTTCCCAGGGGCGTCGAGACGCCGATGTGCACCGTTCCCACGACGTGTCCGTCCTGCGTATCGGGGCCGGCGACGCCCGTGGTCGCCACTCCGACGTCGGCGGGCATCCCATCGCGTCCGAGGACGTCGCGCACCCCCCGCGCCATCTGACGGGCTACGCGAGGGTGTACTGCTCCGTGCGCCTCGAGGAGCGCGGCGTCGACGCCGAGGACGCTCTGTTTCACGTCGGTCGCGTACGCCACCACTCCCCCGCGGACCACCCGCGATGCACCGGGGACATCGACCAGGGAGGAGACCACCAGACCGCCCGTGAGCGATTCGGCGACGGCGACGGTCCAGCCGAGTTCGGCCAGACGGTCGAGCAGCATCGCGGCGCTCTCGCGCGGATCGCTGATGAGTGTCTCGTCGAAGTCTTCGGGGATGCCGTGGCTCATCGTGCCCTCCGTGCTGTGCGCGCTGCCCGCACCTCCGTCACGACGTAGTCGAGACCGGAAGCGATCGTGAGGATCACCGCGATCGTCATCGTCACCACGCCGGCCCACCACACCGTGGCCTGCCAGCCGGCGGCATCCGAGAGGCTCGCGAAGGGCAGAAGCGCGATCGAGAGCGCGACGGCCTGCGCCACGGTCTTGAGCTTGCCCATCCACGCCGCGGCGAGCACGTGATCGCTGACCACCATGAAGCGGTAGACCGTGATCCCGACCTCGCGGACGAGCACCACGATCGTCACCCACCAGTCCAACTCGCCGAGGATCGACAGACCCACGAACGCGACCCCCGTGAGGGCTTTGTCGGCGATCGGGTCCAGGAGCTTGCCCAGGTCGCTGACGATGTCGTACTTGCGTGCGATGTACCCGTCGATCCCATCGGTCGCGATGGCGACGATGAAGACGACGCCCGCAGCCCATCGCAGCGCACCGCCCGCGCCCCCGTCGGCCAGGAGCATCCAGAGGAACACCGGGGCGCACAGGATGCGCGCGATCGTGATCGCATTCGGAAGCTGGCGGTGCACGGCCATCAGTCGCGGCCCGTCAACTGCCAGGCGTCCTCGGAACCCTCGTCGTCATCGGCGACGGGAACACCCTCGAACTGCGCTTCGATCGGATCCGCCCCGTACCGGTCGTCGTCCGCGACCGCGGCGGCGGGAACATCGTCGCCGCGGAGCTTCGCCAGCACAGCGGGAAGCTGCTCGTTCGTGACGAGCACGTCGCGGGCTTTGGACCCCTCGGACGGCCCGACGATCTCGCGAGACTCGAGGAGGTCCATGAGCCGTCCGGCCTTGGCGAACCCGACGCGGAGCTTGCGCTGCAGCATGGAGGTCGAACCGAACTGCGTCGAGACGACGAGCTCGGCCGCCGCGAGCAGAAGCTCGAGGTCGTCGCCGATGTCGGCGTCGATCTCTTTCTTCTCGGCCGCGGCCTGCACGTCGGAACGGTACTCGGGCCGCGCCTGCTGCGTGACGTGTGCGACGACCTTCTCGATCTCTTGCTCGCTCACCCAGGCACCCTGGACGCGGACGGCTTTGGACGCCCCCATCGGGAGGAAGAGGCCATCGCCCTGACCGATCAGGCGGTCGGCACCGGGCTGGTCGAGGATGACCCGCGAATCGGTGACGCTCGTCACGGCGAACGCGAGACGCGACGGGACGTTGGCCTTGATGAGTCCGGTGACCACGTCGACCGACGGACGTTGGGTCGCCAGGACGAGGTGGATGCCGCTCGCGCGGGCGAGCTGCGTGATGCGGACGATCGAGTCCTCGACGTCACGCGGCGCGACCATCATGAGGTCGGCGAGCTCGTCGACCACGACCAACAGGTAGGGATAGGGCTTGAGAACACGCTCGCTGCCGGCGGGCAGCTGGATCTCCCCGGCCACGACCGCCCTGTTGAAGTCGTCGATGTGCCGGAATCCGAACGACGCCAGGTCGTCGTAGCGCATGTCCATCTCTTTCACGACCCACTGCAGCGCCTCGGCGGCCTTCTTCGGGTTGGTGATGATGGGGGTGATGAGGTGGGGAACACCGGCGTACGACGTCAGCTCCACGCGCTTGGGATCGATGAGCACCATGCGCACGTCCGATGGCTTGGCCCGCATGAGCAGGCTCGTGATCATCGAGTTCACGAAGCTCGACTTACCCGAGCCGGTCGAACCCGCCACGAGCAGGTGGGGCATCTTCGCGAGGTTGGCGACGACGAAGCCACCGCCCACGTCTTTACCGACGCCGATGGTCATCGGGTGGGTCGAGGACGTCGCCGCATCCGACCGGAGGATGTCACCGAGAGTGACGATCTCGCGGTCCGCGTTCGGGATCTCGACGCCGATTGCGCTCTTGCCCGGGATGGGGGCGAGGATGCGCACTTCGTTCGAGGCGACCGCATAAGCGATGTTGTTGGTGAGCGCCGTGATGCGCTCGACCTTGACGCCCGGGCCGACCTCGATCTCGTACTGGGTGACGGTCGGTCCGCGCGAGAAGCCGGTGACGCGCGCGTCGACCTTGAACTGCTCCATGACGCTCTCGATCGCCTTCACGACGGCGTCGTTCGCGGCGGAGCGAGCCTTCGGCGGGGTACCCGTGGCGAGGGCGGTCACCGCGGGGAGGCGATAGTTGGCGGACGGCGGAGCACCCGCGTTGTCGCCGCCGAGACCCGAGATACCGGGCAGGTCGTCGTCGGGAACGTCGTCGACGGGCGAGTCGTCGTGGAGTCCGCGTCCGCTCGCGGCCTTCGCGAGAGTGCCGGCGTCGAAGACCTCGGTGAGGGCCTCGGGTGCAGGCGGCGGAGACAGTGGCCGCACGGGCGCGGTGACCTGCTCGGGCGCGACGACGGGCGACTCGAAGCCCCCCTGCGGCGTACCCGGGGTGAGCAGTTCGGTGAGGTCGTCGGATCCGAGCGACCCGTCGACGTCTTCTTCACGACCGGACTTGTTCCGTCGCCACCACGGCAGCGACTTCTCGGAGGGTTCGTCGTCGTCGTCCTCAGCGGCCGGCAACACCTTCGTCGTCGTCTCGGAGGACTCGGTGCGCTCGACCCCGAACATCCAGGCGTACAGGTCACCGAGACGACGGCCGATCCGGTTCGGCGGGGTCTTGGTGAGGATCAGGATGCTCAGCAGCGCGAGCAGAGACAGGGCGATATACGCGCCGACATTCGTCAGCAGGAGGGCGAGGGGCTCTCCCACGATCCAGCCGGCGAGACCGCCCGCCAGGCTGAGCACGGGCAGTCCGCCGTTGGACGGGACAGGACGGTCTCCGGCGACATGGCAGAAACCGGCCACCGTGATGATGAAGAGAGCCCACCCGATCCCGACGCGGCCGTTGTCGTGGACGGACGCCGGATGGCGGAAGAGCCAGCCCGCCAGCAGCAGGAGCAGCACGGGCAGGACGAAAGCCACGCGGCCGACGAGAGCACCGAAGCTGTAGGCGCTGATGACCGCCGCCACGTCGTTGCCGATGAAGAACCACTCGACCACCGCACCGACGACAGCGAGGACCACGAGGAAGAACGGGAAACCATCGCGCCGCTGGTCGCGCTCGAGGTTCTCGAGGCCGAAGGCACGGAACATTCCTCCCACGCCGTGTGCGACCGCCATCCACGCCCGCACGGCGATCGACGGTTTTTCGGGCTCGTCGACATAGCGCTTGGGCGCGGGGGCCGAGCGCTTCGGCGCCGGCGCCGCGGCTTTGGATCGCGGCGTCCCCTTCGCGGGGGCGCGACCGCCGGAGGGGGACGAGGTTCGAGCCATGCTTCCACGGTAGGCGGGACCACCGACATTCGCCCGTACCGACGCGGGCTTCACCGCAGTCGCTTCACCATGACGTCGCGACCGATGCCGCGCCGCACCACCGCGAATCCCTCGGAACGGTACAGCGACACCGCGTAGTTCTCGCGTTCCACGCTCAGACTGATACGGGCGAAGCCCTGAGCGCGCGCGTGCTCGGCGAGGCGCTGCAGCAGCGCGCGGCCGACGCCGTGCGCGCGCCAGACGGGGCGCACGCCGATGATGAGTTCCGGCACGCCGGTTCCCACCCAGCCGAAGCCGGGCTCGTCGCGCGGCAGCATGCGGTACCAGGCGGCGCCGATCGGCTCACCGCCGGGTGACTCGGCCACGAACCCCGCATCGCCCGGGCGCAGCCAGCCGGCGAGATAGCGCCGGTACTCCTCGGAGCTGAGGATCTCGTGCCGCGGACGCACCGCCCCGGCACGCCAGGTCGCGGCCTCGACCATCATGTCGGCGAGGAAGGCGCCGTCGGACGGGAGCGCCGCGCGGATCGGGAGACCGGGCATGCCCGCATGATAGCGACGACGCGAGCACCGCGGGAAACGACGAAGCGCCACGGGCGAACCCGTGGCGCTTCGAGAGGATCAGGCCTCGATGATCAGCGGAACGATCATGGGGCGGCGGCGCAGCGACTGGTTCACCCAGCGGCCGATCGTGCGACGCACCACCTGCGACAGCGCGTGGTTGTCGCGCACCCCGGAATGTGCCGCCTCGGTGAGGGCTGCGGCGATCTTGGGCTTGACGCTCTCGAAGACCGAATCGTTCTCGGCGACACCGCGAGCGTGGATGTCCGGACCCGAGACGATCTTGCCTGTCGCCGAGTCCACGACGAC
Source organism: Microbacterium testaceum (assembly GCF_001476655.1). Taxonomy (GTDB): domain Bacteria; phylum Actinomycetota; class Actinomycetes; order Actinomycetales; family Microbacteriaceae; genus Microbacterium; species Microbacterium testaceum_C. Next base: position 15,845 of record NZ_LDRT01000001.1, on the reverse strand, counting down.
GATCACCGAGATGAAGCCCTCCTCGCCCAGGATGCGACGGTCCTTGAGATCGGCATCCGTGATGGCGCCCACCGACGAACCGTCGACGTAGACGAAACCGATGTCCAGCTGCCCGACCACCGTCGCGACGCCATCGCGCAGATCCACGACGGTGCCGTTCTCGCCGAGGATCGTGTTCTGCTCGGGGATCCCGGTCTCCTGCGCCAGTTTGGCGTTGGCCATCAGGTGGCGGTACTCGCCGTGGACGGGGAGCACGTTCTTCGGCTTCAAGATGTTGTAGCAGTACAGCAGCTCGCCCGCGGCGGCGTGGCCGGAGACGTGCACCTTGGCGTTACCCTTGTGCACGACCGTCGCGCCGAGCTTCGTCAGCCCGTCGATCACACGGTAGATCGCGTTCTCGTTTCCGGGGATCTGGCTGGATGCCAGGATGATCGTGTCACCCTCGCCCGGTTCGATCGCGTGGTCGAGGTTGGCCATGCGGCTGAGCACCGCCATCGGCTCGCCCTGCGAACCGGTCGACATGTAGACGATCTTGTCGTCGGGGAGGTCGCGCGCCTTCTTGTAGTCGATCAGCACGCCGTCGGGCACGTTGAGGTAGCCGAGGTCGGCGGCGATGCCCATGTTGCGCACCATGCTGCGCCCGAGGAGCGCCACGCGACGACCGTTGGCGTGCGCGGCGTCGAGCACCTGCTGCACGCGGTGCACGTGGCTGGAGAAGCTGGCCACGACGACGCGACGAGGCGCCTTGGCGATCACCTGGTCGAGCACAGGGCCGATGCCCCGCTCCGTCGGCGTGAAACCGGGCACGTCGGCGTTGGTGGAGTCGACCAGGAAGAGGTCGACGCCCTCTTCGCCGAGCCGGGCGAACGCGCGCAGATCCGTGATGCGGCCGTCGAGGGGCAGCTGGTCCATCTTGAAATCGCCGGTGGCGAGCACGAGACCCGCAGGTGTGCGGATCGCGACGGCCAAGGCATCCGGAATCGAGTGGTTCACCGCGACGAACTCGAGGTCGAAGGGACCCACCTGCTCGCGCTGGCCCTCTTGCACCGTCAGCGTGAACGGACGGATGCGGTGCTCTTTGAGCTTCGCCTCGATGAGGGCGAGGGTCAGGCCCGAGCCGATGAGGGGAATGTCGCCCTTGAGCTTGAGCAGGTACGGCACGGCGCCGATGTGGTCTTCGTGTCCGTGGGTCAGCACGACGCCGACGATGTCGTCGAGGCGATGCTTGATGGGCTCGAAATCCGGCAGGATCAGGTCGACGCCGGGCTGGTGCTCCTCGGGGAACAGCACGCCGCAATCGACCACGAGGAGCTTGCCCTCGTACTCGAACACGGTCATGTTGCGACCGACCTCGCCGAGGCCGCCGAGAGGGAAGACGCGCAGGGTGCCGGGGGCGAGCTCCGGGGGATCGTAAACGGTCGTGGGCATATGTGCCTCCTCGGATGCCACCCCGTGGCATCCCTTCTTTTCTGGTGCCGCCTCGCGGCATCCTTCTGTGGCGCGTCCCACGCCGCGGATCGGCGCGCGCCGATGTCTATCGCGTCGTGCCGTGCACCTTCGGCAGCGCACCGCCGGCGGCCGCGTTGCGGTCGGGGCGGAAGTTGGAGAAGTCGGCGCCGGCGACGTTCTTCACGAGGGCGAGCTCGTCCTCGATCACGGCGGCTTCCCACTCTTCGGGACCGACGAGGGGAAGACGCACGCGGGGGCTGCCGATGCGGCCGAGGCCGTGCAGGATGTACTTCGCCGCGACCGTGCCGGGAACGTGCGTCATGACGGCGCGGACGAGCGGCTCGAGGCTCTGGTGAGCGGCGGTGGCGGATGCCAGATCGCCGGCGTTCACGGCATCCACGATCGTCCGGTAGGGCGTGGCGGTGATGTTCGCCGTCACACCGATCAGGCCGCTCGCGCCGATTGAGAGGTGCGGGAGCACGTTGGCGTCGTCGCCGGAGAAGTACATGAGGTCGGTCTGGTTCAGCACCCGACTGACCTCGCTGAAGTCGCCCTTGGCGTCTTTGATCGCGAGGATGTTGGGGTGCTTGGCCAGGCGGAGGATCGTCTCGTATTTGATGGGCACGCCGGTGCGGCCGGGGATGTCGTACAGGATGACCGGCAGGTCGGTCGCGTCGGCGACGAGACGGAAGTGCGTCAGGATGCCGGCCTGCGTCGGCTTGTTGTAGTACGGCGTGACGATCATGATGCCGTCGGCGCCGGCCTTCTCGCTGGCCTTGTAGAGCTCGATCGCGTGCGCGGTCTCGTTGGACCCACCGCCCGTGATGATCTTGGCGCGGCCGGCCGACACGCTCTTGCCGACCTCGACCAGACGCAGCTTCTCGGGGTCGGTGAGGGTCGAGGTCTCGCCCGTGGTGCCGGTGACGACGATCCCGTCCGCTCCCGCGGTGATGACGTCGTCGATGTGCTTCTCGGTGGCGGGCCAATCGACTTCGCCGTCGGCGGTCATCGGGGTGATGAGCGCGACGAGCACCTGACCGAAGGGATTGCCGGAGTGCGTCATGGTCCCAGGGTATCGGTTCGCGAGGTTCCTCCTCGTGGCACCGGTGAACAATGCGTGACGGCACCGGAGCCTAGGGTGGCGGAATGACCTGGACCACCCGCGCGAGCCGCACCGTTTACGAGAACCCCTGGATCCACGTGCGGGAAGACCAGGTCACCGGCCCGCACGGTGACGGGATCTACGGCGTCGTCCGAATGCAGCACCCGGCCGTGTTCGTCATCGCGCTCGACGACCGCGAACGGGTCTGCCTCGTCGAGCTCGAGCGCTACACGACCGGTCGATCGATCGAGGTCCCCGCGGGCGGCTCCGACGGCGAGGATCCGCTCGTCGCCGCGCAGCGGGAGCTGCGCGAGGAGACCGGGGTCACGGCATCCGAATGGCAGCACCTCGGTCGGATGAACGCCCTCAACGGCATCGCGGACGCACCCGAGCACGTCTATCTCGCGCGGGGGCTGTCGATGACGGATGCCACGGCCTCGCAGCACGAGGAAGGCATCGCTGCCGTGCGGTGGGTCCCGTTCAGCGAGGCCCTCACGCTCGTGGCCGACGGGGAGATCACCGACGGAGAGACGATCGCCGCGCTGGCGTTCGCGGGCATCCGGCTCGGGCGGTTCCGCTAGCCGGCCCTCAGCGGCCCCGCGCCGCCGCCCGCACCACCGTGCTGTCGGGTAGCAGACGGGAGACGGCGACAAGCACCTTGTACCGCCATGACGGGATCGACACCGCGCGACCGCGCGCCGCGTCGCGGAGCCCCTCGCGCACGACCGTCTCGGCATCGAGCCAGAGACCCGGCGGGACCCCCTCTTCACCGGGCGGCAGACCCAGGCGCTCGTGGAAGTTCGTGTGGACGAAGCCCGGGCATACGGCCGTGACGGTGACCCCGCGCGGCCGGTACGCGACGTTCGCCCAGCGGCTGAACGAGATGAGCCACCCCTTCGCGGCACCGTAGGTTCCGCGCGGCACGAAACCCGCCACCGAGGCGACGTTGACGATCCGGCCTCGCCCCCGATCGAGCATCGTCGGCAGGGCGGCCCGCGCGAGGCGCAGGGCGGCTTCCACGTGAAGGCGGAGATGACGGACCTCATCGTCCACCGGGTTCTCCTCGAATGCGAGGTCGAGCCCGAAGCCGGCATTGTTGACGAGAACGTCGACGCCCTCGGCCAGACGCGTCTCGACCGCGGCCAGAGCGTCCTCGTCGAGGAGATCGGCGACCAGGACCTCGACCCGGACTCCGCACCGATCGCGGATCTCGGCGGCGAGCGCCTCGAGGGCCGCCCGATCGCGCGCCACGACCACCAGGTCGGCTCCCCGCGCCGCGAGCTGGCGGGCGAACTCGGATCCCAGTCCGGAGCTGGCTCCGGTGATCACGGCTGTCGGCATGTCAGTCCTCCGGTCGGCGGTAGGTCTCGAAGCGGTACCGGATGCCACTGCGCGAGGTGTGCCATCCCTCGACAGGGTCGACGGCATCCCGTCGCCATCCGTCGATCGAAGGAGCGAAGGTGTCACCGTCCACGGAGACGTCGAGGCGCGTGAGCTCGACGACGTCGGCGCGATCAAGGGCGCCGGCGTAGAGGCGACCGCCGCCGATGACCCACACCGTGTCGCTCTCGACCTGCGACAGGGCGTCGTCGAACGAGGATGCCCGCTCGGCCCCCTCGGCGCTCCAGGTGTCGGAGCCGGTGACCACGATGTTGCGTCGGCCGGGCAGGGGCCGGAACCGCGGGGGAAGGGACTCCCAGGTGCGCCGCCCCATGACGACGTCGGAGGATCCCGTCACCGCGCGGAAGTGCGCGAGGTCTTCGGGCACATGCCACGGCATCCCGCCCTCAGCGCCGATGACGCCTCCCCGGGCCTCGGCCCAGACGAGCCCGACCATCGTCATACCGCGACGGCTCCGCGGATGGCGGGGTGGTGCTGGTAATCCTCGACGAGGATGTCGTCGTAGGTGTAGTCGAAGATCGACTCCGGTGTGCGCGTGAAACGCAGCGTCGGGTACGGGTAGGGCGCGCGTGTCAGCTGCTCCCGGACCTGCTCGCGGTGGTTGTCGTAGACGTGGCAGTCGCCGCCGGTCCAGACGAACTCGCCGGGCTGGAGGCCGGTCTGTTGCGCGACCATCAGGGTCAGCAGCGCGTAGGACGCGATGTTGAAGGGCACGCCGAGGAACATGTCGGCGCTGCGCTGGTAGAGCTGGCACGACAGCTTGCCGTCGGCCACGTAGAACTGGAACAGCGCGTGACACGGGGCGAGCGCCATGTCGGGGATGTCGGCAGGGTTCCACGCCGACACGATCAGTCGCCGCGAGTCGGGATCGCGACGGATCTGCTCGACCACCTGCGAGATCTGGTCGATCGTGCCGCCGTCGACGGTGGGCCAGGAGCGCCACTGGACGCCGTACACGGGTCCCAGTTCGCCGTCGCCGTCGGCCCACTCGTCCCAGATCGTGACGCCGTTGTCTTTGAGCCAGCCGACGTTGGATTCTCCGCGGAGGAACCACAGCAGTTCGTAGACGATGGACTTCAGGTGCACACGCTTGGTCGTGATGAGCGGGAAGCCCTCGGCGAGGTCGAAGCGGATCTGACGGCCGAAGACGCTCGTGGTGCCGGTGCCGGTGCGATCGGACTTGTGGACGCCCGTCTCGAGCACGTCGCGCAGCAGGTCTTCATACGGGGTGGGGATGTCGGCGGTCACGGCCCTCACGATACCCGCCGCGGGCGCTGTCGAGCCGTGGACCTGGCGCGCATGAGGATCGTCCTCGGGTGCTCCGGCATGGGGAGGAGGAGTGGGGACGTCACGATGCGACTCATCGGCCCCGATGTCGGAGACGGCGGCTAGCGTTGTTCACCGTGGACCTCGCTCTCGCGCTCGTGATCGTCGCCGCGTTGCTCGCGGCCACCGTCGTGCTGGGCCTGGTGTGGCGGCGCGGACAAGGGCGGGCGCGCACGGTGGAAGCCGGCGAGATCATCGACCCCCGCGTGCTCGAGTCGGGCCCGTTCGGAGCGACCGCCACGCTGGTGCAGTTCAGCACCGAGATGTGCACCCGCTGCCCCGGCGTGCACCGCATGCTCTCCGCGGTCGCCGACGACCGCGCAGGAGTGCAGCACATCGACGTCGATCTGACGCATCGCCCCGACCTGGCGAAGCGATTCCGGGTCCTGCAGACGCCGACGACGCTCCTCCTCGACGGGAGCGGCCTCACCGTACGTCGTTTCGGCGGCCCGCCGACGCGCGCAGACGTCGAGCACGAACTCGACCGCCTCACGAAAGAGAACGCCCATGGCTGAACCCGCCCGCATCGACGCCCGCGGCCCGCGGTTCGCGGCATCCATCACCGCCGTCCTTCTTCTCGTCGCGACGTTGTTGAGCCTGATCGGCGTCTCGACCTGGCGCGAGGCGAGCTTCGGCTGGTTCGCCTATCAGCCCCTCTCGGGCGAGACCTTCACCCCCGGCGGATGGGTGCTCCCGCAGATCTCGCCGGTGGCGCGCGCGGCCGACCCGGGATTCCTGCTCGTACTCGTCGTCGCACTGCTGTTCGTGTGGGGCGTGTCCTCGCCTCGCACCGCGCCCTGGGGCGTGCTGTATCGCCGCCTCGTCCAGCCTCGGCTCGCGCCGCCCACCGATTTCGAAGACCCTCGTCCTCCGCGCTTCGCGCAGGGTGTCGGGCTCTTCGTCACCGCGGTCGGTCTTCTGCTCCATCTGGCGGGGGTGCCCTGGGCGCTGCCGATCGCCGCAGCGATGGCCTTCGTCGCCGCGTTCCTCAACGCCGCCTTCGGACTGTGCCTCGGATGCCAGCTCTACCTCGTTCTGCAACGGGCGGGCGTGGTGGGGCGCCGGGGGCCGGCATCCGCCTGATCGGTTCCCCACGGAAGGGCTGTCAAGACCTGAAGCGTGACGGTCGTCCTCGTTAGGCTGGCCGCGTCGCGGTCACCCGGATCGCACCCATCACGACGTGGTCCTCGGACCGCGCAGACACCACGGAGGTTCCCATGGCCGTCACGAGCGAAGCCGCCACCGCCTGGAAAGGCAGCCTTTTCGAGGGATCGGGCGAGGTCACCTTCACCTCTTCCGGCATCGGCACGTTCGACGTCAACTGGAAGGCCCGCAGCGAGGGCTCGAGCTCGGTCACCACGCCCGAGGAACTCCTCGCCGGCGCGCACTCCGCGTGCTTCAGCATGGCGCTGTCGAACGCCCTCGCCGAGAACGGCACCCCGCCGGAGTCGGTCGACGCCACCGCGTCCGTCACGTTCAAGCCCGGCACCGGCATCACCGGTAGCCACCTGAACGTGAACGCCGTCGTACCCGGTCTCGACGCGGCGACGTTCGAGAAGATCGCCAACGACGCGAAGGCGAACTGCCCGGTGTCGCAGGCGCTCGCGGGCATCGACATCACCCTCGAGGCGACGCTTGCCTGAGACCCCGGCCCGACGCGTCGTCCTCACCGGCGCGTCGGGCCTCATCGGCTCGGCTCTGACCGAGTCGCTGCGCGCCGACGGCGTCGAGGTGACGTCGCTCGTGCGCCACGAGCCGCGCGGACCTCACGACGTGCAGTGGCTGCAGGACTCCACTCCCCTGGACCCCGACGTCCTCGCCGGAGCCGATGCGGTGGTCTGCCTCAACGGCGCCTCTATCGGGCGCTTCCCCTGGACGCCGTCGTACAAGAGCACCCTGCTGTGGTCGCGGATCACGCCGACGCGCACGCTCGCGACCGCGATCCGCGCGCTCGGTTCCGACGTTCCCGCGCTCGTGAACGCGAGCGCCACGGGGTTCTACGGCTCCCAGCCGGGCGCCGTGCTGACAGAGGCCTCCGGACGAGGGAAGGGCTTCCTCGTCGACGTCTGCGTCGACTGGGAGGCGGCCGCCCGCGCCGCGGGCGATCACGCTCGTGTCGCGCTGCTGCGCACCGCCCCGATCGTTCACGAGAAGGGCGTTCTCAAGCCCTTGCTGCTCCTGACCAAGCTCGGGGCCTCGGGCCCGATCGGCCGAGGAACCCAGGTGTGGCCGTGGATCACCCTCGACGACGAGGTGCGCGCCATCCGGCACGTCATCGACTCCGACGTCGACGGCCCCGTCAACCTGACAGGTCCGACGCGCGCGACCGCCAACGATCTGGGTTTCGCCCTCGCCCGCCGGATGAACCGCCCCTATGTCCTCCGTGCCCCGGTCTGGGGCATGAAGCTCGCGTTGGGGAAGGACGCGACGGATGCCCTCCTGACTTCGGACGCCGACGTGCGTCCGCGGGTCCTCGAAGACAACGGCTTCGCGTTCACGCATCGCACCATCGAGGACGCCGTCGCCTCCGCCGTGCCCGCCCCGGACGAGGACTGACTCCGCCCGGACGCGATCGCGTGCGGCGGGTCCACGCCCGACCACGGCGGGTACACGTCGGACCACGGCGCGCGCGTCCGAAGGCAGGCGCCCTCCCTCGCGGACGGAGTCAGCCGCGGCGGCGCTCGGCCGTCTCGAGCCGGATCGCCGTGCGGATGGCCTCACGGGCGCGACGGCGATCGCCGGCCGCGTCGTACGCGAGCCCGAGGCGGTAGCGGGCGCGCCAGTCGTCGGGATGCGCCTCGACATCGGCGCGGTACCGCGGGAACAGCGCGTCGCCGTCCTCGCGCTCGATACGGCCGCTCGGACGCACGGGCAGATCCTCGTCGGGGAGTCCGCCCTCGGCGTCGAGACGCTCCCCCACGCGCTGCGCGCGCACGCCGAACCACAGCTCCCGCCCGATGGCCCACAGCGCAAGCAGGGGCAGGACGATCAACGCGGTGCCCATGACGACACCCACGGTCTCACCACTGCCGAGCAGCACGATCGCGCGCTGCCCCGCGAGGAAGACGTAGAGCAGAAGCAGCACCGTCATCAGGGCGACGGCGAGGCGAACCCTCATGCGCTGGTGGCGCCCGCCACCTGGCCCGAGACGTCGCCGTCGGCGACAGGAGCCTCGGCGGCGACAGGGCGCGTACGTACGCCGATGTCGATGAAGCTGTCGAGTCCGATCACGACGCCCGTGGCCTCGCGGGCCGCGGCGAGCGCGAGGCGGATCCCGGGGGCGTACGCGGTGGCCGGGTCGACGGTGTCGTGCACGATCGTGAGCGACTCGCCCGGGCCGGACAGGACGGTCTCCTGACGGGCGATCACGCCCGGGCGACGGAGCGAGTGGATGGGAACGGATGCCACCCGCTGACCGCGGGCGCGCTGGTCGACATGGGGCGACTCGACCGGTCCGACCTCTGCGCGCGCGGCGGCGATGAGCTCCGCCGTCCGCACGGCCGTGCCGCTGGGCGAGTCGACCTTCGTCTCACGGTGGGCCTCGATGATCTCGATCGAGGGGAAGAAGGGCGCCGCCGCGGCGGCGAGCGCGCTGCCGATGACGGACCCCAGCGAGAAGTTGGGGATGAAGACGACGCCGGTGCCGCTGGCATCCACGAGCGGGCGGACGAGGGCGATGCGCTCGTTGGACCACCCCGACGTGCCGACGAGCACGTTGATGCCCCGCTCGATCGCCGCGCGAACGATGTCGATCGACACGGCGGGCGTCGATGCGTCGACGACGAGGTCGGCACCGTCGAGCTCGCTCATCTCCGACCTCGAGGTGAGAACCGCGGACACCTCGTACCCCTCTTCGGCCTCGACGACCTCGCGGATCACTCCGCCCAGCTTGCCGGTCCCGCCCACGATGGCCACACGCGTCGTCATGACTCAAGCCTAGGCGGCGCGACGCCGCCGGTCGTGGCGTTGTCCACAGGCGCGTTGCGCGGGTCTTCCGGAGGTCCACCGTCGAACGATCGCGACGTCGTCCACGGCCCCCGCTCGATACCGTGACCGCATGGCTCGGTACCGCGCGTTCACACCGTTGGTTCTCATCGCCATCGTCTTCTCGACCACCGGTTGTCTGCAGTGGGGTGAGTACGCCATGAGCGGAGAGTGCGGGAACCTGTCGGAGCGGATTCGCGACATCGCGAACGAGGCCTACGGAAACGAAGTCTCGATTGAGGACGAGTGGGCGGGCGAGTCGGACGTGTGGTGCCGGTTCGAGGTCGTCACGGGGAAGGACCTGCCCGAGAGCGATTCCCAGCGGCGAGACGTGGCGGATCGGGTATTCGCGATCGTGAACGATCTGTCCGTCGAGGGTGTGGATGTCACGATCCGTTACGACACCGGATCGGACACCTTGTCGGCGACTTCTCCGGAGTGCGCGACTGCAGCCCACGACACGCAGAATGTCGTGGCGGACCATTACGAACTCGCGTCATCCCCTGCCGTGCAGTGGGGACAGCCCGGAACGCTTTCGTGTCGGTTCTCCTTGTCGATCTACCGAGACCTGCCCTACGCCGCAGAGGAGCGTGCTGGCGCACGTGACCTCGTGCGCGCCTCGCTCCCCCGCGATGTCGAGGTCACCCTCGTCTACCCCGACAGCCGCGACACGATCGTCATCGACTCACGCGGCAACTGAGCGAGATCCGGAGTCCAGCGCGATCGGGAGCAGCATCGCACTCAGGGACCACGCGGCGGGCTCAGGGCCGCGCACCGACACGGCGGCCCGCTCAGCGCAGCCCCTTCACACGCCACGTCACACGTTGACGAGGATCCCCGGATGCCGCGTCCTCCACGCGCTCGACGGCGAAGCCCTCGCGTTCGTAGAAGCGACCGGCGCTCTCGTTGATCGTGAAGTGCTCGATGGCGACCCGCTCCGTCCCCTCGGGAAGCGAGGCGTACACGCTGTCGAGCAGACGGGGTCCCGTATCGACGGCGGGTCGGAGGACGAGATCAGAGGATGCCGACATGTCGGCGACTCTCGCCACACCGGGCCGCGGCATGATGGCGCGATGACCGATACCGACCGGACGCGGCGCTTCTACGACACCGTCGCCGCGGCCTACGCGGCGGCCCTTCCCGACACCCGCGCCGAAGCACCGCTCGAGCGCGGCCTGATCGCCCAGTTCGTGACCGATCTCCCCGACGGGGAAGGGCCGGTCCTGGACGCGGGGTGCGGAACCGGTCGCCTGCTCGCGCACCTCGCCACGCTCGGGGCGTCCCCGCTCACCGGAGTGGACCTCTCCCCCGCCATGGCGGCGCACGCGCGAGCGTCGCATCCCGACATCCCCATCCAGGTCGCCGAGCTGACGGCCTTGCCCTTTCCGGATGCCACGGTGCGCGGCATCCTGTGCTGGTACGCCATCATCCACAGCGAGGCCGACGAGGTCGCCGCCATCAGCCGCGAAGCGCGACGCGTTCTCGTCCCCGGCGGTCCCGTCTTGCTGGGGTTTCAGGCGGGGGTCGGACACCGGACGATCCGGAGCGCATACGGACGCGACGCCGAGATGGATGCCGTGCTCCATGAACCGGAGGACGTCGTCCGCATCCTGGAGGCGGCGGGATTCGAGGTCACCGCCGTGGCGGAACGCACCGCCCGGGCCCGAGAGAAGCACTCCCAGGGCTTCGTGCTGGCACGCCGCCGCTGAGGGCGGTGACCCGCCCCGCGACGACGGTCAGACCGGGAGCGGGTCGACCAGGCCCGTGCGCAACTCGACCGGCAGATGAGCGAGATCGTTGTGCGACAGCAGCGTCCAGGGGCGACCCTTCTTCTGCGCGATGACCGTCAGGCCGCAGTTCGCCTGGTTGATCGTCATCCACCGCCAGTCGGGCGCCTGCAGCACCTCGCGGACGAACCACGAGATCACGAAGTTGTGCGTGATCAGCAGCTCGTGCACCTCGCCGGCCTTGCGGGCGAGGAACTCGGCCGTGGCGTCCGCCATCTGAGCCCGGCCGGCATCGATCTCGGCCTCGGTGACGGACCCGAAGAACGGCTCGTAGGCGGCCGGGGTCTCGGGGGTCATGCCCGTGGGCACGCAGTCGAACAGCAGGGCGGACGGCTCGGGCGAGACCGACGGCAGACGCTCGGAGACGGCGTGCGCGGTCTGCGCCGCGCGTTCCAGAGGCGAGTGCCACACGGCATCCAGCGGGAGCCCCGACAGGCGGTCGGCGATCAGTGCCGCTTGACGCTGACCGCGCGGGGAGAGCGGTCCGTCCGCGAGCCCGTGCTCGGCATCCTGATGCTCGCCGTGGCGCACCAGGTAGATGTAGTGCGTCACGTCAGCTCACCTCGTCGTCAGTCCTACGGCCCCCCGCCGCACACCTTCCACCCTACGTCACACCCTCGAGACGGAGCCCGTCACTCCGCGGCGCGGGCGATGTCCGAGAGCTGTGCGCGGCTGAGGCGCACACCCACGGCGCGCATGCACTCCACGACGTGGCGGGGCGCGAAGGCGTTGACGATCGGGGCCACCACGATCTTCTGCGCAAGCAGCCACGCGACCGCCACAGCGGCATCCGGAATCCCGAGCTCGGTGCCCACGGAATCCAGAGCCCGCAGGACCTTCGAGCCGCGACGGTTCAGATGCATCGCCAGCTGCGAGCCCCGGACCGACCGCGACTGCTGGTCGCGGGTCCGGGTCTCGCCCGCGAGGAAGCCGTGCGCGAGAGGATGCGACGGCGTGACGGCGATCCCCTGCGCCGCCGCGATGAGACGCAGGTCGCCGTCGAACTCCTCGCGACGCAGAACGTTGTACGGCACGTCGAGCACGGTGACGCGAGGGTAGCCCGCGGACGACAGGATCCGCGCTTCGACCAACTGCGCGGCGGTGTAGCCGTGCGCGCCGATCGCGCGCACCTTGCCCGACTCGACGAGCCATTCACTGGTGGCGAGCGTGTCCTCCAAGACCGCCGCGTCGCCTCGGGCCGCGTCCAACGAGAGGACGTCGATGCGGTCGGTGCCGAGCCGCTGAAGCGACGCCTCGACGGCGCGCACGAGGTTGACCGAGTCGAGGCCGGGGTTGTCAGGGTGGCGCCCCACGCGAACCGTGAGCACGACGTCGTCGCGGACGCGACGCGTGCGCATCCACTCGCCGATGATGAACTCGCTGCGGCCGGCGGCGTAGCTGTCGGCGGTGTGCAACGCGTTTCCCCCGAGTTCGGCGTAGGCATCGAGGATGTCGTGGCTGGCCTTCGCGTCGACGTTCCAGCCGAACTCGCCGCCGCCGAGGAACAGGGGGAACACGTCGAAGCCGGTTTCCCCCAGCGGGACCCGCACGTGCGAGCCGAGGCCCGGCCCCTGGAGGGTGACCGGAGCGGAGGGGTGCGGCGACCGGTCGCGACGCAGGCGCGCGGACGAGACGTTCTCTACGCCCGAGCCGCTCATGATGGGATCCCCCTCGTTGCACCGGGAGATCGCCGCGTGAGCCGACGTCCACGCCCCCCGACGCGTACTACGAGGGTAAAGCCTCGCCCGGAACAGGCCGCCGATTCGTCCGCCGCGCCGATAAACATTGCATAACGCTTGACCGCAGACGCGCGGATGCCCGCCCCGCACGAGGCGGGACGGGCATCCGGTGATCGCGGGATCAGCCTTCGGCGGGAGCCTCGGGGCCCTCGCTCGCGGCGGCCGAGCTCTGCGTGTCGGCCGGCTCGGGCGTGGTGGCCTCTTCGTCGAGCACGGGCTCGAGCGACAGCTTGCCGCGGTCGTCGATCTTCGTGATGCGCACGAGGATCTTGCGACCGACCGAGAGCACGTCTTCGACGTTCTCGACGCGCTTGCCGCCGGCGAGCTTGCGGACCTCGCTGACGTGCAGCAGGCCGTCCTTGCCGGGAAGCAGCGAGACGAACGCACCGAAGGTCGCGATCTTGACGACGGTTCCGAGGAACTGCTCGCCCACCTCGGGGTTGGTCGGGTTGGCGATCGCGTTCACCTGGGCACGGGCGGCCTCGGCCGAGGGGCCGTCGGTCGCGCCGATGTAGACGGTGCCGTCCTCCTCGATGGAGATCTGGGCGCCGGTCTCGTCCTGGATGGAGTTGATCGTCTTGCCCTTGGGGCCGATGAGCTCACCGATCTTGTCGACCGGGATCTGCACGCTGATGACGCGGGGCGCGGTCGGCGCCATCTCGTCGGGCGCGTCGATCGCGGCGTTCAGGACGTTGAGGATCGTCAGGCGAGCCTCCTTGGCCTGGGTGAGAGCGGCGGCCAGCACCGACGACGGGATGCCGTCGAGCTTGGTGTCGAGCTGGATCGCGGTGATGAACTCCGAGGTACCGGCGACCTTGAAGTCCATGTCACCGAGCGCGTCTTCGGCGCCGAGGATGTCGGTCAGCGCGGCGTAGCGCGTCTGGCCGTCGACCTCGTCGGTGACCAGACCCATCGCGATACCGGCGACGGGGGCGCGAAGGGGCACACCCGCGTTCAGCAGCGACAGGGTCGAGGCGCAGACCGAGCCCATCGACGTCGAACCGTTGGAGCCGAGGGCCTCGGACACCTGACGGATCGCGTAGGGGAACTCCTCGCGGCTGGGCAGCACCGGCACGAGCGCGCGCTCGGCGAGGAAGCCGTGGCCGATCTCGCGACGCTTCGGCGAACCCACGCGGCCGGTCTCACCGGTCGAGTAGGGCGGGAAGTTGTAGTGGTGCAGGTAGCGCTTGCTCGTGATGGGCGAGAGCGAGTCGATCTGCTGCTCCATCTTGAGCATGTTCAGCGTGGTGACGCCCAGGATCTGGGTCTCGCCGCGCTGGAAGATCGCCGAGCCGTGGACACGCGGGATGACCTGCACCTCGGCGTCGAGCGGACGGATGTCGGCAAGTCCTCGGCCGTCCATGCGGACGCCCTCGGCGAGGATGCGACCGCGCACGATCGTCTTGGTGACCGACTTGTAGGCCGCGGCGAACTCGAGGGTCGCCACGGCGGGCAGCTCGCCCGACTCGACGGCGGCGACGAGCTGCTCCTTCACCGAGGTCTTGACCTCGTCATCGGCGTTCTGGCGCTCCTGCTTGTCGGCGATCTGGTACACGGGCACCAGACGGTCGTAGGCACGACCGGCGACGAAGTCGTAGGTCTCCTGGCTGTAGGCCGGGAAGACGGGGAACGACTGGATCTCCTTCGACGCGGTACGAGCGACCTCGTTCTGCGCGTCCACGAGCTGACGCAGGAACGGCTTCGCGGCCTCGAGGCCCTCGGCGACGACCTGCTCGTTGGGCTTGGTGGCGCCGCCCTTGATGAGGTTCCAGCTGCCCTCGGTGGCCTCGGCCTCCACCATCATGATGGCGACGTCGCCGTCGTCGAGCACGCGGCCCGCGACGATGAGGTCGAAGACGGCGTCCTCGAGCTGCTCGGCCTTGGGGAACGCGACCCACTGGTCGGCGTGCTCACCCTGGCCGGGGATGAGCGCGAGGCGCACACCGGCGATGGGACCCGAGAACGGCAGGCCCGAGATCTGGGTCGACATGGATGCCGCGTTGATGGCGAGGGCGTCGTAGAACTCGCCCGGCGCGATCGAGAGGACGGTCACGACGATCTGGACCTCGTTGCGGAGGCCGTCGACGAACGACGGGCGCAGCGGGCGGTCGATGAGGCGGCACACGAGGATGGCCTCGGTCGAGGGGCGACCCTCGCGGCGGAAGAACGAGCCGGGGATCTTGCCGGCGGCATACGAGCGCTCTTCGACGTCGACGGTCAGCGGGAAGAAGTCGAAGCCTTCACGCGGGTGCTTGCCGGCACTGGTGGCCGACAGGAGCATCGTCTCTTCGTCGAGGTAGGCGGCGACGGCGCCCTGGGCCTGCTGAGCGAGGCGACCGGTCTCGAAACGGATGGTACGGGTGCCGAAGCGGCCGTTGTCGAGAACGGCTTCAGCGGCGGTGATTTCTGGACCTTCCAAGAGGTCCCTCCTTCTTTGTTTAGGCTCGCCGCCCCGTGTGAGAGGCGAGCTGACATGCGAAGGAGCAGGAACAGGCAGAAAGGGCGCGCCGACGTGTCGGCCCGGAAATCCCGGCGACTGGCCACCAGTAGACGACCACCCGGCTAGAGACGGGGAGTCCACCACAGGGGACCAGCGTCTGCCGGCCTGCTCCGTGTGCTCATATGTAATTGAGCGGATGCCAAGACGGCACCCCGAAGGAGCCTAGCAGCGCCGTAGGCATTCGGGTGGTTCCGACACGGTGCGACGAATACAGTGGCCTCATGGGCCTCATTCGTCGCACCAGTCACACGCTTCTCGCGTGCGCGCTGATCGGCGCCGCCATCGCTCCCGCATCGGCGTGGGCGTCGACACCGTCGTCGGTCCGCGTCCTCGCCGCGGCGGCCGACGACAACGACCCCGCGGTGATCGAGGTCAAGAAGGAGCTGGACGCGGCAGAGGCGTCCGCCGCCGCGGCATCACGGCGCGCCCTCGACGCCTCTGCCGAGGCTGAGCGCACGCGTCTTCTCGCGGAGTCGACCGCAGCGCGCGCCGAGGCGCTCGCGACGCAGAGCTCGGCCGCCGACGCGGTGCTGGCCACTGCCTGTCCCTTATACCCA